>NZ_JBXENV010000008.1:0-380765 GCF_059383755.1 Paenibacillus sp. JT22N15 | reverse complement strand
GCGACGGGTTACGGACCCAGGGGAACGACCGATCTGCCCCGGCTACTGACAAATACACCACCAAAATAAAAAGTGGTCAACCAGTAATAACTGGCTGACCTCATAATACGATGGTAACGATAGTTAAACATAAAGGGTTCCACATATTAGTCATGCATAATATGTAGAGCCCTTTATTTAACTTGATTTTTTTAAGTTTAGGTCTTGATAATTTTCAGTCTAGTACTATATTTTCCTTAGACAACCGAACTGTTTTTTTGTTTTTTACACTGTCCACTTGACAGGGAGCACTTCACTTTGAATGGAACACCACTAAATTGTGTAACTTCCTCGGGCTGAACCCATATGACTCATGATCATTTCGGCGGCCCGCTTGTAACCGCCAGCCTGGCGTAAAGATTCACCGATGAGGTAAGCCTGCCGTTTATAATGTGAATTGTGTAGGACTTCTGTTAACGCCTCTCTCAAATCAGTTGCACTGAGGTTATGTTTATTCAAAGTAATACCCGCGCCCAACTCCTGTACCCGATCTGCAACAAGAGGCTGATCTGACGTTAATGGGATCATCACCATCGGAACGTTGTAATATAGCGCCTCACTCGTGCTGTTCATTCCAGCATGTGTAATAAAAACATCTGTATGCTGCAGCATGTCCAACTGTGCAATGTATGGCTTGACGATAAAATTAGGAGGAATTTGTTCCGTCAGCGGCTCCATATCCGTGTATTTCCCTGAAGATAGAACAACATTCACGGGTAGATCCCCTAATGCTTCAAAGCAAAGCTGATAGAAATCCAAGTTCTTATTTAAAATCGTACCCATGGCAATGTACACGGTTTGAGGGTACCGTTCACGAAGCAGCTCGAACGAGAAGGCCGGAGCATCTTGACGTGTTATGATCGAAGGACCAGTGAAAATAAAACTATCATCCAGCTTTTCTGCCTGCGGCTGAAAATAACGGCTGGTGTACACGAGCTTTAACTGACCTGCATGTGCCGGAATCTCTTCCATGGCTGGAATACTCACTTGAAACTCTTCGGATAACTCAGTTGTTATCTTCATCGTTGTCTCATAAAGCTCCTTCGTCTCCGTCTCATTAAGGTCTGATCCAGACCCGAGAGGCTCTACAAAAGCAAAGGAGGCAATCGAACACACCGCGGGAATTCCCAGTTTTTCTGCAAGAATAGTCCCTCCCCATCCCATCAGGGAATCAAAGATTATATAGTCAAACTTTTGATTCTCTATTACTCGCAGCACATTGGGGATGATCCTCCGAATGATACCGCTTACCATCATATAAATGAACTGATAAGAATGCTTGTACTCCTGGGGTTTCAACACCGGATCATGAGAGAAGGCATCTTGTGGAAATGGATAGGTAAGTATCTGGGCACCAGTTTGTTCAATTCGGGAACGATACTCCTCCGTGCACACATAGATGACTTCCTCACCATTGTTCGTCAACTGAGTAACTAATCCTAACGACGGATTCACATGTCCTTCAGCTGGAGTAATGACTACTAATACACGTGCCATCTTATCCACCTCCCAATGCAATTTGTCCCCCGTTCTTCGTGATGTATTTAACGACGCGGCCGTCATCCGTTACATGGAAATGTTGTCCTTCACCTGGCTGATCGGATGATGTTCTTGATGAACGAGTTTGTTAATTCGTAGTGCTGCCAAGAAACTTAACAAGACCAATAGTAATTGCAGTGTTAACACGATCAAAACGCCTGTCGATATGCCCCATTGTAAAGTTTCGGACAAGGCAATCAGAGCGCCACCAACTCCAATGTTTACTCCCATATAGAAGGAATCCACAAATTGCAGATTCGCGGACATTTCTCCCTCTTTCCTGGGCATGGCATGTTGTAAAGCAATGGCTGCAGTAGTAGGGTTGGCCAATCCAACACCGAACCCTGTAATCATTTGCGAGAGAAGGATGAGTATAATTCCACCGTCCGTCAAAATAAGAGCCAGGATCACGAGTACAGTTCCAGCGATCATAATCCCAATGCCGGTCATGACTCTGCCCTTTCGGGCAAGACCTTGATCTCGTGCATCAAGCTTGGCTTGCAACCACGCTGCGGCGGACCAGCTCAGAGAACCTGCTGCTACAAGAAGGCCAGCAAGGTCAGCTGATAACCCCTTCACTTCGGTTAGTGCCAAGATCACAAAACTTTCCGTTGTAAAATAACAAGCAACATATAGCCCTCTGGAAACCAAAGTAGCAGGCAATCCTTTTTTTACCGAAAAAGTGCCCACAGGCAGCAGTTTACGCATTGGTGGGATCATGACGACTAATCCACCCAAAGTGAGTACTATGCCTTTCCAATCGGTTATCATACCAAGTCCTGTGAGTAACAGCCCCGTTCCAACGGCAAGTAGAATCGCATAAATAATCTTCGAGTCGGTTGCTCGCGCTGGACCTGTCAGATCTTGCCGAAGCTGCAAATCACGGAAAGAGCGGAATGTAAGACTGAGCGCCAATCCAATCAAAGGTAGAACGATCCAGAAAACATATCGCCACGAGATATAGGAAGCAATAAGGCCTGCTACATAAGGCCCGATCAAGGAAGGCAGTACAAATGCCATGGAGAATGCGGCCAGGATTTGAGTACGAAGTGCATCTGGATAATGCAATGTCACACAGGTATAAACGCATGTGATCAGGGCCCCCGCTCCAAAACCTTGAAGGGCTCTTCCGGCAATAAGCATGTGCATATCGAAAGAAATAGCGGAGACCACAGTTCCTAGCACAAAAACACTAAAAGATACCAGCATGGATGTAAAAACACCGCGCTTGTCAACCTGCTGACCCATAACCAAGGTTCCAATAAGCTGAGATAACAAAAATGCGCTGAAGATCCAACCGTATAAATGAATGCCCTCTAAACTTTGTGCCATTTTCGCGGCAATAGTCGTGATAGCCAGTCCTTCGAAAGCTACGGTTGCCAGAACCAGCATAATACCAATTGTAGGCGCCCTGTACTGAGCATCAAAAATCCCAATCTGATTGTTGTTTGTCTTCCACACCTCCGTAATTTGATGGTTATTATGGTAAATTAAACCTCTTATCATTCTGAATATACATTAAGCATTCCACTTTGTAAAGTTAAATGTTTAAAAAGTGGGGTCGTGCTCAAGAATATGATCCACATATTCAATAGGAGATTTTGCTTGAAAATATGCCATTTTCATTACAGTCAATTTGGAGAAGTTCATCCTGTAAGATCCAGGCATCTGTTTTTTCAGACCATTCTGAAACTGGCCCCGCATCCACACGAAACTTTGGCATTTGGATTATTCATGGTGAATCCGCCTAGCATTCCACTTTCTTCATAGTCAATCTCAAGACCATCAATATATGGAATACTGTTCGCGTGAACCAATATCCTAAAATGCTTTTTATTTAACACAATGTCTTCTTCTGCCTGCTGTTCATCCACGATAAGGGTATAAGATAAACCACTTCTTCCCCCTTCATCAACGCCTACTCTAAGGAAGGCATTTTGGATATTCGCACTAGGGCGTGTCAGAATTGTTCTTTTGACCAAGTTATCATGTTGAAGACCCTTTAAACGTCTGGAGAGGATCATTTCGGAAATGGAAGGAATGCTTTCGAAAATTTCACCGAATTTCTTCGGACCTTGAGAAAGGGTGCATAAAATATGGATCGTCCATTTCGTTCCGATGATGCGATAAGCTGTAAATATTTTATTCGGATCTTCAGTGAACAATGGTCTGTACACCCACCTTCTTATTCATCAGCATTCTTTAAAATGTATTTTTAACCGCTACACATCCTTAATGACGTGTAACGGTTTTTTTCATATTAGTGGCGTTACGAATTATTGAATTTATCTCTGATTTGGCGGATATAGATAAGTCTACTGGAAGTGCTTTGCTCAGTATCATGGTCGGATCGCTTGTGCTGGCACGTTCCGTTGATGATCTCAGCATGAGCGATAGCTTCCTTGCTGCAGGAAAACAATCGCCAAGAATTTACTGAAACATTCAATACCTACGTACGATGATAAAAAATTGACTTAATGCCTATGATACAGAGAATAATTTTCTTAAATCATCGTTACTGTTAAAAAAAGAGAAGAGACAAATATCACTTTTCAGTCGATATTCGTCTCTGTCTTTAGCTGCTATATTTAGTTTTAGTTTTCTAATATTCCATATATTGGTTACAAAATAGACAAGAAACTGTATGTTTTCCATGAATGATTTTGCATCATCATAGATAGGCGGATTACACCAATGTTCGACCATCATGTCGCATAGTTCTTTTGCACGCTCCTGCGATTGGAAATGTAAAAGGAGTTCAGTAAATCTTCTGGCGTCTTCGCATTTCCACTTTTGAAAACCCGCTTAATCACTTCATAAGATATAGGTCCGTTTTCATATACAACTGTTCCGTAAAAATCGAGAAATATTACTTTTATTATCGTTACCTCCATGTTTTATTTTGAAAATTCTATACCGATCTCCGCATCGAAGCCAAATTCACCCCCTGGTAAACCTTGTCGAGGAATTATGATAGACAGCCGCTGCATCCACTACTTTCAGAAAACGTAAAGCGTTCCTGTAGTCTTCATCCCTTCTTGAGTCAAATATGCTTTATGAATCACCTCAGACATGGAGTAACTCGTTCTTTTGAAGAGCCTTCATGTAGTTTTCTAAACTTATAAACCCATATACGAACTCTATCTTAATCTTGTATTCTAAACTTTTCAGTAATTTGTCTGTACGTCCACTTAGCTTCTTCATCTAAACGTAAGGCCTCTTGCCTTTTTTCCTTTGTGTATGATTTATTTGGCTGCTCTATCTTCCTCATAAAAAAATACACCCCCTAAAGTATCATCGGATTCCCATACGGGTTTTTCCAATATCCACTTTAAGGGGAGTACTTCGTAGTATGGGAAGGGGATCTTGGAATACTACTAATAGAGCTGTCTCAAAATGAATTGCGAGTTAAATGTTATCCTTGCCCTTTACTTGCTTGATAACTGCATCGTATCTGTTAATAAGTCTCCAATTGACGATCTAGCCAATTCAGCTTTCATGGCCTGCTCCGCAGAGAAATATAGAGGCTCTAAAGCAGAACTAATATTCCCTCCGATTGGACAGATAGGGTTTGGCGTACTGTGATGATAATCAAAAAGTTCTTTCTGCTCAACCGCTTCATAAACGTTTAATAACGAAATCTTCCTAGGCTCTACTGCCAAGCACCACCCTGCTCCTGTACCATGCCTTACATTGACCAGCCCCGCCTTGGATAACGTAGACAATATTCTGCGTATAAAAACGGGGTTGGTATTCACACTTTTTGCTATAAACTCTGAAGTCAAATATTCTTTTGAATGTTCTGTGGCACTGTAGGCCAACAAAGTCAATATATGCAGTGCAACGGTATAACGACTTACGACTGCCATTGATTTCCCTCCTCCATTCACGCTAGTAATGAATAGCGCCTGATTCAATATCTTGTTCTGTTACATAACAGAATGGACTTTTTCCGCAAGTTATTCTCGGCCGCATACTCAGCCAGAATAGAATCGAGTAGCCTTGTATGAGAAGCAAAGTTGCTGTGACTTCAAACTGCCCTTTTCCACTCGATTTATCATATCAGGATTTGATATCAGGTACAACGTCTAGCTGTATGAGTGGAGGCTCTCACACGGTTTGAGGTACTGTCAATCGCGGCCGCATAGATTCGATTTGATTTATACCGCAGCGATGCCTAGATTGACCAATTGACACACCGAACGTCAAAAATGCGGTTTTTGCGCTGTAATTTTGCATCGTTTGAACACAAGCCAAGTCTCACTATTCCGGAAGGAGGAGGAGGGATAGCTTATGAGGATATAGTTAATTTACGATAAAAGTATGAAAAGCAATTAGTTAATAATGCGAAGATAAATAATCCCCAAAATATATTAGCGTAAGCGATTGGGAAAGAATAATTATGTTGCCAACGCAGTGCACTAGATACCCCAGCAATACCAAATGCGCCACTTAAAAACTGTAAAAGTTGATATAGTCCTATACCAGAACTAATTTCCGATGGAGGAAGGATACGGGATATTTCATTAGAAACACTGCTTCCAAGCATCGTAAATCCAAGATTCATTAATAAAAAGACAAATATATTGGCGATCCAGAACCGAACGCCTATAATCGCAAATAGACATGTAGCTGCAAGAATAAGGATTGGTACAAAGCGTAGTATACTGCTATTGCCATTGCGATCAATTATGGCACCTATCTTCCGTGAGGCAAGCATAGACAACAACGCCCCTGGAAAAATAACAAAACCCGCCTGACTGGCACTTAAATTAAAATGATTTATTAACACCTGAGGAAGTAAGTATAAGGATGAGAAATTGCACAAATAAGCTAATATCCCTATTAACGATAATGAGATATAGGTTTTGTTTATGAATAAAGAAGGTTGAACAAATGGTTTTGGCGTACGAAGTATTCGAAAAACAAATAACACAAGCCCAAGTAGACCAATACATAAAGATGACCATGATTGATTAGTCAAAAAAAGGAGTATGCCAGCGGTGCCGATGCTGATATAACAGGCTCCCTGCACATCAAACTTTCCTTTTACAAATCGTTCTTTCGGTATTAGTCGAAATAGGAGAGGGACAAGTATCAATGTTAAAGATGAAATAGCAAAAAGGTATTGCCAACCCAAAAATTCTACGACAAATCCACCAGTAATCGGTCCAAGACCAAGACCAAGCGAAACGGAGGACATAATAATGGACATTGTTTTCCCTCGCCGCTTAATGGGCACATATCTGGTTAAGAGAACGATGGATAAAGATATAATAGCCCCAGCTCCAGCAGCTTGCATTATTCGGGCGATTAATAATACCCAAAAGTGATGACTAAAAAAACCTACAATAGAAGCAATTCCAGTAGTTATGAGGCTAGTTGTAAACAATAAATGGATGGGAACAAAGTCTGACAGCCTGCTATATGTAATCGAGGCAATAGCAAACATGATTGAATACCCTGTTATTGCTAAAGATATCGTTGATAAAGGCAATTCAAAAAAATGAGATAAATCTGATATGGCCAGATTGAACATAGCAGTGTTCATGATGACGAGCACAACTGCGAAGCCCACTAAGAATATAATCAGCCCTTCTTTTGGAAGAGCGGCCTCCATTTTTTGTGTAACAGGCTGGTTGGCTTCATTTGTGCTCATCCAATTTCTCCTTATCCAACGAGAAAAGCCCTGCTCACACAGGGCTAATGCTCTTAGTTTAAATGTTTTAAGATTTCGCTGTCGTAGGTTGTCCAGTCCGAAAAACGGGCTTCACTAACTTGTCGCACCCACAGTGGATTCGCTAGCAACGACCTTCCGATTGCGACCAAATCCGCCTCGTCCTGCCCCAGTATTTCCTCAAGCCGCTGGATTTGTTCCGTCTGCTCCCAAAAATCTTTTTCCAAGGCTACCGAGCCTACAGTTATAGTGGGTAGTCCTGTCAATTTCTTGGTCCATCCAGCCAGATTCAGTTGGGAATTCTCAAACTCCGGCTGCCAAAACTGTCGGGTGGAAGCATGAAATACATGGACCCCTGCATCGACTAGCGGGCTGAGGAATTGCTCCAGTTGCTTCGGTGTTTCTACCAGCTTGGCTTCATAATGATTTCCTTTCCATTGCGAGAAGCGGAACAGGATCGGAAAATCGGAACCAACGGCTTGACGGCATGCCTGAACGACCTCAGCCGCAAAGCGGGTACGGCTTATGAAATCCCCACCGTATTTGTCCGTTCTTCTATTGGTTTTTGCCCAGAAAAACTGATCAATCAAGTAGCCATGTGCTCCGTGAATTTCAATTCCGTCAAAACCAGTTTGCTTTGCTGCGGCAGCAGCCTGCGCATAGGCCGACACCAAATCTGCGATTTCGCTTTCAGACATTGGTTCGTTAACTTTATTGCCATCGGCATCCAGACCCGATGGACCGATTGGTAATGCCTCCGGATTGGGCAAGCTTCCTATTTTTCTTGCGGTTCCCAGGTGCCATAATTGAGGAACAATTTTCCCACCCTCTTCATGGACAGAAGCAACAACCTTTGCCCACCCTTTGAGCGCCTCCTCTCCGTGAATATGCGGCCAATTTGGACTGGCCGATGCAGCGGGATGATCAATAAGGGTTCCTTCTGTTATTATCAGACCCACACCGCTTTCCGCATGGCGACGGTAATAGGCTGCTACATTTTCATCAGGAACCCCATTTTCAGAAAAACCTCTTGTCATAGGAGCCATGACAATCCGATTTTTTAAGGAGAGGCCGGAAATCTCAACCGGCTTGAATAAGCTATCTCGTACTGACTTTAAACGTTGATCTACCATTTTTCATGTCATCCTTTCGTTTCCATAAAATCAGATCCATTCGGAATTAAAAAAAGAGCAATAAAATAGCTATATACTATAACTGTGGTCGTTCATAAATCGCTGAAAAAATTGACGGGTTCTCTCTTCCTTAGGCTGATTGAACAAGAGCTCCGGCGTTCCCTCTTCGATGATCTTCCCGTCTGTCATAAAAATCACATGATTTGCGACTTCACGAGCAAAATTCAACTCATGCGTGACGATCATCATCGTAATCCCTTCTCTTGCAATGTTGCGAATGACTGCTAGCACTTCCCCTACAAGCTCGGGATCAAGCGCAGAGGTAGGCTCATCGAACAAAATAATTTCCGGATCCAGTGCAAGTGCCCGGGCAATTCCTACACGCTGCTGCTGACCGCCTGAAAGCTGGCTTGGATACGACTCCAATTTATCGGACAATCCTACCTTTTCCAATACGGCTGCGGCTTTCTCCTTCGCTGCGGTTTTACTTTGTTTCTGGGCGACGATCAGGCCTTCCATCACATTTTCCAATACGGTCTTATGCTTAAACAAATTATAATGTTGAAACACCATGGCCGTTTTTCGGCGTAATCGAAGCACCTCCCGTTTGGTTGGTTTTTGGCAGGAAACCATCGTATCCCCAACCGTAACCACGCCCTCATCCGCCTTATCTAAAAAATTGACGCAGCGAAGCAATGTGGATTTTCCTGAACCGCTCGGGCCTAGAACCGTCGTGACTTCTCCTGTCTGCACCAAAAGATCAATACCCTTCAGCACCTCATGTTTACCGTATGATTTGTGCAAGTTTGTCAATTTGATCATGCTACTCCCCCGTCGCTATAACTCTTCCAACGTTTCTCCAAGACAGCCGCAATTCGTTCAATGAACAATACAACTCCCCAGTAAATCAACGCCGCAGCCATTAGCGGTTCAAGGAAGCTCCACTTTTGGCTCCCCAACATCATCGCGACTCCGTTGATCTCCAGTAGAGTGACCAAATAAGCCAAAGAAGAACCATGCAAAATACCTACTATTAAGTTGCATATCCCAGGAATACTGGCGCCAAGCGCTTGTGGAAAAACAACTCGATAAACCGCCTGAAACGTCGTCATCCCGACTGAGTATGCCGCTTCCAACTGCCCCTCCGGTACGGCCATAAATCCTGATCTAATAATTTCTGACATATATGCTCCAGCCGTAAGAGACAAAGCTGCTATGACCAATGCAGTCAATGGAATATCTTTGGAGTAAATTCCCCAATGATATTGAGTCGCTATCACATCCCAAACCATAGGAAGGCCTAAATATACAATGTACAAATGCAAGACGACAGGCGTTCCCCTTGTGAAAGATACATAGAACTCAGCGAGTGGATGAAGAATCACTGTTTTTTTCAAACGAATCAAGGCCACTGTCAGCCCAACGATTAAACCGATGACAATTGACGAGATGGTAATATACAAGGTAAGCGGTAAGGCACCAACAATTTGGTTCAAAGCTTCCCAAAAAAATGAAAAATCGAAAGTAATCGATGCCACCTCCCGAATGTTAACGTACGGACAGCTATTAGAGGTCTGACTTTCACTTCTTCGCCGCGTACCATTCCTGCAAATATTTTCCCATCGTCCTAGCGATCGCTTTCATCCCGCCAACACCAGCAATGGCTTCCGCTTCTGAATTATAATTCGTATTCGTATTGATATCGTACGTATAAGCGGTTCCCTCTCGATCCGTAATAAATTCTATACCGGCAAAGCTAATGCCGTTTTTCTTTAACATTGCTTCATAAACCGGGATAAGCGGACTTTCAAACGACTCTAAGACTTGAAATTTCGCTTTAACTGCCTGACCAGGCGCCGGGCAAAATCTGTCGCCAATTTGGCATGCATCGGCTGGGCACAGCTCGAAACCTTCGGACGTATCGACACGGACAGCGTAATAAAATTTTCCATCGATAAATTCACATCGGGTAATATATTGCTCTTCGTTATGAATGTACTGCTGCAGCAGTGTAATCCCGTCGATTGGTTCTTCGAACGACGGACTATTCACATACCGTTCCAGATCTTCATACTTGTCGAACAGGTAAACACCCAGCCCTTTACCTGCCCGATTATGCTTGGTTATGAAAGGACGATAAGGGAAACGGCTTGCTTCTTGCAACAGCTCTTCCTTGCCGACCGCTGCAACAGTAAAAGGAATTTCCACCCCATAGGAACGCAGTTCCAGATATTGTTTGATTTTGCTAAGCTCCAGTTCAAGCGCACGGCTCTCGTTGAGCACCTTACGACCATGATGCTCAAGCCAAGCCAATACATTCGATGTATATTCAGGAGCAAAGCGATGTCCTCTCGTATGGGAAGAAGCACTCATCCGATTGTAAAAAACCCCTTGGGGAGGAGCTTGACTGATGTCGAGCACACCATGATCGAGATGCCATAATTCATACGGGATATTTTCTTCTTCCAACGCTTGTTTTAAAGGTTCGACCCAGCTATCATTCTCATGTATCACATACGTTTTTGCCATTATTGTGACATTCCTTTCAGTCCGCACTTCCACTTTGTATGCTGACTCTCCGGCGTGCGGACTACCTATTTCAGCTGCTTGTCATGATACGTGTATATCGTTGCATTTTATGCTCTATGCGCGCGAACACATATTGAAGTGTCAAACAGATGATATAATAAATAATCGCTAAGCTGATATAAACTTCAAGCAACCGATAAGAAACGAGTCCGATTGCTTCTCCACGTCCCATCATATCCATCACTCCTACGGAAAAAGCGAGCGAGGTATCCTTCAGACTCGCTACTACTACATTTGACAGATGGGGCATGGCTATGCGAAATGCTTGTGGAAATACGATGCGGAAGAAGGTGCTCCAGCCTGTCATACCGACGGAGGCCGCCGCTTCAGACTGCCCCCGATCAACGCTATCGACAGCAAGCCGATAGATTTCAGCCAGAGAAGCACCGGTATTCAGCCCGAATGTAAGCACAACAAACACGGCAGGAGAGACCCTCGATAAGTCCACGCCTAGAGGTTTCAGCAATTCCGGCAGCCCATAAAAGATCAGGATGAGTTGAATAATAATTGGCGTACCCCGAAAAAAAGAAATACAGGCCCCACTCCATCCGTTCACAATCGGCCATTTGTACAGACGGGGGGCAGCTAGAAGCGCCCCCACGACGCTACCAAGAATCAATGACAAGACGAGAATCATCAATGAAACAGGCAAATAGTGTATTAAAATAAGCAAGTATTTCACAACCGATTGCCAATCAAAAGTGTTTCCCATTCATTCGACTCACCTTTTTAACATTATTGATAATCCCTTTTCAGCCATTGTTCCGCCAATTTTGTCAGCGTCCCGTCCTCCTTCATTGCTTTTAACGCTTCATCCACCGCATTACTGAACACCGAACCATCCTTTTGGCGGAAAGCGAAATATACGCCCGATTCTGTATGAAGATTTTCGCCAATCAGTTTCAATTGAGCGTTAGCATCACGATTTAAGCTTTTTGCCAGACCTGAATCGATGACCGTTGCATCCACACGACCAGACTTAAGTTGATTAACCGCATTTGTATAATCACCATATATCACTTTGATTTCATTTTGATGATCTTTATTGTATTTTTCGACAAGTGCAGCTGAACTGGTCGACGGTGGGACAATGACGGTCTTTCCTTTCAAATCATCAATGGAATGAATGCTCGTGTTGGATTCATTGACAGCCACCAATAATTCAGATGAATCATAGAATTCTTTATTGAAGAGATATTTAGTTCTTCTTTCTTCATTTTGTTCCAGATGCATCGCAATAAAGTCAATTTTTTGAGCTTCCAGACTTAAAAACAAATTTGGAAAGTCCATCGTTTCGAATTCAAACTCGTATTGCGGCAACCTTCTATCGATTTCCCGTACAACCTCCACATCATACCCAGTCAGCTTCCCAGCATCGTCAAGAAAAGATACGTTTTTAATAACGGCCGACGTCCCGACTTTAATCAACTGTGGTTTCTCTTCGTTCGATGGAGACGAGCCGTTGACCGAGGTAACTGCCTCATTGTTCGCTGCTCCGCATCCTGTCAGAGAAATAGCAATGATAAGAGAGATTGATACTATCAATATATTTTTGAAATTCAAAATCCTCATTCAAATTTGCCTCCAATAATTATTTTTCTACGTTATCGTTTCACACGGTTTCCGTTTGGCTGTATCGATTCTGAGGAATGGGTAAGCCAAGATTTCCACGGAAGGTATCTTTGTCATATTCAGTACGGAATAATCCCCTCTGCTGAAGGATGGGGACGACAAGGTCTACAAATTCATCAAATGCGCCTGCTTCACTTTCTCCTACAATAAAACCGTCTGCAGCTCCAGTTTCAAACCATTTCTGAATTTCATCCGCAACCTTTTCCGGAGTTCCAATAAACGGATGGCGTGGGTGTGTCACCTGCAGTGCCACTTCACGGAGAGTCCAGCCATTTTCTTTTGCTTCCCTCTTGAGACGTTCTTGTCCCCCTTTAAATGCATTACTTCCTATATCACCAATATCAGGAAATGGCTGATCTAATGGAAATTGCGCGAAATCGTAATGATCAAAGAAACGTCCCAAATAATTCAAAGTATCTTCCGGACTAAGCAGATTTCCGATTTCATGAAATTTGGCGTCTGCCTCTTCTTGCGTATTGCCCAGGATGGGCTGAATACTTGGCAAAATGGAGAGCGATTCGGGATCTCTTCCCAACTCAGATGCTTGTTTCTTCAAATCTTGATAGTAATCCCTTGCATTCTCAATAGATACCAAGTTTGTGAATATGCAATCGGCATGAGCGGAGGCAAATTTGCGCCCGATGGAAGACGTTCCCGCTTGAAAGATCACCGGTTGCCCCTGCCGTGATCTTGAAATGTTCAACGGTCCACGCACCGAAAAATATTCCCCTTTATGATTCAGCGTGTGCAACTTACCTTGATCAAAGAAAACGCCATTTTCCTTGTCACCAATAAATGCATCGTCCTCCCACGAATCCCAAAGTCCTTTGACTACCTTAAGATACTCCTCGGCAATATGATAACGATCGTCATGTTCCGGGTGTGCCTTGCCATAATTTAATGCAGAGCCTTCCAGTGGGGAGGTTACAACATTCCAGCCCGCACGGCCTTTACTGATATGATCCAGAGAGGCCAGTTGCCTGGATATTGTAAAAGGCTCGCTATAAGAGGTGGAAATTGTCGCTACCAAGCCTACATGCTTGGTCACCGTTGCCAATGCAGACAAAATCGTAAGCGGCTCGAAGCGATTAAGAAAATGAGGTAACGATTTTTCATTAATAAATAAACCGTCCGCGACAAAGAGCAAATCAAACTTGCCCAATTCCGCCTTCTGTGCCTGATGAATGTAATGATCGATGTCCACACTTGCTTTAATATTCGCTTGTGGTCTTCGCCAAGCGACATGACTTGCTCCAACTCCGGTTAATCCTAACCCTAATTTCAATTGTTTAGTCATCTAATTTTCTCTCCTTTTTGATATTGCTTTATACCATCAGACAGCCACTCGTAGGCCTGTATTCTTTGCTCAAATTCATGAGCTGTGGGTAAAATCATCACTTCTTCAATGTTATGAAGCAGGCTGATTTCATGAATTTTGTTAAGCAACGTCTCTTTTGTTCCATAAAGAAGGCTTGTCGGTTCGGCTTTAATTGTATAGGGTTCATTGGCTTGTTGCCCTAACCGTTCAGCAAGCTCTAGCGAAAAGATGGAAATGGTTTTTCCGCTGTCGAAGTGAACCTTGTAGGTTATTTTTTCATCAGCCAGCCGCTTAGCCTCTTCTTCGGTATCGGCAAAAAGCACCGATAAGGCTAAAATGAGCCCGGGGGTTCTTCCTTTGGAGAAGTTGAACCTTGTTCTGTATACAGATAAGGAATTCTTGAGTAATTGCTCATCTCCATTAATAAAATGGGCATATACAAAAGGGAGCCCCTGTTTGGCCGCCAGCTCAGCACTGGATTCTCCTGTCCCTAGCACATGTAGCTCGGGTGGAACGGATGGTAAAGGCTGTGCCCGGAGTCCTTCAACCCCCTCCGACTGCAAGTAAAGATCCAGATGCTCCATTTTCTCAGTAAAAGGTATCGTTTCAGAATGTACTGCTGGCGACAATGCCCGCGTAGTAACTGGCAATCCTCCAGGCCCCCTCCCCACGCCAAGATCTACCCTGCCAGGAGCCAGCACAGACAACAAATTGAAGTTCTCCGCAACCTTGTATGGACTATAGTGCTGAAGCATCACACCGCCGGAACCTATACGTATACGATCGGTTTTGGAAATCAAATGAGAAATGAACACCTCAGGAGAAGATCCAGCCAATACTTCGGAGCCATGGTGCTCTGATACCCAGAAGCGATGAAATCCCAGTTCATCCGCTTTTTGCGCCAATCTTACTGTGTTCAATATTCCCTGTGCCGGATTTTCCCCTTCATTTGTAGGACTGCGGTCCAGCACGCTCAATTTAATGGACATCTGCTTCACCTCATTTTCGATTACAAGTTTTTTTTGAGAATTACAGAACTTCCACGTTCCCCTTTTTCACTTTCAAATACCAGTTCATATCCCCGTCTTTTGTACATGTCAATCAGCCAAGGGTGGCGAGTCGAGGTTGCCAAGGTAACCGCTGATGCTCGCAAGTCCCGGCGAATGATCGCCTCTACCTCGTCAAGCAATCTTCCACCTATTCCCTTTCTTTCATAGCTGGGATCCGTAGCAAACCACCATATAAACGGGAAGTCGTACGGGTAATCTATCACTTTTCGAACCGACTCGGCCTTCGCAACTGAGACCGTAGAAATGATTACATTATCAATTAGTAAAATGTAGCACCGATTAAGATTGATATTGTTTTCCACCATGTTCAGATCTGCTGAAGCAGCCGGAAAATCAAGCCCAAGTTCGCGTATTGATTCGTATGCCCGATGCGTCAATTCCAAAATCCGTGGGGCATCTGTAAGCGTGGCTAATCTGATCACCTCTGCCATTGGGGGTCTTCCTTTCCTCTATAATTAATTAAACATATAAAAATAATCGGATTTATAAGCGCAGTGAGTGTAACTATTTCAGTTTCATTTAAGGCATAAAAAAAGAAACACCCCTCCTGTCTTTGGAATGTTTCCGCTAGTACGGTCAACATAATCGCGTAAATTATGTACTTGAAACAGGCACTCATTAATTTATTCCGATAGAACTAATATAGTTACAGTCATTCAATTTGTCAACTGATTAATTTAACTTCTTACCATTCATATTTAAATTTTGTTATCAAACCCCTTCATAAAATCTCTGAGCAGCGGTATTATCAGCATCAACCAACAAATAATTTAATTATTTTTAAACAATACGAGAAGTTGCCTGCATTCTGGACGGTTTATGCTCATTTTCACTTCCTGAACGCTTAACATCTTTTTCTCACAGCCTTTCATAAGTTCAGCCATTGCGCTTTTAGGGATCAGTAGCATCACGAACATATTGCTTGCTCAAATCGAAGCGGTTGGTTACCAAAAAGAGTAGATTACCTTCTGAGTCATGGGTTTGTACCATGCGCAGAACCGACTTCATTTTTTTCTGCTGCGATCCAATTCGGACATGCCAATCGGCTGAAACCACGCTGTCATCTGGGATCACGAGTTCCTTCAGCGGCTCAATATGCGTATTGCTTTTCAAACGAGTGACGAACCAAATTCCGTTTCGGCAGTAGCGATCAAGGGCCGCGTAGTCGATATAACCGCGGTCAAACTCATAGGTAACTCCCGGTTCATGAACAAGCTCATCCAACTGAGTGCGGTCATTTTTCTTCGCTACGGTCACAGTCGCCTTCTCCGGGATCACATCCTGTTCACTGAGAAAGCAAAGACGCATATGAATTTTAATACCGGCCTTTGTCTTGCGGAACTCCGCCCACTTGAATTTTTGCAGACACAACGTCACCGTAGTCGAGTCGATGATTTTGATCTTGTAACGGTGGGCAGACGTACCTCGGCGTGACAACGCAAGTTTAGCCAGTTGTTCGAATACCTGTCGCAATATCTCTGGATCAACCTGCTTATGTTTGCGGCTGAGCTGAGCAGCCGAAATAGAGGTCAGACCAAGCTCACGCTGCAAGTCTTCACATAAGAGATCGTCAGCGATATGACGCAAGCCTTCGCGTCCTTGCAACTGCTTTTGCAGATATGACAGAAATAATTGAAGATTCAGGAAACATTAATGCAACGCTAGTGCTTTACGGTAATAAATACTAACACTTTGTGCAATGAGTACTGGAAAAAGACCGATTAAAGCTGCTGGAAAACCTGCAGGCATGAGCAGGGCCGATACAAAAATTAACAGTCCTTGTATGAGAAAGTATACCCATGGTCGATCTTTAACGAGACTATGACTGTTCCAATGAAAAACGGCATGCAGCGAAATCACTACTAAAAATATTAAACTCTGCACTAAACGCGGATCTAGCATATTCTGCAAAATAATGGTTGCTGCATAAACAAGCCCCACCCATAATAAAATAGGAGCCCTTGATATGCTTAGCTCATATATCCTGTTTCTTTCCATCTCCCCACCTCTTTATGTACCATTATATACGCAAATCCAAAAATATAAATGTACGTTGGTACATGCCCGTTCGTACAAGGAGATAACGACTCCCAGTGCTTGCTGCCATTAAATATAAGCAGGATACTTTACCTATTTGTGATTGATGTTAAAATGTGTCACGAAATCCACTTCGCTAATAAGTGCCATTCCTAGCTAGCTTAGTGGCATCCTTTTAGAAAAAGCATCCATTCGGATAATTTTATCGATTATGAAATGGAGAATCAGCCATGAGACCAAGCCCGTTTCTCAAAGGACGTAACCTTTTCGTTTCTCATACTCCAATCATAGTGACTTTTAGCAGAGAAACACCTTTTTTTAATTCAGCATCAGCATGACTTTGTGGAGATCGCATATGTAGCGGAAGGCGAAGGTATTCATTTCATCGAAAACAAGAAATTTCTAGTTTCACGAGGCGATGTGTTTATCATACCCAGGGGAGTAGCACATGTGTTTCAGCCCTTTGATTTATTAGGCCAACATCCGTTTAAGGTGTGGAATTGCATCTATAAACCCTTCCGGAAATTAGCGAATATCAATATCCAATCCATACGACGTTGCAGTATATGGTATCCCATTTCAACAAACCTTTATCGGCGAGCGAAATCAGTCATCAAGCAGCTTTGAGTCTTCGGCATTTCCAGCGTCTATTCAAGCAAATAACGGGAGCATCCTTTATCAAGATGCTGCAACATATTCGAATACTGTACAGCGTATGGCTGCTGCAACACACTGACCGAAGCATACAATCAATCGGACAGGAGGTCGGCATTAGCGACATGAAACACTTTTATTATTTATTTCAAAAACGTTTGGGCATGACGCCCGCAGCATTTCGAATACAACATGATATTCCATTTGCCAACACATTTTTTGATGAATTATCCGTTTGGCATGAATGACTATAGATATATTCCTTCCTTTTGTTTAAGGTTACGATGAGAGCATCAAAAAAATGAAAGCGAGGCTGGAATATGTATATGCATCATAAGCAATCGCTGGACCATTTCGTAGAAACGCTGAAATCTGATCCCCACCTATTAGCCGTCATAACGGCTGGCTCCATCGCCAAAGGTACGGCCAAGGCAACATCAGATATCGACGTTTATTTGCTTGTAACGGATCAAGAATTTGAAGAGCGGAAGAAAACCAATGCATTGTCTTACACCACTCATGAATTTTGCAAATATGAAGATGGCTATATAGATGTCAAAATCATCAATATGCGGTTTCTGGAGCTGGCAGCCGAGAAAGGCAGCGAGCCGACTCGCGCTTCGTTTACAGGTTCGCAGGCTTACTACTCCATCGTTCCAGGGTTAAATGAACTGCTAACCAAAATATCAGTATATCCTGAGCAGAATAGAAACCAAAACATTAAAGATTTTCAAGCACAGGTGATGCTTTACGGTTATTATTTTGCAGGGGAAGCCGTCAAAAAGGATAACCCGTACCTACTGTCACATGCCGTCAGCAATCTGGTCTTATTCGGAAGCCGAATCATCTTAGCGCACAATCGGATATTGTTTCCTTGCCACAAGTCCATGATGGCTGAAGTCGAAAAAGCACCAGAAAAACCGCATGCCTTTATCGGCCTTTGCCATGAGCTGCTGTTAAATCCGACCCATGAAAAATGCATGGAATTAACGGAGGTCACACTAGGTTTTCTAGACTTGGAATTATCGTCTGAGCAGGCGGTCACTCTATTTATTCAGAACAATGAATGGAACTGGGTGGATCAGTCCCCTCCTTTGCAAGACAGATAGCTAGCTAGATAAATCAAAAAACAGCCGCTGAAGCTTCAACGGTTCAGAGGCTGTTGCTGTTACTATTGCTATTTCAGTTCTATGGTTCAGTAAAACCGCGATCATATTGCTTGATCAACTATAGCCATGCTAGTATATCAATTAATGGAATGCTATAAAATATACATATTGAAGTAAATAGAACATTCCATATTTTTAACGCAAATACAACTAGAGGTGAAACAGATGCTCAAAGTTAACCGTGACGACGAACGCCCCATTTGGCAGCAGCTGCTTGACCAAGCGATCCATAATATTACAACCGGAAAATGGCCTCCAGGCGAATTGCTGCTGCCTTCTCGCGAACTTGCGCTGCTCATCGGTGTCTCTCGCTCAACTATACAGATTGTTTATGAGGAATTATTCAGTCGTGGGTACACGGTTACTTCCCGGCGCGGCGGAACAAGGGTAAGTGACTGGACCCACAAGACCCGTATTATGGAGGATGTTATAACTCGAGGACCCGTTACCCCCGAGCTGCCTTTATTAAACGATGCAGTCAGCCAGTTGCAAAATTGGTTCAGAGGCAAAGAAAACAGAAATGTGGAGATCGATTTCAGCCCACACGAGCCTTATTTGGATCAACATTTTCAAACGAACTGGAGACACTCCTTTTTACAAGCCTCCAAAGAAACGGATCTAACCAGCTGGGCTTATGGCAACCCCTATGGTTTCGTGCCGCTGCGCGAGCAGATTCAACGTTATTTGTCACTGGAGCGAGGCGTCCACGTTCATATCGATCAAATTATATTAACTTCGGGCGCACAGCATAGTCTGGATTTAATTGCCCAAGCCTTGTTAAATGAAGGAGAAACCGTTTGCGTTGAAGATCCCGGCTTCCCCGCTTCATGGATGGCGATGAAATATCGGCGGATGAATGTTGTTCCCGTCCCTGTCGACGATTACGGACTACAAGCAGACCGTATTCCCCCTCAATCAAAGCTTGTTTATGTTACGCCTTCACATCAGTGTGCAGCTGGAGTAATCATGTCGGAGCCCCGCAGACAGCAATTGCTGCATATGGCGGCTCAGCATCAATTTTGGATTGTTGAGGACGATTACGATAGCGAGTTTCGATATCGTGGCGACCCACTCCCAACCTTGTTTAGCCAGCAGCCTCAAAACACGCTGTATATGATGAGCTTTTCCAAAATGGTCGCTCCTGGCATTCGTATATCAGCGATCGTTGGTCCAACAGAGGCCATTCGCCAGCTTGCCCATGTCCATGAATTAACCTATCGCCATCTTCCCATTATGGAGCAATTGACGCTTGCTCATTTTATCGAGCACGGGCATTTCATGCGCCATATGAGAAGAGTCAGAAATGTATATCGGCGCAGACACGAAGCCATGACGAAGGCTATCATCGCGACCGGCCTA
The DNA here is from genome assembly GCF_059383755.1 of Paenibacillus sp. JT22N15. NCBI lineage: Bacteria > Bacillati > Bacillota > Bacilli > Caryophanales > Paenibacillaceae > Paenibacillus > Paenibacillus sp. JT22N15. The sequence goes on along the minus strand of NZ_JBXENV010000008.1, from coordinate 360,549 downwards.
AGCGAACGTTTTAAACTTAGCGGTGTAGAAACAGGATTGCACATGCTTCTTGAAGCTGAAAACTCGTTTAATGAAGAATCTGCAACGAACCAAGCGCTCGAAAAAGGCATACGTGTTTATCCACTTAGCAAGTATTGCTTGGAAAGCGATCGAAAAGGATGGGTGCTAGGCTTTGCTAAAGTAGATGAGTCCGCAATAGAGACAGGCATTCATCGTCTTGCGGAGCTGCTTTTATAATTTAAGCAGCTCCGGCTAAGCTTAACAATTCCCATCCCTTTTTAGCCGATTTGCACCTGTATTCAGTTTCATGCCGCTTATTATTTTTGTTCAGCTTGTTGTATTCCACTCGTCCTATAATGTTTGTGGCGAAATTGTCCATGTATCAAAATATGCGCAGCCAAACCTGCAACCAGACCCCAGAATGCACCGCCAACACCAAGTAATGTAACGTTTGCAGCCGTTGCCAAAAAAGTAATCATTGCGGTCTCACGACCCTTGGGCTCAGTTAAAGCGCCCGCAAGGCTGCTGCCAATTGTCCCGAGCAATGCGAGCCCCGCTAACGTCGCGATGAAGGTAGCTGGAAGAATTAGAAACAGAGCAGCCAGCGTCACTCCAAATATCCCAACAACCATGTAAAAAATGCCACAGACAATACCCGCAATGTAACGTTTTGTTGAATCCTCATGCGCATCTTTACCTGTACAAATCGCCGCTGTAATGGCTGCTACATTGAAAGCATGCGAGCCAAATGGCGCTGCAAACAGTGAGCCCAAGCCCGTTACAATCAAAATTGGATTTGCACTCGTCTTAAACCCATCATTTCGCAAGACTAGCATCCCAGGCATATATTGTCCCGTCAATGTAATAATGAACAATGGCAAGGCAACACCCAAAAGAGCATGAAGCGAAAACTCAGGAACAATGAATACCGGCGACGCGATAGCTAATTTGATCATGCTGAAATCTACTTTTTCCAAGCTGATTAAATAAATAAGCCCAATGACTAAAATACCGACGATAGCATAACGGGACGTATACCTTCTTAATAGTATATAAGCAGCAAACAAGACAATGACTAGCAACGGATCAGCTTTCGCTCCGCCAAAGGCCGAAATACCAAACTGCAGTAAAATGCCTGCCAGCAGACCAGAAGCAATGCCTGGAGGAATGAGCCGGACGAACCTTTCGAACATTCCCGATATTCCTAAAATAATAAATCCTAAAGCAGAGATGATATAAGCGCCAATTGCTTCCTCATAGGGGGTTATCGCTAATACCGAAACGAGAAAAGCCACACCTGGTGTTGACCAAGCAGTAATAATCGGTTCACGGTATCGATAGCTTAGCCATATACCCGTTATCCCCACACCAACGGAAATCGACAATATCCATGAAGCGGTCATTTCGGGACTCAGACCCGCCACTTTTGCCGCCTGAAACACGAGAATAAATGTCCCACCGTAGTTGACAATGACAGATATTAAAGCAGCTATAATGGGCGATATCCAATCACGGCCATGCAGTGAAGATGATGTAGTGTTCATTTGCACTCTCTTCAACATTTTTAACAACCTCTTTTTTCTTATTTGTACATTTTTTCTTCCTCGATCGGATTTGCTTTCGCCGTTATATGATAAGGATCGACCCGGTATACTTGAACAGGGGAATTGAATATAGCAGACCTATATTTGTCTACATGCTGCTTGGACAAGGGACGGTTATAGTAACCAGGCACATATTTTTGAAGCATTTCCTGCAGCATATATGTAGCTTCGTCCAGATCATCTATAAGCTCGGCCTTTCCGAAAATCATAACACTCATATATGCCGTGTCCGTCTTAGCTGGTACGGGATCGGTAATAGTTCCATATTCTTCGCAAACCGTAAAACAGACCTCTGGATTCGCACTCATGACCTGATTGCGCCTCCCGCCAGTGGCTCCATGGAAATAAAGCTTCCCCTTTGCCCAAACAAAATTAAGCGGAACAACATATGGCAGCTGACCATCAACCATACCAAGATGGCCAATTCTCGCTTTATTCAGGAAAGCTTCAATTTTGTCACTGTCCAACACTTCTCTTATCTTGTAACGAACTCCATCCATTCTCAACCACTCCTCAAATACTGAATTTTCGTTAGTATATCAGTCATTGGAATGAATGAGTACATCCAAAAGCACAGCATTTTAGCAATCCATATTTTCTGATAAGCAGATTTTTTCTGATAAATCTTCTGAAGGGCGGTATAGCCGATGTGGGAAAGGCTCGCTAGGGTATAGAGTGGGTAACAAACGGTCTATGATTGGATTGGCACAAATAGATTGGAGGCTGGGGAGATAGTCGAGCGAGTTGGGTTATTCCTGAGTTTGCAGGGAAGGAATTTTCGTATTCAGCATCCTTGTATCATCGGGCATGAACCTGGGGGAACCACAGGGAATATAATACACGCAAGCGAAGAATGTATTGAAAAAGGGACAGAAGCTTATGCGTTACACACTTGACGTGAGAGTCGAAAATTATCAGTTGCAAGCAGTCTTGAACATAAAGACAACTCAACAAAATGATGCCGGTTGAATACCGGCACCAGTCTGTTGTCATGGTGATTTTTCAATGCCTACAAATTGAAGTCTTGACCACTTGTAAAGAGCGTCTTTTTAACTTACTCGCTATACCAAAATTTTTGAGAGGCAACTTTGCTTCATAGGCAAGCCAGCTGTCAAGGGAGTATCTCCTATTATTTTGATTTTCGTTCTTCCGGCTTAGCAATGTCTGTTTGATTAAGCAGATAATCGATGCTGACACTATAGAATTTAGATAACGTAATCAATACTGCGGTTGGTATGTCCAACTCTCCACTCTCATAACGAGAATAGGTTGCTTGTGAAATATGCAGCAACTTGGCCATCTCCTGCTGAGTTAAATCCTTATCTTCACGTAAATCCCGAATTCTTTTATACATTTTCATCACCCAACGCCATCATAATTTATACGAATTTCGCATATTGACTTTTATGCGTTTTTCGCATAAATTAGCATTGAGCTTAAAAATAATTTTTATGCCATTCATTAGCTTTAAACTATAAAAATACTAGCAGCAACGACGATTTTTAATTGCCGAAAGGATGAGATTGTAATGAGAAGTCTTTTGGAAGAATTGTACCATGGCAATATGCGTCCCGATGAAAAAAGAATCGCCAATGATCCGGAGTATCTTCAAATGAGCCAGAACATTTCTGAAGTGATGGAGGCGTGGAAGAATACACATACTGAGGATGAATATACGGAGCTCGAAGCATTGCTAGACTTATATGCTCAAGCTCACTCAATGGAGCTAACCTCCACCTTTACATATGGATTCCGGCTAGGCGCAGGTATTATGACCGAAGTGTTAACAGGGAAGGAAGAGCTTGCTAAGAGACTGAGTCCTTTTTCAGAAGTTCCGTCATGAAAAGAATTAATTTTTCTCCTGAGACCATTAATATTCCACATCCACTTACTATAATAAAATTAGCAAAAAACCGCTTCAGCTGAAGCGGCGAGATGAACATAATTATTTTTTCTTCGGCATCGATTTTATAAATACAATCAAACCTCCAATACAAATTCCAACTATAGCCCAACCTGCTATAAAAAATATTGAATCCACGGCGTTTACCTCCTTTAATAAATATAGCTGCTGATAGATATTTTTGATCTTTATATTTAATATGTTTATCCTAATTGTAACATGTGACTTAATGACTACGCCAATCCAGATGATCTAAAAAAGCATATTTCATACTACTAAAAATAAATAGCGGAATGCGGCTTTTGCCGAATTGAATTGGACATAGTGAAACACCCCTTTGCGTTTAATTCGCTTCTCAACAACTTATACGTAAGGGGTGCTATATCCTCTTGTAAAATAAACGAAGATATCATTGTGAATACTACTAACAAGATTTCACAAATTCCTCAAACAGCCTAAAATTGTAATTATCCGATTTGTAACTGAACTCTGGATGCCACTGTACGGCTAAAACAAACTTTTTCTCTGGCATCATAACCGCTTCTATTAAACCATCTTCAGCCTTTGCCACAGCTATGAGTTGCTGGGACAGCTCCTTAATCCCCTGGTGATGGTAGCTATTGACTTCGAAGCTCTCCGTTTCAATAATTTGATAAAGCGGATTGCCCTTTTCTATGTAAACCTTGTGAACAGGCTCCGTATAGGGTGGTGCTTGTTTGTGCTTAATGCTGTTCTCTGGCTTAAATTGGCTCGGCATATCCTGATACAGCGTGCCACCTAGTAAGGCGTTGAACAGCTGCAAGCCACGGCAAATGCCGAACGCTGGTTTGTCCAATTCTAAAACTTGCTTAAAAAGGACGCTCTCCATCACATCACGCTCAAGACACAGCTCTCCGCAAACATCCTCTACCTGCTCCCCATAAATTTCAGGATTAATATCGTGCCCGCCTGTAAATAGGAAGCCGTCAAACATATTTGCCATTGTAGTAATGTTCTCCACATCCGTGGTAAGCGGCAGCATAAATGGGATCCCTCCTGCGTCTTCTATCCCTTTCATATACCCCGGAAGCATCCAATAGCTTTTTATCCCCATCAAACAAAGGCAATACTCCAATAGTTGGTCTCTTCATGCTGAACTCCTCCGTGAATATATCTTTTTATTGATATATTATACAACAGACTATTTATGAATTGCAGCATGTCAGATAAATTTACATTGATAGCTATTGTTTTATATTCTTTGAACATTGTTGTCACACAAAAGAAAAACACCTTGATTTCTCAAGGTGTTCAGATGGCTGATAACTGCACAACAGTAAGGTTCGGAAGCCTTGAGAATAGCTCGTCCAAAATGATTCGAACGTATGACCTGCAGTTTAGGAAACTGTAGCTCTATCCTGCTGGACTACGGGTGCGCGCGAGGCCTTCTTATATCAACAGTTATTCAGTTTGACTATGAACAACAGACTGCGTTTCGACTAACATTCATAACAGTTATTATTTCAATGTCTATAATAAGAGAGCTTAGTTTATATTAGGCAACACGTGACCATCATACAGCCTCTTCATCTCGGTCAACTTCAATATTACCAGAGATAAAATCATTATCCTCAAAATTTTTCTTAAGGGAGGTGTCTACTTTTCTCTCTATGCCAGCTAAAACAAAATTCACTCCTTCATCTATACTTGCACCACCTTCAGGTTCGATGACTTGAAGGTTTTCATTTTCAATGAAATTTTCTAGTTTATTTAGATTTTCCAGCCACTTATCCTCATCAAAAACTTCAGATTGTTCACCAAGGTATAAGTATTGTTCATGCCCGTCTATTTCATCTGTGTCATCGACGACTTCCATTATCGCTTTTGGTTGCTTTTCATCAATTTTATTACAATACATTTGATACACCATCATTACCATTGTAGCACCTGCGGCAATATATATCTCATACGGGCTGTTATGAGTTACACTTTTCAAATCAATCTGGGACTCATCATTTCCTTCTTTTTTTATAAAGCTCGTTGCTAATATTTCTATTGAATTTGTTTCATCATTGAATATACCGATTATTGGTCGTTGAACCTCATTAAACTTGGTGTAAAACCTAAGAACAAGTTTGTCGTATAAGTTCTTGTACTTCCTCGATTTGAACTTCTTGGAAAGAGAGTCGTTAGCAAGTAATTCTTCAAATCGTTGAAAATCAGCTTGTTCATTGTGAAAGGTCGAGTGCTTATCGTTTAGTTCCCTGATATGTTTATATACTTTATTAATGACATCATCAGGTCTATCATCATCGGATAGCTTGGTGATAAGTGAACCGAGGTCATCCCGAAAAGAACTGAGGTTTAACTCTTTATCATTTGATGAGAGAACTTCAGAAATATATACATGTAATCTCTCCTTGTAAAGCTTTAACCTATACCTATTCAACAATGTATAGGAGGTTGAAAATAATTCAAAAAATAAGGATATGGAATTTATATGTTTATTTGGATATAGAGATGAGAAGTTTCCTAAATGATAAGCCAGCTTGGCGCCATTTTGTGTTAACAAGTGACTTTCATTTAAATTGGAGTAACTACGATGAATATTGAATGACTTGTCGAACATTACAATATTTTCTGGTTTTACTCCACTGTTAAGCCTAAATCGAATTTCCTTAATTAACTCCTCTTTGTAGTGAAGAGTTGTAATTTTTTCTATAAAGTCAGTGATTCTCCACGGTTTCACATACCCAACATCCTCTTGCTTGAACCTGATATTGTATCTACTCATCTTTTATTTTTCCTCCATCAATTTTTCTGTTTATCTGATCCATGACTGTAGTTGTTTGATTAAGTTTACTGACAAGCGACCGATTTTGTGAACTTAAGGCGTTATACTTTTCTGTTAGTTCAAGATATTTTAAATCCTTTTCGTTTATCTTCATCTTTAGGTGTAAAAACTCAGTATTCAATGATTGAATTGTATTTTCGTCTGCTTTCGCTTTATTTTCGAAATATTTTCTACTCAATACAATTGTAGCAATAGTAGCTGCTAATGCTATCAAGAGTACCGCATTTGAATCAATCTGCAATATGTGCTTCTTAATATCTTCGTACCAAATAAAGCCTGAACCTATAATTGCTAGCATGAAATATATTCCGCCTAATGTAATCATTAAGTAGTGAAATACAGTAGATATGACTCTAAAGACCTTGCGAAAAATAGAACCTGAGCTAATTCCTGCAATTGTGAAGAATAGTGCGCTAACGTTGAGGCAAGCAACTGTAAAGTCATTAAGGTTAAATATATCAAGTTGCATTGATATACCTAGAGCTAAAAGTATGAATACTAATAGGTAGTACATATTCCCCCTCCTTTCAAGTCATTTTTAATAATGTGACTTTCGATATATCCAGCACTATCTGCTTTTTCTCCTTAGTTGATTTTACCATACACTCTCAATTGATGTGGTTTATTTTTTGTATATAGAATTATTATTTGCATTTTATTGGAGAGAAAAGGTTGTTTTTGTCTGTATATGGGGAGTATATTTCAACAAACAGCTTTAATAAACGACTAAAATTTCACGCATTTAAAGCGGGTATTGATGAAAGTCAAGCCACTTGTCATGTATACCGCCATGCGTGGGCCAAGCGTATGATTGAAGGCGGCTGTGATCCGTTCACGTTGCAAAAATGGGTGGCTGGGAGGATATACGTACCATGCGGAGGTATATAAATATGGATACGCGGGATATGAGACTCTGTCATGACGAGAACTCGCCACTAGATCGATTTATTAAAAAGTGCAGAATAATATCGGCAAAGTGATGAGCGATCAAGCGATGAATTTGCTCGGAATGTTTACACAGCTTCGCTAAAGTATTACTATTAAGATAAACGTAGCTTAAATCAGAGTAACCGTTAATCAATCGTAGGTAAAAGCGGTAAGACATTTAGTGGTAAGCTATACTAGTTTAGGTGAAGCCCCCATCCGCCAAGATAACGGGGCTTTTTCCTGTTTAGGATTGAACAGCTAAAGGAATAATTGCCACGATTAGAGTAATCAGAAATACAATGAATATTCCAAATTGAAGCATTAAATTAATCACTTCACTAGTCTTCAAATATACGCCCTTTCTTCTTACCGCCTTTACCTAAGATTGATTATACATAATATTTTTAATGGAGCCTACAACAATTCATCCGATCATTTATTGTTGACTTTTCGAGAGTTTTAAAATAAATACAAATTCCATTAGCAGCGTTTGAACATCGTCCGCAAAGTGCGCCGCAGCTCCGTCAACTTCCGTATGATTCGAAATACGCTCCGTTCACTCCCCGTCAATATCTCCGAATCGCGTCTCGTACCGTTTAAGGCGATCAGCCAGTTCAGCATCCGCTATAACTTCGCGCTTCACTTCGATATGAGGCGGTGCAGCGGCTAGGCTTTCGACTGTATCGCGTAGGACTTTGTTCTCATCTGCGAGTGTGGACCGCTGCTGTTCGGCGGCTTCTAATTTGGCGACCATTTCGCGGTATTCTTTCAGCGTTGTAATATCGCCAGCGAGTACAGCCTCTTTCGCCTGGCGCTTGGGAACGGATGATTCAGCGGATGGAGCTGCGATTTCGTACGAGAGTGATACGGGTAGGTCTTCGAGTAGTTCGCGTTGCTCCTCGCTTTGACAATTTGTCAAAACAGTATACCTTTGTATCAAGCGATATACTTGTTTCATTACGTACCCGATTGATACGCACCAATTTACGAAGACGCCATCGTATCTACTGCCTGTTAACTTCTCCTGCGCTTCCTTCAACTCGCGGCCCAACTCCGTATATGCCCTGCCGACAATCTCACGCATATTGCGCTCATGTGTTACGACTCCTCCGTATTATATTTTCGTCGGGAATTTCCCGCAACTACCGCAATTCGCGATTTTCCCCAAAATGCAGAAAATAATTAATGACGCTAATAACCGGTTTTTATACGGTTTTCACCGTACTCGTTACGGTTATCTTCCTAGTGAAAAGGGATATTCCCAACTTTTTTCGGTACATATTATTTTAGCTAAGTTATCCACAACTCCGTTATGCTCGCAATATCTTCTTAATTTAATGATTCTTACATTACCGCATCCCGCGTTTACTCTCGCCCTTAAACGTAAGCCTGCCGCATTGTTCGCGTATCCGATCGGCCGACCGCTAAACAAAAAATAGCGGCCACTCCCCGTAAGGAATGACCGCAAGTAGAAACTAAAACTATTCAGTTACAAGGAACCCTACTAAATTCTTGTCACTCAGTAAATCCTCTTCATGAACAACGAGAGCTAATTTACCAGAGATACGCGGTGTCTCAAACACAACAACCCGCTTCTTCGAAAGCCCCGGGTTAATCGACTCATACGTTAATACTTCAGTCTCGTTTTCTCTCATAAATAAAAACTCCTCGTAAGCCTCGTAAGTGCGGCCTTCCTCGTCCATGAGCGTGAACATTCGCGGTTTAACCGTCTTCGGTTCTTTAGCGCTATTTTGCACATCTACTTCAACTATAACGAATTGATCATCAGTGGTCTGGCTACCTATTTCTTGTTTTATTTCAGCTGGCCCAATGGTGACTGTAAAATCGCGAATAGTGGTGCGCTCATTAAGCTTCCCAACTTTTATACTGGCAGGCGAAGGACTTGGCGCAATCGTGGCTTGTTGCTGATAAATAGGTGCAGTTGAAGCCGATTTCGTTTCGGGCTTGACATCGTAATTAATGATGGCGCTTGAAAGTAAGAAAACAAATACTGCGGAGACTACTATTCCTATCTTCTTTTGGCGTGTGTATTGCGGAATATATTTCGGAACAAACAGCGCTACCACAAACATAATTACGGCAACAACGGATAATATCCGGATGGCTTCTAACATCATGTAATCCCCCTACGTTTTCCTTTATATGTAATACTCATATTATCGCAAGAAGTGTCGGATTTTACAACGAAAATCAACGCAAATAAGCCGCAATCGCCCGAAGGAAATTGCGGTAACAATGCGTATTCTATAGATTCTCTAACGGCGAATGCCGATCGTGCTTTTCGGAGATATCCGTACCAAAAAGATTTACGTACATTCGGACGATATCCAGCGATGTGTGTCCGAGTATTTTCTGTAAACTGAACGCATCTCCGCCGTTCATAATGTACATTTTCGCAAAAGTGTGCCGAAACGTATGCGGCGATACTCGTACGCCTTTAATCCGCGCATCCTGACCGTACAGCTTAATCGCTTGCTGAATGCCGCGAACTTTGAACGTGTTGTTATCGATATTTACGAATAACGAGTCGCATTCCAATACGCCTCGAACCTCACTGTAATTACGAAGCGCCTTTTCTAACGCACGTGATATCGGAACGAGCCGTTCTTTACGCCCCTTTCCGTAAACCTTAACCGTACGGTCACTCCAATTAACGTGGTGGAGGTCGATACCCTCAAGCTCCGAGATGCGTATGCCCGTATCTAGCAGCGTCAACATGATCGTGTAGTCGCGGAGACCTGTAAACGTAGAACGGTTAGGCGCGTTCAGTAACGACTTCATTTGCGCGTTTGAGAACGTTTCTATTATGCTGCGTTCAGACTTCGCCTTACCGATTCCTACGAAGGGATTATTTTCGACGAAGCTTTCCGAGTGCATCCAGTTAAAGAAGGCGCGCCAACTTCGAGTAAGTTTATCCATCATTGCGTCAGCGGGTGTCTCTGCCTTACCGCGCTTAATTGTCGTACTTCGCTTCGTTTCTAATGCGACCACGATCGTATCTTTCACGATATCTATCGGCCTCTCAACGTTTTGCTTCTGAAGCTGCCGCGTTAACTCTAGTAAAGTATCGCGGTAAAAATTGAGCGTATCTTGCGTAAGGTTTCTAATGCGGCAGTAACGGATAAATGACGTGATAGCCGCGTCTAAATCGAGGGATTCCGCAGTATATTGAACCGTAGAATTCCCGCCGCCTGCCGATGCTAGATTAACGCGACGACTTAGGCCTCTCTTACTATTTTCGGACATATAAAAAAACGCCTGCTCTTCGTAAAATTCGTTAACGAAACGAATTTTACGAAGAGCAGGCGCACAGGTCTACGTGAATGTAACATCGCAGTATTCGTGCAGGATGCGTACAGACACCGTAAAGCCACCGTGATTTAAAGCGGTATGCCGAGGACCGGGATCGAACCGGTACGGTAGTCACCTACCGCAGGATTTTAAGTCCTGTGCGTCTGCCAATTCCGCCACCCCGGCATAATAGATTGAGGTGTACAATGGTGGGCCCTGAGGGACTCGAACCCCCGACCAATCGGTTATGAGCCGACCGCTCTAACCAACTGAGCTAAGGGCCCTCATTAAACGTCTAGCAAGACGATTTAATAGAAAGCGGCTATATATTCCATTCGTACAACGCATCAATTTGAAATGGCGACATGAATTAATATACAATATATGAGATAGTGAAGTCAAGCATTTTTCTTCATTTTTTTAATCTTTTGATTTAAATCAAAAATCTCACGCCGTAACGCCCCCGCTTGGAGCGAAAAACCTCGACCTCCTGCGGACACTCGTAGCCATAGATCCACCAATCATTTTCCATTCTTCGCACAAGGCAGCCTGCCTGAAATTTTGTCTCGTATAATCGAACCCAATAGATCCACCTCATTGGTATCCCTCCTCACTCATTAGAATACCCAAAAAAGGCTAAATACAGTAATCCATCGACTTTTATACCTTCAAAAACAAACGTCCCGTACAAAGCCATTTCAGGCTTTATACGGGACGTTCTTTTTTATCCTGCTGGTACTTCTGTTGTTTCTACCTCTACAGGCATGGTGCTGGCACCATCTGTGCCACCCTCAGCTGCCTTCGATGAATCTGTCTTGGCCGGCTCTTTTTTCAGCTTCTCCAGTACAGCATTACCTTTCGTTTCCCACTCGGCTAATGCTTCCTTAGCTGTTATATCGCCCTTAATAACTTTCTGGAACAGATCGTAAGAAGCATTTTGCGCTTCCCAAATGCCCGGCTTTTCGCGGTACAGCTTCTCTGTATCGACGCTTTGCGGCGGAATAGGTTTAAGGGCAGTAAAGGCATTAATGTTGTAATTCATGCCGTTTTTAGGCTTCAGGTACTCCTTGCGCGCTACAAGCTCATACGTGCTGCGGGATTTCATTTCCGCCCATTCCTTGCTGTTGGTAAATTGAATGAATTTCCAAGCATCCTCGGAGTTTTGAGCGTTGTTGTTAATCCCCATCAGCTGGCTGAAGTAAATGGCACCGCCGATGCCTGGTGCCTCCTCATGCGTCGGATAGGTCACAACATCCCAATCAAATGCCTCAAAGTCTTTAATTTTGGAAGCATTGTTCATCGTATTGCTCAGCTCATTCACATAATTGTAATCTGAGATCGTCATGGCTACTTTGCCACCCGCAAACAAATCGCCTTGTGTAGGGTTGTAAACGTAGTTGCCATCTGCGGATTCCTTGTTTAGCTCTTCATTGATTTTATTAATATCCTCTTGATCCGGCACAACATCGTCTCTGTACAAGCTAGAGACCGTATTCCATACATTTTCCCATTGCGGCGTGTTGACCAGCATTTTCTCGCCTTTATCGTCCCACATTTTCAGTTGAAGCGCCGAGCTGTAGGTTTGAATATCAGAGTTGAAATCGCCGCCGTTCCAACGGCTGAAGGTCATGCCATATTTACGGTCAACGCCCTCTCCCTTGCTCACAAGACGAGCTTTGTCCATAATGTCCTTCCAGGTCATATTGTCTGTAGGAGGCTCTACGCCAGCTTCTTCAAACAGCTTTTTATTGTAATAAAGAGCCGATGAGCTGAACGTTGGCGTCAGGGCGTAGATGTTGTTGTCGCCAGCGGATTTAATGCCATCAATGACAGTCGGCACATAATCAGTCAAATCGAATTTGCTTTGGCTGATCAATGGGTCGAGCTGCTTCAGCAGATTATCCTGCACGAGACGGCGCAGCATGTTGTAATCCAGCACCACGACATCGACAGGATTATCGCCAGTCAGCATATCTTTCATTTTCGCATACGGATCTGGTTGATCGATATTGCCGTTCTCATCCGGAGTCTGGTAGCGCATATCCGAGTAGTCAATTGCGCTTACGATTTCAAAATCGATCTCCGGGTTCATCATTTCATACGTATCGGTATATTGCGAACGGAAATACGGCTCATTATCTGCTCCCCCATACAATACACCTATACGCAGAACATGCTTCTCTGCTGTACTTTGCGCACCGCCGCTGCAAGCCGCCAAAATCGACGTTGCCACCATAAGTGTCGCAGGGACAACAACCCACTTTTTAATCATTTTTCTATTAGACAACCGTTTCTCCATCCTATTTTACCCCCCTAATGATTTAGGCGGCGAAATGACGATTCGCTCACCATCAAACTCCATTGTCGCTTTATCTGTTATGCCTAATGCAGTTAAATATTCCTTCGGCACTTGGAGTCTTCCCACCCGGTCTACGACGACATAAGCTTCATGCACAGCCTGAAGCCCTTTGCCTGTTTGCTCTTCCTCACCCCCAACCGTATTCATATTGGGATTGCGCTTAATGAACTCGGTACTCGTCAAGCCGTCGCGAATCGCAACGACACGGTCCACTTTTCCCGCGAGGGAAAGATCATGAGTAACAATGACAATCGTAATGCCAATTTCACGGTTCAGCTTGCGAAAAATATTCATAATCAGATCCGACGTTGCCGTATCCACCGATCCCGTCGGCTCATCCGCCAGCAGCAGCTGCGGACGATTGCATAAGGAAATGGCAATCGCGACCCGCTGCTGCTCCCCGCCGGATAATTGATGGAGCTTGTTGTTCATGCGCTCCTTGAGCCCTACCCATTCCAGCAGCTGCTTGGCATAGGCGCGGTCGACCTTGCCCGAAAGCATCATCGGCATTTCAACATTTTCCAGCGCCGTTAAATACGGCAGCAGGTTGCGGGCATTATTTTGCCATATAAAACCGACCGTTTCCCGCTTGTATTTCACGAGATCGTCCGGGGTGATTTTCAGCAAATCCCACGGCCCGACTCTAACTTGGCCAGCAGACGGGTGGTCGAGGCCGCCCAAAATATTGAGCAGCGTCGACTTCCCGCTTCCGCTGTTCCCGATAATCGCCATCAGCTCGCCGGGGTTTACTTTAAGGTTAAGACCTTGCAGCGCGACAACCTCGAGATCATCCGTTTTGTAAATTTTGACTAAGCCTTCGCAATCGATCATAGCTGTTAGCGCTCCTCTCCCATTTTAACTGCCTGATGCACCCGCAGCCTGCGAATATGCAGGAAGAGCAGCAGCGCTCCAGTAATCATCATGAAAGCGACGACGATAAACAGCTGGTTCGTATCCTTCGCTTCGAAGACGACGCGGAACGGCGGTACCGTTTCTGTCGCATTTTCGGCGGTCTGCAGAAATGGCAGGAACAATAGACTCGTCAGCTTGCCAATCATGACGCCAAGCCCGATGGAAAGTCCCGCTGTAAACAGCTGCTCCAGCATGAGCATGCCCGTAAGCTGCCTGCGTGAAAGTCCCATCGCCCGCAAAACCCCGAATTGCACGACCCGCCCTGAAAGATTAAAGAACCAATACAGCACGTATCCGGTTAAAGTGACGATGACCGATACTAGGAAGCCGAGACTGAGAATCCCGAATACGCCGCCTCGGGTCGGAAGCTTGGACTGGATAATCAGTTCATTGCGCACATCCTTGACGGTAGCGACTTCAATGCCCTGTTTTTGCAGCTCTTCCAAGATCGGCGCAACCTTCGCACCATCTTTCATTTTGAGCCAAACCTCATAAGGCATAATCGGAAGTTGGTCATAAATGTAATCCAGATTCGTAATGACGAACGGCGATTGATCTGGATATTGCGTCGGCCAATACGGCAGAATGCCAACGACTACAAAATCCAGCTTGCCTTCGGTAAAGCCAACCGACATCGTATCTCCCGGCTTGAGCTGGTACTTCTCCGCTACTCCGGTTGGAATAAGCGCCGCATGCTCATACATGCCCAAATAGTTCAAATACGTAAACGGATGTGTTGGAAACAGGTCATTGCGGAACCAAGCTACTTTGGAGAAATCGACATTGTCGATCCCCATTACCGTACCCTGACCAATGGAGCGTCCTGAAACGACGATGTTCCCTTTCGTTTGCAGCACGCGTGCTGCCGCTTCAACGCCTTCCATTTTGCGGAACAGCTCAAAAGGCGGTTCACTGTACAAAATGCGCGTAGGCACAGGCTGTTGCGCTCCGCCTCCACCGCCGCCGGAGCCTCCGCCCGTTCCACCACCAGAGCCGCCTGACGAACCGCCTCCGTTGCCGCCGGAGCCATTTCCACCGCTGCCGCCATTGCCGCCGCCGTTTCCATTGCTGCCTCCGGTATATTTGACTTCTGGCGTTCCGTCCCAATTCGTTTTAATGACGACATCCGTGCCAAATTTATACAGCGTGCGTTCCGTCGAGTTCAAATCAATCGTACGGGCAGCAGATGCATTATATACACCGAGCCCGAGTGTCAAGACTAGCAAAATCATCAAAGGGTAATAACCTTTGGAAGAACGCGACAGCTGCGTAAGAGTTAAATAAAGCGGAACGGGCAAAAACTTCCGGCCCAGCCAGTTAAACACCTTCAGCAGCCACGGGAACAACCGCAGGAAAAACAATCCCATTGCAAAAATCGATAAAGCCGGTACGAAAAATAGAAATGGCTGCACATTAAGCTGATCCGTCGTAAGTCCCGTCTGGAAGGTCAGCATTTGGCGCTGATTGAACATATACCAGCCATATCCGGCTGCGCCAAGCAGCAAAACATCAATGAACCAGCGCTGCCAAAACGGACTGCGGTCCGAACGCGCCAAATCCCTCTTGTAGCTTACAATCGATGATCTGGCATAAATAATCGCCGGAATAATCGTCGAGAGCAGTGCCAGCACGACGGCTGCTACGCCTGCAATTATCGCCTCAGTCGAGAAGCCGACCGGAATCGACGTCCGGTTGACGAAGGACAGGAAGCCATTGGCCGAGCCGATGCTTTTCGCCATAAACCAGCCGAGGAACGGGCCTATTACTAGAGCAATTGCCCCAAGCAGCAAGCCCTCGAGCAAATAAATCCATATAATTTGCCTTGTGCCTGCGCCGCGGCTGCGAAGTACCGCGATGTCGCTGCGCTGCTTATCGAGAGACTGCCGGGCATTCATCGCGATAAAATAAAATACCATCGCCAGCATCGGAGCTGCCAGCGTGAACAGCAGCGTCTGAAGCTGCAAGCTCTGCCGCTTGAACTCAATGAGCGTATCAGCAAATGAAATTTCCACCTTCGTGTCGGTCAAGCGCTGATACAGCTCAATATTCAAGCGATCCAGCGTTCTTCCCAGCGGCGAAAGCTGACTCGTCTGCACTTGCGACAAATCGAAAGCATAATACCAGCTAGCATTGTTAAGCGGAATTTTTTGCTGCTCCAGCAGCGTCTTCAAAAATACGTTCTCGTGAATCTGGAGCGTATTCATCAGTCCTTCAAGCCCTTGATACCAATAAGGATCGGTGTCATTCAGCGGCTTGACAGCTCCGACGATTTTGATGCGCAGCGTCAAATTCAGCCCGCTGTAGATCGGGTATTCGAATACATCCCCAATATGAACATCATTGCGGTACATCGCTTCTTCAAGCATGACCGCTTCCATCATGCCGTCCTTATCGACCTTGTCGGTAAACCAGCGTCCTTGCATAATTTCGGTTTTGCCTTCCAGCTCCGTCATGGACATCAGTGTCATCTGACGGGTACGGCTCGCATCTACCTTAGTCGGGTCTTCTGGCACGACATCGGCGCCGCGGAGCGACAAGCTGCGAACAAAGTTCTGATAAGCAAACCCGATTTCATTCGGTACATCCTCTTTAATATATCGGTCAACTTCAGTCAAAGCTGAAAGATCGGTTGTCTGGCCGCCTGGCGACTGATACCGCATCAGCAGCGAGCCTGCCGGCAAGCCGGTGCTCTTCTCTTTGAGCGAAGCCGCGACTACGCGCTTGAGTGCCCCATCCGCATACATCGGGATGCTGGTTGCAAAAGCAACCGCAATCGTCAGACCCGCCAAGGCGCTAAACGTCAGCCAACGGGTGTTCCACATTTTGCGGAACAAAAATCGCAGTAGAGGTATTCCCATCGGCTATCGACCTACAACTTTCTGTCCCGGCTCCAAGCCTTTCAAAATCTCGATTTGTGTCGCCGTTTGCTGTCCAACCTCAACGTCCACTTCACGTTTGCCGTCTGCATCAATGACTTGCACGTAGGTACGCGATCCAATAGAACGCAGTGTAGATGGCGGGATTACGATGACATTTTCCTTGCGCTTCGTAATAATGCTGATCGAAAGCGGGGTACCGCGAGTCAAGTTTTTAGGCAAATTTTTAATTTCCACCTGCATAAAATCTTCCGGCCGCTCTTTATCCGTATTATTTCCTGTGCCGCCGTTGCCTCCGTTATTGCCGCCATTAGAGGAATCCGTATTGGTCATCGGCATCATCTTCACCGTGCCTTTGAATTTGCCGCTATTGCTGATTTCCGCTACAATCGGCATGCCGACGACGATTTTGGCTATTTCATCCTTGGTCAGCTTCGCTGCCGGAATAAGCGTCGTCGTATCGGCTATGACCGCAATTGTGCTGTATGCTTTAATCGCTGCACCCTTCTCGACATTGAGTGAAACAACCGTGCCGCTAATCGGCGCTGTCAGCGTAGCCTTCGCAATGTCAGCCTCCTGATCGACCAGCGCCTGCTTCTTCTCTTCAAACAAAATCGATCTTTCTTCAAATTCTACCGGGTCCATCTCATCGCGCGTTCTCAGCGCTTCCTTCATCGCCGTCTCTTCCTTGCGGAAAGCCAGCTTATCCATGCGCAGCGCCTTCGTGAGGTCATCTACATCAAGCTGGCCAATGACCTCGCCTGCGGACACTTTATCGCCAACCTTGATGTTCAGCTCTTTCAGGTTTTTGCCATCCAGCGTGAAAAAGACAGGCTCCTCGCGGGATGATATCAATTTGCCGATTACGTTAACCTTCGTCTCCAGCGTATCTGTTGTTACCTCATACTCTGGCTTCTTGGAAATTTGGGGCGGTGCAATGGAAGGCAGTACTTCCTCTTCTTCTTCAGCAGGCAGCAAGGAGCAGCCGCTAGTTATTAACATGATTGCAGCAAGACTTATTATTGCGGGACGTTTAAATAAATTTCCCGTCAACCATTTCATAGACATGGTCGGCAACCTCCATAATAGTAGGATCATGTGTCGTCATACAAATCGTAACTTGTTCCGTGCGAATAATCGTTTTAAAAACACTCATAATTTGAGCTGCCATGTTTGAATCCAGCTCTGCGGTCGGCTCATCCGCCAGCAGCAATATCGGCTTGTGCGCAATCGCCTTCGCAATAGCTACGCGCTGCTGCTCGCCGCCGGACAGCTCGAAGGGCCGATGGTTCATCCTTTTCTCCAGGCCAACCAGCTCCAGGCAATGGTCCACCCGTTCCTTCCACGTCCCACGCGGAACGCCAGCCATCCTTAGCGACAGCTCGACATTTTCCTTCGCAGACAGCAGCGGCATCAAAGCGAACGCCTGAAAAATAAAACCCATTTCCTTGCGCCTGACAAGTGTACGCTTATCGTCGCTCAGCTTATGAAAGGGCCTGCCGTTAAACCAAATTTCGCCTTCAGTTGGTGTATCCAGTCCGCCCAGGCAGTTCAGCAGCGTCGTCTTCCCCGAGCCGGAACGGCCGCGAAGCATAACGAGCTGATTTTGCCGAAGGTCCATATTAATGCCTTTGAGCACGCGCAGCGGCGCGCCGCCAGCCTGAAATACCCGTTCAACATTCACAACGGAAAGCAGTTTTTCATTATGTACTTCTTTCTCTAGCTTTGGATCCTGCTTTTCTTCCTTCACTAGATCGGACTCTTGCACCGGTTGCTCATCCTTTTTTTTCTTGCTAAATATCATAGCTGATTTCTATACCTCCTCTTAAGCAGAGCGCCCTAGGATGACAATCAGGCTGCTCAATTAAAAAACCTTCATAATTCTCATCTTAACGTGTTAGACGAACGATTACAGCAAAAAGTTACAACAAAATCCGACGAATTCAAAATTTTTACTGAAGCTCAAAATAAACATAAAAAAACTCCAGCCTTCCGGATCGGAAAGACTGGAGCGCTGCTTATGCTAATTGCCAAACGCTTGCGGATTTTCGCGCCATGCTTTCAATTTCAGCATATCATCGCTCTGCACCTTGCCAAGCTCTACAGCTGCTTCGATAAGCTCGGAATAGTTCGACAGCGTTTCAAGCGGCATGTTCGCCTCGGCGAATGCCGAAGCTGCCTGCTCGAATTGGTAGGTGAAAATCGCCAGTACCGCCAGTACCTCGGCCCCTGCCTCGCGAACAGCAAGTCCCGCTTTCAGCGAGCTGCCTCCAGTTGAAATCAAATCTTCAATGACGACAACCTTTTGCCCTGGCTCAATGCGGCCTTCAATTTGGTTCTGCTTGCCATGGCCCTTCGCTTTATCGCGAATATAAGCCATCGGCAGTCCAAGCTTATGCGCGACCCAAGCCGCATGGGGAATACCCGCAGTCGAGGTGCCCGCAATGACTTCCACATCTGGATAACGCTCGCGAATGACAGCAGCAAAGCCATCAGCAACAAGCTCGCGAATAGCCGGGTAAGACATCGTTAGACGATTGTCGCAATAAATCGGCGACTTAAGACCTGAAGTCCACGTAAATGGCTCATTTGGGCTAAGGGCTACTGCTCCGATTTCGAGCAGGCTGGCAGCAATCGTTTTAGGCAATTCTGAAAGTTTAACTTGGCTCATCTTAAATCAGCTCCTCAATAATCGCTTCTAATACTGCTCTTGAATTTGCGGCAGCCGTGATCGGCCGACCAATAACCATATAATCTGTACCTTGCTTTAACGCTTCTGCTGGTGTCATAATGCGCGATTGGTCGCCCACATCGGCACCTTTCGGGCGAATGCCCGGCGTTACCGTCTGGAAGGAAGCGCCGCATGCCTGCTTGATGGCCTGCACTTCAGCAGGGGATGCCACTACGCCATTCAGACCCGCAGCGCGGGCAAGCTCTGCATACCTAAGAACAGCCTGCTCCACCGTTCCAGCAATGCCAATTTGCTCGTTGAGCATCGCTTGGTTGGTGCTGGTCAGCTGGGTCACTGCAATGATGCTTGGCTTATTTTGTCCAACAGCAAGCGCTGCTTCCATGCCTTCGACCGCTGCCGCAAGCATTGCGCTTCCGCCAGCAGCATGGACATTGAACATGTCGACGCCGAGCCGGGTCACACTGCCTGAGCCGCCTTTGACCGTGTTCGGAATATCATGCATCTTCACATCAAGGAATACAAGGTAGCCCCGCTCCTTAAGTCCCGTTATGAACGCAGGACCCGCAGCATAAAACAGCTGCATGCCCACCTTCATATAACAGGGGATACCTTCCAGTTCATTCAATAAGCGCTCGGCAGAAGCCGCGTCCGCATAATCGAGCGCAACCATAATTTTTCCGGCTGCCTGTTCCCGTTCCCGTGTCAAACCCATCGTTAACCGTCCCCTTTGCCGTGTTTTTGCGAAATATGCGCATTAAAAAGGCCATCCGCCGGGCCACGCGCACCCGCAAAAGCAAAGCCATTTGCGGGCCGCAGGCAATCGGCGCTGGCCGTGCTTGCTAAAACTTATTTGTGCAGCAGTGTTGGCATCGAACGCGAGGAGAAGTTGATGGTCTCCATCATCCGCAGCAAGGCGCGAACCGTATCAAGCGACGTCATACATACAACGCCGTTCTCAACCGCTTCACGACGAATACGGAAGCCGTCGCGCTCAGGCGTTTTGCCTTTTGTCAGCGTATTGAAGACGAACTGTGCTTTGCCTTCACGGATCAGATCAAGAATGTTCGGCGATCCTTCGCTAAGCTTGTTCACTGTCGTTACCGTCATGCCCGCTTCTTCAAGCATAGCTGCCGTACCGCCAGTTGCAATGATTTTGTAGCCAATGCTGTAGAAGCCACGAAGCAATTCGAGCGCTTCTTCTTTATCTTTATCCGCAACGGTCGCAATGATCGAGCCCGTTGTCGGGATTTTCATGCCTGCGCCTAGCAATCCTTTGTACAAGGCTTTCGCATATTGCACATCGCGTCCCATAACCTCACCCGTCGATTTCATCTCCGGTGTCAAGGTAGGGTCAACACGGCGCAGCTTCGCGAACGAGAAGACCGGAACTTTAACCGATACATACTCGTCTTCAGGCCACAGTCCGTCTTTATGGCCCAGGTCAGCCAGCTTCGTGCCAAGAATCGCTTGTGTCGCAAGGTTCGCCATTTGCAAGTTTGTTACTTTGCTCAGGAATGGAACCGTACGCGACGAACGCGGATTTACTTCAATGACATACACGATCTCGTTATGAATTACGAACTGGATGTTAACCAAGCCGATTACGTTCAGCGCCTTGGATACTTTGATCGTAATGTCGACGATTTGCTCCTTCACGCTGTCAGACAACGATTGCGGCGGATACACAGCAATCGAGTCGCCGGAGTGAACGCCTGCGCGCTCAATATGCTCCATGATGCCCGGGATCAATACGGTGTCGCCATCACAGATCGCGTCCACTTCCGCTTCCATGCCAAGCATATAACGGTCGATGAGGACAGGATGCTCTGGATTGATTTTTACCGCTACTTCCATGTAGCTCAGCAAATCTTCATCCGAATATACGATTTCCATTGCGCGGCCGCCCAAAACGTACGATGGACGAACGAGTACAGGGTATCCGAGCTTTTGTGCCGTTGCTACTGCTTCGCCAACCGAGGTTACAGTGCTGCCTTCTGGCTGAGCCACGTTCAAGCCGCGAAGCAAAGCTTCGAACTTTTTGCGATCCTCTGCCATATCGATGCTTTCCAGGCTGGAGCCGAGAATTTTCACGCCAGCTTTGGACAGCGGAGCTGCGAGGTTAATCGCCGTTTGGCCACCGAACTGCACGATTACGCCGATTGGCTTCTCTTGCTCAATAACGTTCATGACATCTTCAAGGAATAAAGGCTCAAAGTACAGGCGGTCCGATGTGCTGAAATCGGTCGATACCGTCTCTGGGTTGTTGTTGATGATAACCGCTTCATAGCCAGCCTTCTGAATCGCCCACACCGCATGAACCGTCGAATAGTCAAACTCAATGCCTTGTCCGATCCGAATTGGGCCAGAGCCGAGTACAAGCACTTTCTCTTTCGTCGAAGGCGCTACTTCGTTCTCTACCTCGTAAGTTGAATAGTAGTAAGGCGTGCTCGCTTCAAACTCAGCGGCGCAAGTATCAACCATTTTGTATACAGGTACGATATCAAGCTCTTTACGATAAGTACGAATATCATGCTCATTCGTGTGACTGCCATTCGGATTGCCTTCTTTGCGAAGCTCAGCGATCGAACGGTCGGAGAAGCCTTTGCGCTTCGCCTGGTACAGCGTTTCACGGGAAAGCGTCGCTTCCTGGCGGATTTTATCCTCGAATGCTACGATGCCTTCGATTTTGTCCAGGAACCACCAGTCAATGTTCGTCAGATCTTGAATTTCCTGCAAAGCATAACCACGACGGAACGCTTCGCCTACAAGGAACATGCGCTCATCATCCGGTTTTTGAAGGCGTGCGCGCAGCACATCATCGCTGAGGTCTACTGCTTCCTTCAAGTGGATGCGATGCGTGCCGATTTCAAGCGAACGAACCGCTTTATGAATCGACTCCTCGAAAGTACGGCCAATCGCCATAACTTCGCCTGTCGCTTTCATTTGCGTGCCGAGCTTGCGGTTCGCATTCACGAACTTGTCAAACGGCCAGCGCGGAATTTTCGATACGATGTAATCCAGCGTAGGCTCAAAGCAAGCATACGTTTGGCCGGTTACTGGGTTCACGATTTCATCAAGCGTGTAGCCAATTGCGATTTTAGCAGCCATTTTAGCAATCGGGTAGCCTGTCGCTTTGGAAGCCAGCGCCGAAGAGCGGCTGACGCGCGGGTTAACTTCGATTACATAATATTGGAAGCTTTGTGGATCAAGCGCAAACTGTACGTTACAGCCGCCTTCGATGTTCAAAGCGCGAATGATTTTAAGCGAAGCGGAACGAAGCATTTGATACTCGCGGTCCGACAGCGTTTGGCTAGGCGCTACTACGATACTGTCGCCAGTATGTACGCCAACCGGGTCAAAGTTTTCCATGTTGCAGACAACGATACAGTTGTCATTCGCATCACGCATAACTTCGTATTCAACTTCCTTCAAGCCGGCAATCGATTTTTCGATCAAGCATTGGCCGATTGGGCTGTAACGGATACCCGAGGCAACCGTTT
Source organism: Paenibacillus sp. JT22N15 (assembly GCF_059383755.1). NCBI lineage: Bacteria > Bacillati > Bacillota > Bacilli > Caryophanales > Paenibacillaceae > Paenibacillus > Paenibacillus sp. JT22N15. The sequence continues at coordinate 337,631 of NZ_JBXENV010000008.1, read as the reverse complement.
CTAGCAATTCTTCTTCGTTTGCGCAAATACCGCCGCCTGTACCGCCAAGCGTGTAGGCAGGACGAACGATAATCGGGTAGCCGATTTCATTGGCAAAAGCAACTGCTGCTTCAACTGTCGTTACGATGTCGCTCTCTGGTACCGGCTGCTCCAGCTCGCGCATCAGCTCGCGGAACAAATCGCGGTCTTCGGCTTTCTCGATAGCTGTCAGCTGTGTGCCAAGAAGCTGTACATTTTCTGCTTCCAATACGCCAGCACGCGCCAGTTCAACCGCCATGTTGAGGCCTGTTTGGCCGCCAAGCGTCGGCAGCAAACCATCTGGACGCTCCTGACGAATGATTTGCGATACAAATTCAAGCGTAATCGGCTCGATATATACTTTATCAGCCATGTTTGTGTCTGTCATAATGGTAGCCGGGTTGCTGTTAATCAATACAACCTCATAGCCTTCTTCCATAAGCGCCTGGCAAGCTTGCGTGCCGGCATAGTCGAATTCAGCGGCTTGGCCGATTACAATCGGGCCGGAGCCGATGACGAGAATTTTTTTGAGTTTATTATTTTTGGGCATACTGAAGCTCCCCTTTCACTTTCAACGTTTCCGCGAGTACGACTTGGCGACGCTTTTGCGGGTTATTTAATTTATGTGTGCGAATCATACTCAGGAATTCGTCAAACAGATAGCTGGAATCATACGGTCCTGGAGCAGCTTCCGGGTGGTATTGCACCGAAAATGCAGGATGCGTATTATGCTTCAGCCCTTCAATTGTGCGGTCATTGTTGTTAATATGCGTTACAATCAGACCGGAGTTCGCAATCGAATCTTCCATTACAGTGTAGCCATGGTTCTGGGAAGTAATATAGCAGCGGTTCGTCGCTAGTTCCTTCACCGGGTGGTTTCCGCCGCGGTGGCCGAATTTAAGCTTCGTTGTATCAGCGCCGCAAGCAAGTGCAAACAACTGGTGTCCAAGGCAAATACCGAAGATCGGGAACTCGCCGAGCAGCTCGGAAATCATTTTAACCGCATGTGGAACGTCTTTCGGGTCCCCAGGGCCATTGGACAGCTGAATGCCATCCGGTGCCAGGCGGCGAATTTCTTCTGCAGTCGTGTCATGAGGCACAACGACGACGTCGCAGCCGCGTTTAGTCAGCTCGCGCAAAATGCCGCTTTTTGCACCAAAGTCTACGAGCACAATACGCTCGCCATTGCCTGGGCTGGAAAATACATGCTTCGTCGATGTACGAGCTACTTGATCCGTCATTAGTGTGGACAAGCCAAGGCGCTCTTGCAGCTCCTCAATGCGCTCGTTGCCAGTTGTAAGCAGGCCTCTCATCGTGCCGTGGTGACGCAAAATCCGCGTCAGCATGCGCGTGTCGATTTCGCTGATGCCCGGAATGCCATATTCCTTAAGCAGTTGCTCAAGCGAATATTGGGCGCGCCAGTTGCTCGGCACCGGCTCATTGCGGCGCACGACAAAACCGTGGATATACGGGCGAATCGACTCAAAGTCATCGCGAGAAATGCCATAGTTGCCGATAAGTGGATAAGTCATCGTCACGATTTGTCCACAATAGGATGGATCCGACAATACTTCCTGATAGCCAGTAATACCTGTATTAAAAACAACCTCACCCATCGTTTGCACTTCTGCGCCGAAGGATAGTCCTGTAAACAATGTTCCATCTTCCAATAATAATCTCGCTTGCATCCGTCTCACTCCTCAGGTCTACGTATTCCTATATGTCAATTAGCATATCCAAGTTAACGTTCTTATGCTTGCTCCGACCACACAACCGCACCATTTACAATCGTCGCTACCGGCCAGCCTTGCAGCTTCCAGCCGCCGAAAGGCGTGTTGTTGCTGCGCGAGGCAAAGGTTGCCGGATCAACTGCACGTTCGCTGTCAAGATCCACAATCGTCAGATCAGCTGGCGCACCTGCTGCCAGGCGGCCTGTCTCCAGCTTGAACACCCGTGCCGGGTCAGCCGTCATACGGTCCAGCAGGAAGCCAAGCGTCCATTTGCCGGTTTTAACAAACTGCGTGTACAGCAGCGGGAAAGCTGTCTCAAAGCCGACGATTCCGAACGGCGCAAGCTGCATGCCGCGCGCTTTCTCTTCCGCGCTATGCGGCGCATGATCCGTTACGATCATGTCGATCGTGCCGTCTTCCAGCGCTTCGATAACCGCAGCCACATCGCGCGGCGTGCGCAGCGGAGGATTCATTTTCCAATTGGCGTCAAAGCCTGGAATATCCTCGTCCGACAGTACCAGATGATGCGGGCAAACCTCAGCGGTTACGTTGACGCCGATTTGCTTGCCAAGGCGGATCAGCCTTACCGATTGCTCCGTGCTGACGTGGCAGACATGATAATGAACGCCTGTCGCTTCAGCGAGCAAAATGTCGCGGCCGACATGAATCGCTTCCGATTCATTCGGAATGCCTTTCAGTCCGTTCTCGCGGGAGAACTTGCCTTCCGAGACGAACAGTCCCTCAACCAGCGTATTGTCCTCACAGTGTGCAATGACCGGCATGTCTAGCGACTTTGCCAGCGCCATCGCATCCTTCATCATTTGCGCGCTTTGTACGCCGACACCATCGTCGGTAAAGCCAATTGTGCCAGCCGCTTTCAGCGCTGCGAAATCCGTCAGCTCGCGGCCGAGCTGATTTTTAGAAATTGCGGCGTAAGGGAGGACGCGAACGACGCCTTCCTTCGCATTTTTGTCCAAAATATAGTTGATCGTTTCAGGTGTATCTGTCACTGGACGAGTGTTCGGCATGCAGGCGATTGTTGTAAAACCGCCTTTCGCTGCTGAACGCGTCCCTGTTGCGATATCTTCTTTATATTCGAAGCCAGGATCGCGCAAATGCACGTGCATATCGATGAAGCCGGCTGATACGAGCTTGCCCTCTGCGTCAATTACTTCTGCTGATCCTGTGTCTGGCACTGTTTCGCCGCTTGCAAGCTCGGCGATTTTGCCATCCTCAATTCGAATATGCTGCTTCACTAGGCCGCTTGCAGCTGTATCCCATACGCTGCCGTTAATAATCCATAATGACATTATCCGTTCACCCTCCCGATTTCATCTAAAAGTTAGTTCAAAGCCCGTTCTATGACGGCCATTCTGACCGGAACCCCGTGCTCCATCTGCTTAAAAATCCGGGACTTGGCATGCTCGACAAGCTCATCGTCAATTTCAACATTGCGGTTGATCGGCGCCGGGTGCATAATAATCGCGTGATCCGCCATTGCCTCGCTGCGCTCCACCGTCAATCCAAACTGCTCGCGGTAGCTTTCAGCCGAGCTCAGCATGCCGCTTTCGTGACGCTCCAGCTGTACCCGCAGCATCATCACGACATCGGATTTCAGCGCTTCCTCCATCGTTACATAACGGGCATCAAGCTCAGCGGCCTGCAAGTTCGCAGGAGCGCAAAACTTCACTGTAGCCCCCAGCTTTTGCAGAGCGTATAAGTTCGAACGCGCTACGCGGCTGTGCAAGATGTCTCCGATAATCGAGACGGTCAATCCTTTAATTGCGCCAAATTGCTTGCGCATCGTATATAAATCAAGCAGCGCCTGCGTCGGATGCTCGTTGTTGCCATCGCCCGCGTTAATCAGCGGCACTTTAATTTTCGTAGCCAGTTCGGCTAGCAAGCCAATCGGCTTGAGCCGGATAATGCCGACGTCTATGCCCATCGACTCCAAGGTGCGAACGGTATCATATACCGACTCGCCCTTCTGCACACTCGATACGGCTGCTGAGAAGTTCAGCACTTCCGCTCCAAGCCGCTTCTCCGCTACCTCGAAGGAGAAGCGTGTGCGCGTGCTGTTCTCGAAAAACATATTCGCTGCGAACTTGCCCTGCAGCACATTCTGCACTTTCGTCTCCTGCTGCTCCCAATGAGCGGCACGATCCAGTATGGCGATAATTTCCTCTGCGTCAAGCTCCTTCAAACCAAGCAAACTGCGCTGTTTGAGCTGTAAAAGTGTCATTTAGGCTTGCCCCCTCTGATGAATAATTTTCACCTGGTCTAAGGAATCAATCTCGGTTAACGTAACGGAGATTTGCTCTTGTTTGGAGGATGGCACATTTTTGCCTACAAAATCCGGTCTAATCGGCAATTCCCGATGACCACGGTCAACCAGCACAGCAAGCTGAATGCTTTGCGGCCTGCCGCAATCCATTACCGCATCCATCGCAGCGCGAATCGTCCGGCCGGTATACAGCACATCGTCGAACAAAATAATGTTGCGGTCCTGTACGACCGACAGTTCGACATCAATTTCGCCGATTATGCCTGCTTCCATCTCGGTGCGGCTGCCTGGCGCCTTGCCGTCATCGCGATAGCGGGTAATATCCAGTTCCTTCACTAAAACAGGCTTGCCTTCAATTTCCTGTATGCGCTCTGCAATTCTTCGAGCTAAATAAACGCCTCTTGTCCGAATGCCGACCAGTGTACAGTTGTCAATTCCTTTGTTCTTCTCCACGATCTCGTGGGCGATGCGGGTCAGTGCCCGGCGAATGGCTGCATCATCCATAATGACCAAGTGCTCTTCTTCCACCGTTACGTTACCTCCCATCCTAGCGCAGGTTGAACTGCCAACTCTCATCAAGGCGCTTCACAAGCGTAAACGGCTTAGGCTTAAGCCGTCTTCTGGCGGCAAAGCTACCGTTTCGCGATGAAATATAAGCCCATTATAAGTGTGTAACTTATAAATGCTTATATTTGAAAAAAGACTCCTTGCGTATTCGCAAGGAGCCCATGATTAACCGCTAAGGATTCCATCCATCCCCGCCAACCTTATGAGTTGCGGAAGATGAGGAGTTTCTTGTCCCCAGCTTAATTAATCAACTATTCACGCTACCTTGCCAGCCTCACAGGACTGAGTTAAAGGTACAACTTTATACCAAAGGAATTATCCCACGTTCGACATAAGATGTCAAGTGGCAGCAGCCTTAAACACGATCTGCCCACCTTGTGCTGGATGTTTATCATATTTATGGCAATCTGTTGGCATACTAACCAGCAACTACGGACATTTTGCAAGCAGGAGGGAACAAGATGCAGTCGCACGTATCACGGCCACATGAAAAAGTCAGCCTGCCCGCTTCACTCGATGCGTGCATCCAGCATATTCAAACTGAAATCGGCGGCAGCTCGGATCTCGTCGTCAAACGGTTCTCCTGCCTGCATCTGTGGCCTGGCGCTCTCGTTTATATTGAAGGCATGATTGATATTCAAATGCTTCATCAGTCGGTATTGGGCTCACTTATGGGCTATGCGAATGAGCACACGCCAAAGTTTGACGATCCGAATGATCGCTTAACTCATGTGAAAGAGGATGTATTAATCGCCGGAAACACCGATTATATCGATGAGATGGAGCTTCTGTTCCATCGCCTGCTGTCCGGCGCCATTGTATTGCTCCTGGATAACAGCATGCAAGCCATTAGCATTAGCGCGGCTGGTTGGGAAGACCGCAGTATAACCGAACCACAATCGCAATCAGTCGTTCGCGGGCCTATGGAAGCTTTTACAGAAAATCTGCGTACGAACACCACTTTAATCCGCAGAAGAATTAAAGATTCTCAGCTCTGGTTGGAAACGCGGCAAATCGGAAAACTAACAAAAACATCCGTTGCTCTTATGTACATGAAACATCTGGTTGATAAAGGTGTAATCGAAGAGGTGCGGCGCCGGCTGGATGATATTGATATCGACAGCATTTTGGAAAGCGGCTATATTGAGGAACTGATTCAGGACGTTACACTGACACCTTTTCCCACGATCTACAACAGCGAGCGCCCTGATACGGTCGCTGCCGGACTGCTGGAAGGTCGGGTTGCCATTATCGTCGATGGCACTCCGTTCGTCATGCTTGTCCCTTCACTGTTCGTCCATTTCTTCCAATCGCCCGAGGACTATTACCAGCGCGCAGATATCAGCTCCCTGTTGCGGCTCATTCGCTATTTATCGTTTTTTATCGCCATGCTTGCGCCCTCCTTCTATATCGCCATTACGACTTTTCATCAGGAAATGCTGCCGACCAGCCTGCTCATTAATCTCGCAGCACAGCGCGAGGGCGTACCGTTCCCTGCGTTCATCGAAGCCGTCCTTATGGAGCTTACCTATGAAATTCTGCGCGAAGCGGGCGTACGCATACCTAAGACGGTAGGCCAGGCAGTATCCATCGTTGGCACGCTCGTTATCGGACAGGCAGCTGTAGACGCTGGCGTCGTATCGGCAGCGATGGTCATTATCGTCTCGATTACCGCCATATCGAGCTACGTCATTCCCGAAAACGGCATGTCGATCGCCGTACGGATTTTGCGTTTTTTGCTCATGATTCTAGCGGCAACGTTCGGATTTTTCGGCATTTTGCTCGGAATGCTGGCCATTTTGCTTCATTTGACGAATTTGCGTTCGTTTGGTGCAGCATACATGAGCCCATTCGGCCCATTCGTAGCTTCAGATATAAAAGATTCACTGTTTCGTATGCCATGGACGCATATGATGAATCGACCATACTCCAATGGCAATGGACAGAAAAAAAGGCAAAAGAAACGTACGAAACGCTTATAAGGAAGGGGACGCCGCATGAAAAGAACAGGTATTTCCTTGTTGGCTGCCGCTTTAATTTTGCTGTTGATAACCGGCTGCTGGGACCGTCAGGAAATGAACGAACTTGGCATCGTTCTTGCTATGGCGATCGATAAGGGAAAGAACAATATGCTGGAAGTATCCTGCCAGATCGTCGTCCCATCGGAAGTAGCATCCAATTCCGGAAAAAGCACGACAACGCCCGTAACGCTGTACCAAGCGAGCGCGCCCACCGTCCTCGAAGCGATTAATAAAATGAGCCTGATTAACCCACGGATTAGCTATATGTCCCATATTCGCGTACTTATTTTCAGCGAAGCGGTCGCTAGAATGGGCATTGCCGATGAGTTGGAAACTTTTTTGCGGCATCCGGAAATCCGGCCAGACTATTATGTGATGATTGCACGCCATTCGAAAGCTTCGGAAATTTTGAATATTTTAACCCCGCTGGAAACCATTCCAGCCAATAACCTGTTCCTTTCCCTGCAAAATTCCGCAAAAACATGGGCACCTACTATTACTACCGCCTCTGACGATTTATTGGAGAAAATGATTAGCGACGGAGTGGAGCCTGTACTGACTGGCGTCCAAATTATAGGTGATAAGCAGCACGGTGGAAATAAGGATAATTTGACGACAATTAAGCCCGCAGCGAATTTGACGTATACTGGCATGGCAGTGCTCAAGAAGGACAGGCTGCTTGGCTGGATGAACGAGCAGGAAAGCAAAGGCTATAACTATATTACAAACAATATAAAAAGTACGACGGGAAACTTACCTTGCCCGGACCATAAAGACAAGCTAAACATCAAGGTACTGCGCAGCCAGACCGATGTTACCTCCAAAATTGTAGACGGAAAGCCGGTTATCCACATTAAAGTCAACAATATGTCCAGCATCATGGGAGATGCTTGTACCGTGCCAATCTCTAGTCAGGATGACCTCAAAATCATTGAGAAGGAGGGCAGCGAAAAAATCGAAATGTTTATGAAAGAATCTGTAAAAACTGTTCAAAAGCGTTTTAAATCCGACATTTTTGGATTTGGTCTGAATATTAGCCGAAATAATCCCAAGCAGTGGGCGCAATTACGCGATCATTGGGATGAGGAGTTCCCAAGACTGAAGATAGAATACGAAGTTCATGTTCAACTGCGAGGGGTCGGCATGCTCGACGATTCTATTTTACAGGATATAAAGGAGTAAACCAATGTCACTGCCAACGCTCATTGTATTATGTGTCGCTATTTCCTTCGGGATGATTCAAATGCCCGCTTTAATCAAAAAAAAGCTGAAACGAGAGGCTTTTGCTTATTTTCTGCTGCTCAGTGCCGGAACCACCTTCAGCATTTACGCAGCAAATGTGCAGCCTGTGCCAAGCCCGCTTAATGCGTTAATTACGATTTATGAGCCCGTAAATCAATTTTTCGATCGAATGTTCCGACCTTAAACTATGAAGGGAGCCACTATGCCATGCTGGAAAAAGGAAGAATTAGCGCAAGACAGCTGGCCGTGCTTGTTTTTTTAGCCGCTGTTGGCGATATGATCTTGATCATACCTGCTATTATTGCGGGCTACGCGCAGCAGGATGGGTGGATCGCCGCCCTGTTCGGCATACCTATCGGGTTGCTTATTCTTTGGCTGATTCTCCATTTGAGCAGCTTTTACCCAAAGCTCAATCTAGTTCAAATCAATGACCGTATTCTCGGAAAATGGCTGGGGGCGCTGCTCAGCTGCGCCTATTTGCTCTTTTTCCTGCTGGCTGGCTCAACCTTCATCCGTGAGGTTGGAGACTTTTTGACAACTCAGCTGTTCCTGAGTACACCTATTCGCTACATCCATCTCTTGTTCGTGCTGATCCTCATGTGGGGCGTATGGAATGGCATTGAGTCGATTGCCCGAAGCGCCGAAATCTTGCTGCCACTGTTTATTTTTATTTGTTTAGCTTTAATTGTCTGTCTGATCCCGCAAATGGATTTAGAACGGTTAAAGCCCTATTTTGGCTCGGAAGGGCCGTCATTCGCTCATGCTACGATGATGTTCAGCGTTTATCCGTTCGGGGAATTATGCTCCTTTCTCATGATTTTCCCCTATGCCTCCAAACCAGCTCATCGAAACAAGGATGTGCTTATCTCGGCCTTATGCGCTTCACTGCTGCTTTTCCTGCTCGTGTTTATTTCCTTGACGGTTCTCGGCGCTTATTTTACCGAGCATAATATTTATTCGACTTATGTGCTGACGCAAAAAATCAATATCGGGGCTTTTCTTCAGCGTATTGAAGCTTTAATAGCTACTGCCTGGGTCATTTCAACCTTCTTCAAAACCGTGCTTTATTTTTACGCCTTCTCGATCGGAACGGCGCAGCTGCTGAGGCTCTCTACCTTCAAACCGCTCATCGTTCCAACCTCCTTCCTCATGTTTGGTCTGGCCATGATGATTGCACCCAATCTTTTGTATTATGTCAAAACGATTGTTCCCTACTGGATCGACTGGGATTTCACCCATGGCTTTATACTTCCGGCACTGCTCGTTTCCATCTATTATATGAAGAAAAAATTCAAGAAAAAAAGCTCCGCAACCTGAGGTTGCGAAGCTTTTTTGTCTTATGGCATATGTTATGCAAGCCATTTATCCGTGTGGCTTACAGCGACATTTTGCGAATACGTTCAACCGCTTTTTCCGTATTTTCACGGCTGCCAAATGCAGTCAGGCGGAAGTAGCCTTGGCCGCTTTGTCCGAAGCCGACGCCCGGCGTACCCACAATGTTCGCTTCCGAAAGCAACTTGTCGAAGAAGGCCCATGAATCGAGGCCGTTTGGTGTTTTCAGCCAAATGTACGGCGCGTTAACGCCGCCAAATACTTCAAGACCAATCGAAGCAAGACCGTCACGAATGATTTTCGCATTCGTCATGTAGTAGTCCACCAGTGCTTTAATCTGCTCTTTGCCTTCTGGCGAGTAGATTGCTGCTGCGCCGCGCTGAGTGACGTAAGACACACCGTTGAATTTCGTCGTGTGACGACGGTTCCACAGATCATTGATCAATACTTCCTTGCCGTTGTCATCGAAGCCTTTCAGCTCGCGTGGAACGACGGTGTAAGCACAACGAACGCCTGTGAAGCCTGCTGTTTTGGAGAAGCTGCGGAATTCGATTGCAACTTCCTTCGCGCCTTCGATTTCATAAATGCTATGCGGCACATCCGATTCTTGAATAAAAGCTTCATAAGCCGAATCGTACAAAATGATGCAATTGTTGCTTTTTGCGTAGTCAACCCATTTTTGCAATTCCTCACGGGAAAGCGTCATGCCCGTCGGATTGTTCGGGTAGCATAGGTAAATCAGATCCACCTTGCGGTCTGGCAGGCTTGGCGTAAAGTTGTTTTCCGCTGTGCACTCTAGGTAAACGATATTTTCATAACGCTTCGAATCTGTATTGTATTTGCCAGAGCGTCCAGCCATAACATTCGTGTCCACATAAACCGGGTACACCGGATCTTGAACCGCTACGATGCTGTTTTGGCTAAAAATCTCCTGAATGTTGCCGACGTCGCATTTTGAGCCATCGCTCAAAAACACTTCGTTCGTTTGAATATCGACGCCGCGTGCTTTGTAATCATTCTCGATAATGGCGTTAATCAAGAAGTCATACCCTTGCTCCGGGCCGTATCCGCGGAATGAGCCTGGTACAGCCAGCTCGTCCACAGCTTCGTGCATCGCTTTAACAACCGCTTCCGGCAACCCCCGCGTAACGTCGCCAATCCCTAAGCTAATAATTTCGGCATTCGGGTTTTCTTTAATAAACTGGGTGCGACGCTTTGCAATCTCGGAAAATAAATAGCTGCCTTGCAGCTCCTGGTAATTATGATTAATGTTCGTCATTATTTATCACCAATCCTTTAACTACTAGAATAGCTTACTTTTCCCCGAGACTTAATAAAGGATTTGCCCAAAAGTTTGTATTTTCGCGATACTGCTCCGCCAAGTGCAAGGACACTCCAGCCCGGCTTATCGGCCGCGCAGTACGCTCAATACATGGTTCATATCGCCGGGAATCGGCGCTTCGAAATGCATGAGCTCGCCTGTGCGCGGATGCTTGAAGCCAAGCACTGCCGCATGCAGCGCTTGTCCTTTAAGCGCTACTGTCTTGTTGCGACCATACATCGGATCGCCTGCCAGCGGATAGCCAATATACTTTAAGTGGACGCGAATTTGATGCGTGCGCCCTGTCTCAAGCTGCAGCTCCAATAGCGAATAGTCTTCCCCAATACGCTCGATAACCATGAAATGCGTAACCGCATGCTTGCTGTTGCGCTCCGTGACTGTAAACATTTTACGGTCATTCGTATCTCTGCCGATTGGCGCATCAATCGTGCCATGGTCATGCGGCAAATTGCCATGCACCAAACCGATATATTTGCGCGTTATCGAATGGTCCTTCAGCTGCGCAGCGAGCGAAGCGTGAGCCAAATCATTTTTCGCGATCATCAGCAGTCCTGAGGTGTCCTTGTCAATGCGATGGACGATGCCGGGACGAAGTACGCCGTTAATGCCCGACAGGTCTTTACAATGATACATGAGCGCGTTGACAACGGTGCCCGATGAATGGCCCGGTGCGGGGTGAACGACTAGTCCGCGCGGTTTGTTAATGACGATGACATCGCTATCCTCATAGACGATATCAAGCGGTATATTTTCAGGATCAATGACAGCCTCTTCCGGCTCGGGAATCGTAACGACGATAACGTCGCCCGCGGCAACTTTATAATTTCTTTTGCCTGTTTGGCCGTTTACCGTTACAGCTTGGACCTTAAGCCATTCCTGCACTTGCGTGCGCGATATAGACGGATCATCCATCGCTTCGGTTACGACTTTGTCCAGACGTTCGCCAGCTTGATCCTCGTCAATGACAAAACCAACTTGCTCCTGCTCTTCCAGTTCAAACTCTTGCTCTATTTCTTGCTCATCAAACGGTTTGCTGCTCATTCGGGTTAGACTCCTTATCCTCTTCACTTCTCATTTGATCCTGCTTCTCCTGCTTCGAGGTCAGCAAGGCATCAATTAATATCAATGCGACACCTACGCAAATCGCCGAATCAGCGACGTTAAAAATCGGGAACGAATAGCTGCCGAAATTAAACAGCAGGAAATCGACAACTTCGCCGTACATCGCCCGGTCCAGAAAATTGCCGAACGCTCCGCCAAGCACAAGTCCAAGACCTGTTAACAACCATACTTTGCCGAGCTTCCGAGTCGTTTGTATGTACCAGATAATCGCGGCTAAAATAACAATCGTAATGACGATAAAAAATAAACGCTGCTCCTGCAAAATACCAAAGGCAGCCCCTTTGTTGCGGTGCGATGTAATGTAAAAGAAATTGCCAATTACACTAATCAAATCACCCAGGTTCAGCTGTGTCGCAATTATTTTCTTCGTTATAAAATCTACAACAAATACGAATAAAGCGATCCAGTAGTAGTAATAACGCATCTACTTTCTCCTTTCGTTGTGCATGCAAGGCCTTTCCGTCTGCATAACATTCCGTCATATGTCCCAAGCTATTGTAGCATAGTCAATATGGAATGAGCCAGCCTCTGCAGTGCGGAGGACTAAATGCGCAAAGGACGGTGCCTGACATGAGGCTGCCTACAATGGAACAGCTAAGCGAGCTGCATGCTCGGTTAATATCGGACAAGCAAGACATTGAACAACGACTTGAGCATAACGGCCACTATGGCCTTGCTACGGGATGGAAATCGAATAACAGCGATCTTTCAACAATCGACAATCACCCAGCGGATTCCGGAACTGATATGTTCGAGCGCAGCAAAGACATTGCCCTGCTGGAGCAGGAGGAGCTGCATTTGTACAGAATTGATGCGGCGCTGGAAGCTTTTCAAAACGGGACCTACGGTTCCTGCATTGTGTGCAAGGAGCCTATTCCTTATGAACGGCTGGAAGCCATTCCAGATTGCTTATATTGCCTGGACCATGCTCCGCGGCAAGATCTGGACGCGCAGCGTCCAATTGAGGAAGAGACGATTCAAATGCCTTACGGCTATTCCAGTGAAAAAGCCTACACGGGCTGGGCCGGCTTCGACGGCGAAGATGCGTGGCAAATTGTCGAGCAATGGGGCAACTCCGACTCCCCGGCCATGTCTGACAACCGCGAAGCAACCGATTATGAGCATATTGGCTCGGCCTCCGAGGAAAATGAAGGTTTTGTAGAGCAGCTTGAAAGCTTCGTTGCCACCGATATTACCGGGCGCCATGTGTCCATTATTCATAATTCACAATATAAGCGTTATATGGAAAGCAATGAAGGCGACCACCATTTGGAGCAGGACCGTTAAATACGTTTCGCTCATAGACAGCAGCTTCCGTTATTTGTTCATAAAAAGGCCCCTGCTCTTATAAGGCCAGCATTATGAATAAATAACGGAGCGTTTGTCTTTGTCAATGTATGTAACCTACTGCCTAATAGTTTTTCCCTTCCAGCTGAATCTGAACGATGCGCACGATATCCGCAATATAGTCGCCGATAATCGGCAAATTGAGCGCCCCTAAAATTTGCAATACATACAAAATCGTCGCTGCAAAAAAAGTAAAGCCAATCGCGATACCGACGCCTCTCGCCAAGCCAGCAAGCACATTGCGCCATATGAGGCTGATTGGCCGATTAAGCAAATCCACATATTCGGCTATTTGCGTACGTTCCATTTCCGCCGCTATCTTGCTCAGCCTGCTATCCAGCTTGCTCAGCGTATGTTCGAGCGACTGCTCTTCCTTCACGGAACGAATCGGCTTACGCTCCAGCTCTTTCATCTCAGCATCCCTCCCAGGCATAAAAATAAGGAAAAAACGAGCATAAGCTATGCTCGTTTTTTATTTGCTCCTTATACTATATCCTTAAACGCCTTTTTCTTATGCTGAATAAAACAAGCTTGGCACAATTTTCTTCGCGCCCTGGCTTTAGCCTTTGATCAAAATGCCAATTTCCTTCTCGCCCAATTGGACCCGTTCGCTGCCTTCAAGCTCTTCATAGGAAACGCTGCTCAGCAGTACATTTTCCTCCAGCACATGGCTGAACGCTTCAAGCGCTGTGCGCAATCCTTCATCGACGCTCAGCACAAGGTCAATGCGCTTCTCGATTGGCAGATCCAGCTTTTTGCGCGTATCTTGAACCGCACGGATCACTTCGCGCACCCAGCCCTCTTGCTCCAGCTCAGGCGTAATGTCCGTATTCAAGGCTACGGTAATACCGCCGCCAGAAGCGGACGCAAAACCGGATTTCGCTTGCTTCTCAACGAGCAGCTCCTCGACAGGAATGAACAGCTCTTCCGCATCCACAGCCATAGCGAGCGCGCCATGCGCTATAACGGCACGCGTTTCGTCGGCCGTTAGCGATTTCAGGTGAGCCTGAATCGGACCAACGTTTTTGCCGTATTTTTTACCAGCCACTTTGAGGTTCAGCTTAAGCGTGAAATCCACAAATCCACTATCGCTGTTTTGCACGACGATTGATTTGACATTGATTTCATCCTTCACGATTTCCTCATAGCCTGCCACGTCAAACTCACGGTCAAGGGACACGATCAGCTCAGACAGCGGCTGACGCGTCTTGATGCCCGTCTCGTTGCGAACGTTGCGGGCAAGCTCGACGATTTGCTTCGCGCTCTCCATATCCTGCTCTAGCGTTAGGTCAATAGCGGACTCGTCTGCTGTAGGATAGTTTGCGAGATGGACGCTTTCTCCGCCGCCAAGGTTGCCATAGAGGTCTTCCGCAAGAAGCGGGGCATATGGCGCAATGACGCGTGCCAGTGTCAGCAGCACATGACGCAGCGTTTGATAGGCATTGATTTTGTCCTCGGTCAGGCCGCTGCCCCAGAAACGGTCACGGGAACGACGGATGTACCAGTTGCTCAGCTCGTCAACGAAAATTTCAATCGCCTTCGCCGGATTCAGGAAGTCATTTCCGTCAAGGCCTTTCACAGTCGTCTTGATCAGGCTGTTCAGACGCGATACGATCCAGCGATCCAGCTTATTCGCGGAATGACGCTCTTCGTGTGTTTTGTGATCGAAGCCATCGATGGTTGCATACAGCGCATAGAAGGCATGCGTATTGACAATCGTGTCAATGACCTTCGATTTTGCTTCGCCCACGATCGAACGCGAGAAACGTTTGCTGTTCCAAGGTGCGCTATCCGCAAGCAGCGCCCAACGGAAAGCATCCGTGCCGTACTCGTTGATGATTTCCCAAGGATCAATAACATTGCCTTTGGATTTGGACATTTTCTGACCATTTTCATCCAAAATATGGCCGGTCGAAATAACCGCTTTATACGGCGCCTTGCCGTTGTATAACGTCGATACCGCAAGCAGGCTGTAGAACCAGCCGCGCGTCTGATCGATGCCTTCGCAAATCATATCCGCCGGATACTGCTCCGCGAAACGCTCCGCATTTTCAAAAGGAACATGATGCTGCGCAAACGGCATGGAGCCGCTGTCGAACCATACATCGATCACTTCTGGCGTACGCGTCATAATTGCGCCTTCGGCAAACGGCGATTTCAGCTTGATTTCATCGACGTAAGGCTTATGCAGCTCAATGTCCTCCGGCACGTCGCCAACCGCACGCTCGCGCAGATCGGCAATGCTGCCAGGCGAATATTGCTTGCCCGTCGCTTCGCAAATCCATACGTTCAGCGGCGTTCCCCAATAGCGGTTGCGGCTGATGTTCCAGTCCACCAAATCCTCAAGGAATTTGCCGAAGCGTCCCTCGCGGATATGGCCTGGGTACCAGTCTACTCCATTGTTGTTAGCGATCAGCTGATCTTTAACGGCCGTCGTCTCAATGAACCAGCTTTCTGTCGCATAATACAAGAGCGGCGATTTACAACGCCAGCAGAACGGATAGCTATGCTCGTAACGCTCCTTCGAGAACAGCAGGCCGCGCTCGCTAAGCATTTTCACAATGTCGACATCGCAATCTTTGACGAAGCGTCCAGCAAGGTCTGTCACTTCATCGACATAACGGCCTGCATTGTTCACGACGTTCAGCATGCTGATGCCGTTTTGGCGTGCCACTCTATAGTCATCCTCACCATGCGCCGGCGCAATGTGTACAATACCTGTACCGCTCGTATCGCTTACGAAATCGCCAGCGATGACTTTATGCGCATTGGAAACGGCAACGTAACGGAATGGCGGCTCGTAGCTTTGGCCAACCAGTTCGGAGCCCTTAAGCGAGGACAGCACTTCGTGCTCCTCTTTAAATACGCTCTCTACCAGGTTTTTAGCGACGATAAATACTTCGCCATTGCTTGCTACACGAACGTATTCGAGCTCCGGATGAACAGCAAGCGCTACGTTTGCCGGCAGCGTCCAAGGCGTAGTCGTCCACGCCAGCACGGATTCGCCAGTGTCCGCAAGCTTAAACTTGACCGTTGCGCTCAAATCTTTAACGTCCTCATACCCTTGAGCAACCTCATGGGAGCTCAGTGTCGTTTGGCAGCACGGGCAATATGGGCTTACGCGGTGACCACGATACAGCAAGCCCTTGCTATGAATCGTCGAGAGAATATGCCATACACTTTCGATATATTCGTTTTTAAGCGTAATGTACGGGTTGTCAAGATCTGTCCAATAAGCGATGCCCTCGGTCAGCTCGCGCCACTGCTTCTCATATTCAAAGACGCTGTCCTTGCATTTTTTGATAAAAGCTTCTACGCCGTAATTTTCGATCTCCTGCTTGCCGGAAATGCCGAGCTGCTTCTCAACACCAAGCTCTACAGGAAGGCCATGCGTATCCCAGCCCGCTTTGCGAACGACGCGGTAGCCGGACATCGTTTTGTAGCGGCAAATAAAATCTTTAATGACGCGGCCCAGCACGTGGCCGATATGCGGCGCGCCGTTAGCGGTCGGAGGACCTTCATAAAACACGAAATTCGGTTTGCCTTCACGGTTTTCAATCGACTTTTTGAACGTATCGTTATCCGCCCACTGCTTTAATACGCGAAGCTCGCGCGTTCTTGCTTTTTCCTTCACATCTACACGTTGCATCTTCAAATTCCTCCCGACAATTAGAAGCCCTTTATAAGAATGAAACTTATACAGGCTTATATTTTCAAAAAAATAAAGCCCCGCCCCTGTAGAAGGGACGAGGCTTGCTCGCGTTACCACCCTTGTTCCGTCAATGTCGCTGCATAAGCAGCCTAAAAGACGGCACCTTTGGCGTGAATGCCTTAGCATCCACGGTCCTTGTAACGGAGGACGGACCGTCGGCCCTTACTCCTTCTGCCATACAGCTACAATAGCTGGTTAGGAAAAGTTTCGGCGCCGCTTCTCGGAGATGATATTCTGTAACTGCTTGAACGTCGTCTTGCAGCAAAGCAACGACTCTCTGGGGATCAAGCCACGATACATACTCGTTCTCGTCAACGAAGTTTCACATCTGAACAATCATTAATCCTATTTATAGCGTATCGTCGCCCCGTTGTCAATTCGTGTTGTGCGGATTAACCTCGGGAAAGCTGCTCCAGCTCAGGATGCTGGCCTGGATCAAGCGTTCTCCAATCGTCCTGGCTCAGCAGTTCCAGCTGCGCTTCCACAAGCGTACGGAACCGTGCACGGAAGATCGATGCCTGCTTCTTCAGCTCCTCAACCTCAACCGATACTTTGCGCGACTTGCTCAGCGAGTCATTAATAATGCGATCCGCATTTTTCTCCGCTTCCTTGATGATCAGCTGCGCTTCCTTCTTCGCATTGTTTCGAACCTCGTCAGCCGCCTCTTGTGCGACGATAATCGTCTTGCTCAGCGTCTCTTCGATGTTCGAGAAGTGGTTCAGCTTCTCCTGCATATTAAGGATCTGGTTCTGCAGCTCCTTATTTTCGCGGATTATCGTTTCATAATCTTTAATGACCTGGTCAAGAAATTCATTGACCTCATCCTCGTCATAGCCGCGCAACCGGCGACCAAATTCCTTATTATGTATGTCCAATGGCGTTAACGGCATCGGCGCACCTCCTCGACTTATTTCCATACCGGAAAACATTTGCTGTGGAAAGGATTCGACAACCGCCAGCAAAATCCTGCAATTGGGCTAAATAAATTTGCCCACCTTCAGCCGAATTCTGCCTTTCTTCGTCACGCCATCCGCCTCCATAACTTTAAATCGGCCCAACCCTTTTATAGATACGACATCGCCTTCGCGCAGCTGCTCGGACGGGTCTTCCACCGTTTTCCAGTTCACCCGGCATCTGCCGGCGCGAATGGGATCTACAATTTTTGTACGGCTGATCCGGTGCACATCGCTTGCAATACCGTCTACCCGCATCGAAGCCACTGTAAAGCTCATTTCCTGCAGCTCTGGCACGACTGGCGACAAGGAAGACAGTGGAATGATTTCGGTCAATACGCTCGCACGGTGCACCTGCCTTAAGTGAACGTTCAAATAATCCGCAATATCTTCCGTCATCATAATGTGAGCGAAAGTTTCATGGACATGAATGTCCCCTACCCGGTCACGCTTGATGCCAAGGCCCAGCAGGGCGCCAAGGTAATCGCCATGATCGAGCTGCTGGCTTGTCCCGCCCGGACCGCTGACCTGTACCTCCAGCACAGCAATTGCGGCAAGCTCCTGATCCAGATCGCGGTAATCCGGCCCAATAATCGCCCGGCAGCGCTCTGCCTCAGGGTAGCCGCCATCAAGCCGCAGCTCCACATCCGGATGGCGATTGACGAGGCTTTGAACGATCTGAGCCTGTCTCGGGTCCAAAAAATCGGTCCGCTTCAGCTCATGCTGCTGTGCGGACCGCTCCACCCATTCCCACGCCCGGTCAACGAATGGCTTCTCGTCCGGGTGGAAATGGTCATATATAGGTAATTTCATTGAAATTCCCTTCCTAACTTTTGAAATCTAGCCCGGCAGTATAAAGCCTACTACCGCAATGAGCCCCATTGCCACAAAACGAAGCGCAAAAATCGCTACGATTGGGGAAATATCAATCATGCCGCCAATCGGTGGAATGAAACGGCGGAAAATGCCTAAGTACGGCTCAACCAGCTTGCCTAAAAATACGCCAATAAAGCTTTCGCGCGCATTGGGCAACCACGACATTAACACATAACCAATAATCATAAAGCTGTAAATACTTTGAAGGTTCATAATGAGCCCTGATACACTACTAAACAATCGGTGGTCACCTCATTTTGGAGTATTCATTGTCCTCTGCCATCATTTCCGTAATCGACCCTTGAATTTCAACCGAATCCGGCGTACATAGGAAAATGTTCGGGCCGAGCTTCGAAATATTGCCACCCAAAGCGTACACTGTACCGCTGAGGAAATCAACAATGCGAAGCGCCAAATCGGTACGCACACGCTGCAGGTTCACAATGACGGCACGGCGCGAACGCAGATGATCGGCAATATCCTGCGCCTCATCATAGGAGCGCGGCTCGCTTAAGATAACTCGTACATTTTTCTGCGAATGTATGCTTACGATGTTGTTGCCCTTTGTATTTTTACGTGCTTCGAACGGAGAGGTTTCAATTTCATGGTCTGGCTCCTCCGGCTGCGCGCTTCTTTCCCGTTCAATGATCTCTTCTTCCTCCTGCAAACCAAGAAAATTCATAAACTTATTCATAACGCCCATTCGTCATCCCTCTTTTCCAACTAGTATCGTTCCTAATCTAATCCACGTTGCGCCTTCTTCAATCGCGACCTCAAAGTCATTCGACATGCCCATGGAAAGTTCCGTCAGCGGAGCGTTCAAAGCCACTGCCCTATTCATCTTATCCCTCAGCTCCCGCAAAGCGCGGAACACAGGCCGGGTCTGCTCAGCTTCAGCCTCATAAGGCGCCATCGTCATTAAGCCTACCGGCTGTACATACTGAAAGCCTTTAATCGCTTCCAGAAGCTCCGGGAGCTGCTCCGGTTCAAGGCCATGCTTGGAGTCTTCGCCCGATACATTAACCTGAATCATACAGGGCACCTGCACGCCAAGCTGCGCTGCTCGCTTCTCGATTGCCTGTGCAAGCGACAAGCGGTCCAGCGAGTGAATGTATGTAAACTTCCCTATGACATCTTTAACCTTATTCGTCTGCAGCGAACCGATGAAATGCCAGATGGCTTGTCCATCGCCTCCTTCGGCTGTTTCGCCGCTAATCGCTTCCCACTTGGGCAGCGCGTCCTGAAAGCGGTTTTCGCCTAAATGGCGAAGTCCCTCGTCAAACGCCTGAACAGCTGTAGCGAGCGATACATATTTAGTCACCGCAATAACGTTCACATCCTCCGGCTTACGACCGCTTCTCTCGCATGCTGCATCGATCCGGCGCTGTACATTTGCTATCCGCTCTGTTAATGAGCTCTCCAATTTCGTCACCTCTTTGCAATCCCAATCCAGCTGGCCATTCGTCCTGTTTTGCCGCCCTCCATCCGGTGGGAGAAAAACAGATCCTGACGACAGCCAGTACACCACTGTGTTAATTCGATATGGATCGGCATAATTCCTGCTTTTATCATAATCTGACGGTTAATTTCTTTCAAGTCGACCATCGCCTTGCCATTTGGCAGCAGCTTTATCAGCGAATTACGCGCTTCTTCGCCGCTCAGCTCGAAGGATTCGAGCAAAGGAAGCACCTTGCTAATGACCGTTTGGTCGACCTCATAACAGCAGCCGCCAATCGACGGGCCGATAGCGGCACGCACATTGTCCGCTCTAGTGCCATATTGCGCGGCCATCGCCTCAAGCGTCACTTTGGCAATATGCGCAACGGTCCCTTTCCAGCCCGCATGGGCAAGCGCTACCGCCTGATGCTCCGGATCATAAAAATAAAGCGGCACGCAATCGGCATAAAAGGAAGCGAGCAAAATGCCCGGCACATCCGTCATCAGGGCATCGGTATCCGCAATCGCATCGCTGCGGGACTCCCTGCCCCGCCCAGCGTCCTGCTCGGTTACTTTATATACATCAGCGCCATGCACCTGCTCCGCGCAGGTCCACGCCTCGAAGGGAAAGCCGACCGCATCAGCAACCTGCTGGCGGTTGTGAATAACGTCGCGATCTGCATCGCCGACATGGAGCCCCATATTCAGCGTCGCCCAAGGCGCGGCGCTTACACCGCCATCGCGGCCGGTAAACCCGGCTGTCAGCTGATTATTTTCATCCATCCAATTAGACAACAAAAAAAGCGAAGGATTCTTCGCTGAATGATTCCACTTAAAAGCTTCCATTCGGGTCATCACCTCTTTATGCAGTTTACCCTGTTATCCTCTTGCGTGCAAATCCTCTTCCTCCAGGCGCTGCTTCGTTTCATCCATACGTACGAGCACTACATCCGCCCCAATTTTCACAATGTTGCGCCAAGGAATGACGACCTCGCCGCCTGGCCCGCCAAACAGCCCCATAAAGCGGCTATACTGCGGAATCACGATGGAATCGATGCGTCCCTGCCTCAAATCCAGCTCCAAATCGGTAATATGCCCAAGCTTCTTGCCATCCACAATATTAATGACATCCTTCGTCTGAAAATCAGATATCTTCATCGTCTGCTCACCACTTTTCCAGCGGGATGAATAACCATTTTTATGACCGGGCATGCTGTACTGCCCTGCTCCGCCTAGCTGTGCACTCTTTTATATCAGTATATGTAAGACGCGCCCAAAATGTCCTCTTTCGCAAAATAACTACTTTTAGCAGCATCCGGCGGGCATAAAGACATTAAAAAGACCGGACATCAATGTCCGGCCTGCTTCCCATAAGGCGAGCTGAGTGAAAGCCAAACCTTCCACGCAGCTCGTCATCTTTGTCTCGAGCGTCTACGTCTTGACATACTTCTGCATTTGCTGGATCGCCGACTTTTCTAGGCGTGATACTTGAGCCTGCGAGATGCCGATTTCATCGGCGACCTCCATTTGCGTCTTGCCTTCGAAAAACCGCATCGACAAAATCATTTTTTCCCGATTATTCAGTTTATGCATCGCTTCGCGGAGCGCGATTTCCTCGATCCACGACACATCTTTGTTTTTGTCATCGCTAATTTGATCCATGACATAAATCGGATCGCCGCCATCATGGTAAATCGGCTCAAACAACGATACCGGGTCCTGAATCGCATCAAGCGCGAACACAACATCTTCCTTTGGAACATTCAGCATTTCGGAAATTTCAAAAATCGTCGGCTCGCGCGAATTTTGATTCGTCAAGCTGTCTCTGGCTTGCAGCGCTTTATAAGCGATATCCCGCAAGCTACGAGATACTCTGATCGGGTTATTGTCGCGCAAATAACGGCGGATTTCCCCGATAATCATCGGGACAGCATAGGTGGAAAATTTGACGTTCTGGCCAAGATCAAAATTATCTATCGCCTTCATAAGTCCAATGCAGCCGACCTGGAATAAGTCGTCTACAAACTCTCCCCTATTGTTAAACCGTTGAATGACACTGAGCACAAGCCTCAAGTTGCCATTAACCAATTTCTCTCTGGCTGCCCACTCATTGCGGGTTTGCAAAGCGGTGAACAGCTCCCGCATTTCAACATTTGTCAGGACAGGCAGTTTTGCGGTATCCACTCCACAGATCTCGACTTTATTTCGTGCCAACGTGATTACCTCCCAAGGAGAAACATTAATGTTCATTATCTCCTCGGACGCCCGAAATATTCCTGCTTCACCCTCCGCTTTGCAAGTCTATGGATTGCCCTTTTATACCATTTTGTTGAACTCCTTGCGCAGCCGCTTAATTATGCGTTTTTCCAAACGCGAAATGTAAGATTGAGAGATACCGAGCAGATCGGCAACGTCCTTCTGTGTTTTCTCTTCCCCGTCCGCCAGCCCGAATCGCAGCTCCATAATGATGCGTTCACGCTCCGTCAGCTTGTCGAGCGCCTTATGCAGCAGCTTGCGATCAACCTGCTCCTCAATGTTGCGGTAAATCGTATCGTTTTCCGTTCCGAGCACATCCGACAGCAGCAGCTCATTGCCATCCCAATCAATATTCAGCGGCTCGTCAAAAGAGACCTCGGTACGCGTTTTATTGTTGCGGCGCAAATACATGAGAATTTCATTTTCAATGCAGCGCGACGCATAGGTGGCCAGCTTGATTTTTTTCTCAGGATCAAAGGTGTTGACCGCTTTAATTAAGCCAATGGCGCCAATCGACACCAAATCCTCAATGTGAATGCCTGTATTTTCGAATTTGCGGGCAATGTATACGACAAGCCGCAGGTTGCGCTCTATGAGCATCGCCCGGATAGCCGTATCGCCAGAAGGCAGCTTGCCCAGCAAATATTCTTCTTCTTCCCGAGTCAAGGGAGGCGGCAGCGCCTCGCTTCCACCAATATAATAAATCTCTTCGCTTTTTAGTCCGAATAAAAATAAAGTCCGATAATAATATAACTGCAGAACCAATTTCCACTTGACGAGCATCCGGCCTATCCCTCCCCGATAATCGTAGTTTTTTCAGTCTCCTGTTTCACATCCGCTTGCGGGGTCTGCACAAGTGCCGGATGAATGATCGCCTGATACGAGCTGTCTGCTGTCAGCTTGCCGCCATCGAGCCCAATCAACACTTTTTTCGCTACATAGCTGCAGCCATCCCGCTCAATTCGGACAAAATCCGGCTTTAGCGCCAGCATAAATTGCGAGCCGCGGTTGACGCCGCGGTAAGGAATGAGGCGCAATCGATGCTGCCAAATAAACACTTCTTCGCCCATGCCTGCTACCAGACGATCCACCTCGGCCTCGCGAATGCTTTGCAGCCATGAAGGTGGCAATTCATTTTGCCAAAGAGCGGCTTCAACGACCATTACCGGAGTTCGTGACAACGGATCATAGAGCTGATTGCCCGTATCAATCAATCCGATGCAGCGAAATTCCTGATTTTCAATATGAATAATTACATCGGCAAGATGAGTTTGCACCAACTCCCTTTCACGACGCTGCGTCAACACGGTGCGGTATATATACAGCCCGATACAAAACGCTGCAAATAAATAAATAAGGCTCATTTTCAGTTCAACATGCATGCTTCCATCGACAAAGGCAATCGTTCTCCATACTTCTCCCGAGCCCTGCATCAGCAAATAATAAATGCCGATGATCGCTCCTGCCGCCACAAAATTAACGGCATAAAAGGCTGCCGTCGTGCGAAGAAAATGCTGAATCGACCCATAACCAAAAGCAATCCACAGCATCAGCATCGAGATGCCCAGCTTGACTACTAAGGTAAACAGGACGGATAGCATCGGAAACAGCATAAGCACGACGTAGCTGGCTCCTACACTTGCAGCGGCGAGCACCCGCCATGGCTTGGCACGAATGTTCCTCGCCCATGCTGTCGTCAGCAGCAGCCCACCGTCGACCAGCAGCTCCCGCACAAACATGACATCGACATATACAGCCACAATCGTCACCTTCCCGCGAATTCCGTCCGCCAAGCTTGCTTCATAGCGCCGGTGAGAACGATTGAGACTAGTATATTAAAATCCTATTTCAAAGTCTGTCTAATCATGACGGGGTGAGCCATCTTTTTTTGTCGAGCGAGCAAATAAAAAACGGCAGGACAAGCGGTCGTTTGACAGCGGCAAAAGTGTTTTTGCCTAGCTCCTGCTAGGGCATAAGGTGAAACGGCTGTCGCCGTCCTCTGGCGGCACGGCGCGTTTCAGTCCGAGAAATATAGGAAAGGCTGGAAAATCATATCCTTTCCTATATTTTAGGAAACGCAAAAAAAGCCCGCTCTCCCCCAAAAAAATATGGGGAAAAGCGGACTTTCTTGTAGGCGATAAACCGCCTGCTAGCGATCGCTGCGTGGACGGTTGCGCAAAAAGGCTGGAATCTCAAGCTGATCGCTCGAGGTGCTTGCGCCAAAAGGCTTGACAGACGATGTCGAAGCAGGCGTGGAGGTCGGACTTGCCGGCTGGCGAGTCTCTGATTCTCCTTGCTGCTGCGGCGAGCGTCTAGCAGCCGGAGCACCCTTGTGCTCAAATCCAGTCGCAATGACGGTAACTTTGATTTCATCCTTCAAATTATCGTCAATGATGGCACCAAATATCATATTCACTTCCGGATCGGAGGCGGAAATAACAATTTCAGCTGCTTCATTAACTTCATACAAGCTCAAGTTGCTGCCGCCTGTAATGTTCATAATAACGCCGCGCGCGCCATCAATGGACGTTTCCAGCAGCGGGCTCATAATCGCTTTTTTCGCTGCTTCTGCTGCACGGTTCTCACCGCTGGCTTCGCCGATTCCCATCAGTGCAGAGCCGCGCTCTGTCATAATCGTCTTAACGTCTGCGAAGTCAAGGTTGATAAGACCAGGTACTTGGATCAAATCGGAAATACCTTGCACCGCTTGACGAAGCACGTTATCCGCTTCACGGAACGCTTCCAGCATAGGCGTCTTCTTGTCGACAATCTCGAGTAGACGGTCATTTGGGATAACGATCAGCGTATCTACTTTCTCTTTAAGCGCTTCTATGCCCATTTCCGCTTGTGCGGCACGCTTGCGGCCTTCGAAGGTGAATGGACGGGTTACAACGCCTACTGTCAGCGCTCCGCATTCTCTTGCAATTTCGGCAATAACAGGCGCAGCGCCTGTTCCTGTGCCGCCGCCCATACCAGCGGTAACGAATACCATGTCCGAGCCTTTCAACTGGTTGAGTGCGAGATCACGGGATTCCTCAGCCGCTTTCTTCCCCACTTCCGGGTTAGCGCCCGCGCCAAGTCCGCGTGTCAGCTTATCGCCGATTTGCAGCTTGTGCTCGGATTTCGCCAAATGCAGCGCCTGAGCATCCGTATTGACTGTAATAAAGTCAACACCTTTTACCCCATTTTCAATCATTCGGTTAACCGCATTGCTGCCGCCGCCGCCGACGCCGATTACTTTTATTTGAGCGAGCTGCTCCAATTCCATGTCGAATTCCAACATCATCAATTTCCCCCGATCAAATAAATTCGTTAAACATATTTTTTATCCGTTCGAACATACCGGGTTTGGATGAAGCGGTGGAACCCGTTTTGCGGCTGCTTGCGGCTTTTTTCACTGTGCTGGTTGTTCCGCGCACTCCCATATATTTCGATACGTATTGAATCATTCCCACACCGCTGCTGTAAGCGGGGTCGCGCACGCCGATATAATCCGGAAGTGCCACGCGCACGGTGGATTCAAGCTCTGCTTGAGCAAGCGCCAATGTGCCCGGCATTGTCACTGCTCCTCCAGTCAGCACATAGCTGCTGACCTTGTCATGATAACCAAGACGACGAACCTCTTGCTTGATCAGGCTGAAAATCTCCTGCATCCGAGGCTCGATAATACTCGCCAAATCGACTTGAGAAAATTCCTTCTCAACATTGCTTCCCATACGGAGAACTTTGAACTTCACATCTTCCGCAGCATCGCCAATGTAGGAACAGCCGTATTTCAGCTTGATTTTCTCCGCTTGATCACTTTGGGTACGCAAGCCGTAAGCGATATCGTTCGTTACGTACTCTCCGCCGATAGGAAGCGTAGAAGTCGCCGCAAGTCCGCCCTGCTCGAAAATCGTAATCGTGCAGGAGCCTGCTCCGATATCCGCTAGTACAGTACCCATCGTTTTCTCGTCTTTCGTCAGCGATATGACGCCGGATGCCAATGACATCAAGATGACGCCGGAAATGCGGAGTCCTGCTTTCTCCACACAGCGCATCAAATTATGTATCGCTGTCTTAGCACCTGTTACAATGGTGGCTTCCACTTCCAGACGCACGCCGATCATCCCCCGAGGATCGGATATGCCTTCCAGTCCATCTACCAAATATTGCTTCGGCACTAAATTAATAATCTCGCGTTCAGGCGGCAAAGCTACTACTTTCGCAGCTTGCACAACTCTTTCAATATCTTCCTCGCCAATTTCACGGTCCTCATTGGATACGGCAACGACGCCATGATTGGTTTGCAAAGCAATATGGTTGCCTTGAATCCCTACATAGACGTCTGATATTTGAATACCTACCATTCGTTCCGCATGCTCAATTGCATTACGAATCGACTGAACGGTCTGGTCGATATCTACAATAGCTCCTTTGCGAATACCCTCTGAGTCGGCAGATCCAACTCCAATAATATTAATGGCTCCGTTATTCACTTCGCCAATAATAGCACGAACTTTGGATGTACCGATGTCTAAACTGACGATGATGTCGTTGCTGCTCAACCCGCGGCACCTCCGTTTCAACTTATAAATTATACAGCTTGTATCAGTTTAATCACAAAACGCCTTTTTACATATTCAACGCAGTTAATAGTATCCCTCTTTTTAAGGGCACTATTTTTCTAACTCTATATGAATTTTAATTTCATCAAGGTGAAACGGCTGTCGCCATCCTTTGGCGGCGCGGCGCGTTTTCATTCCGAGAAATATAGAGAAAGGATGACGAAATCACATACTTTCCTATATTTCAAGGTGAAACGGCTGTCGCCATCCTTTGGCGGCGCGGCGCGTTTCATTCCGGGAAATATAGAGAAAGGATGGGAAGATCATATCCTTTCCTATATTTTAAAAAATACTCATATGGTGTTTAAGCGCCATGCACGTCGTTTTGCTTTCTTTTTTAAAAGTCCACCTATAAAATTTTATCACTGTTTTCTTAAATTGAGTAGTCTGTTTTTCAACTGCCCTCTTCATTTTCTGGATCTGTCTTAATAAAGGAATCATACGTATCGGCAAGCAGCAGGGTTATTTTTCCAGGCTCCTGCGTTTCAATGACCGCATTCATCGTTTCGATTTTCTCGCTCAGCAATGAAATAGCCGTTACTACCTCGAATTTCGTGCGCGTGTAAATTTTGATGCGGTCAGGATACGCCTTCGATGGATATGGCATAATTTCGGATAAATCAGACAGCTGCTTCGCCGGAATTTTGCCAAGCTGCTCCGCTAGCTCTACGCGATAATCATCCCCCTGCTTCCAGCCAGACAATACAGGCTTATTGACCAATAGCTCCTCATTAGCAGCTGGAAGCTCTGATCCGTTCGCAAGCAATGCTGTCAAATTGCCATCACTTAACAGCTCAAAGGCGACTACCGGATATTCCTCTACCGTAATCGTTACCTTCCCAGGGAAAGCTTTGTCCACGGTAACGTTGTTAATAGTCGGAATCGCTTTAACCGCTTGCTCAATCGTTGCTGACGTTGTGCCGAAAAAAGCGTCACCCACCGATATGGCAGCAGCCTGTCCAATTTCTGCAGTCGTCGTATAGGCTGTGCCCTCAATATGAATCTCCGAAATTTTGCTAATAGAAGAATTAAAAAATAGCACGGACAGCACAATGACAAACAGCAGCACAAGCACGCTAAGCAGCTTGCGATTGCCTTTTCGTTTGCCAACCGGTTTTTTTAGCACTGGCATCGGCGCGCTCATAACTTGTCCCTTCTTTCCCCAAAAACATCCGGTTCCCAAATAGCAGGAGCCGGGAGTTTCTATTCAGGCGCTTGTTCGCATACACTAGTTATTAGGAACATGAGGAACAGGAGAATTGCGAGAAATCCTTGCTCCCAGTTTGCTTAACATCGTTTCAATGCGATCATAGCCCCGATCAATATGATGAATTTGCTCCACTACCGTCTTTCCTTGCGCAGCGAGGCCAGCGATTACAAGCGCTGCTCCTGCCCGCAAATCCGTTGCTTCCACCGTCGCTCCATAAAGACGCGGAACGCCCCGGATAAAAGCCGCATTCATATCAACCCGTATATCCGCACCCATTCGCGATAGTTCGTCAACATGCCTCAGCCTGCCTTCGAAAATCGTCTCCTTCATAATGCTCGTTCCGTCTGCAAGCGCCAGCAGCACCATCACTTGAGATTGCAGGTCGGTTGGAAAAGCAGGGTATGGAGAAGTAACAATTCGTTCAATGGCTTTGGGGCGGGATGCACAGCTGACTTTTATTATATCATCGTGGATAGTGATTTGAATACCTGACCTGCGAAGCACGTGTATTAAGGAAGACAAGTGGGAGGGGCATGTATTCAGAAGAGTAATTTGACCGCGCGTCGCAGCCGCGGCAACCATTAAGGTGCCGGTTACAATTCGATCAGGAATGACCTTGTACGTACAAGGAGAAAGCGACTTCACGCCATTGATCGTAATCGTATCCGTACCCGCCCCGATCATCTCGGCGCCCATCGCATTGAGAAACCGCTGCAAATCTTGAATTTCCGGCTCGCGAGCAGCATTCGTAATCATCGTTCGCCCTTCAGCAAGCACAGCAGCCATCATAATATTTTCCGTCGCTCCGACACTAGGGAAGCTTAGATGGATATCTGCTCCTTTGAGACGATCTGCCCGGCAAATAATGCGATTGCCCACTTCTTCAATTTCGGCCCCGAGCACCCGAAGTCCCTCCAGATGCAAATCAATTTTGCGCTGCCCAATAGCGCAGCCGCCAGGCTGATACACCTGCACTTCACCAAATCTCGCAAGAAGCGGCCCCATTAGAAAGATGGACGAGCGCATCTGCCCCATTAACTTTTCCGGCACATGGGCTAGGTGCATGCTTTCCGTATTCAGCTGTACCGTATCGCCCTCATGCTCCGCATGGCATCCGAGTTCCCGCAGTATGCTGAGCATGACGTCGATATCCAGCAGCTTCGGCACATGTTCCAGCGTCGTTTCGCCTTCGGTCAACAAGCTGGCTGCCAATATTGGCAAAGCGGCATTTTTCGCTCCTTGGATAACAATGGTTCCTGAGAGTGGTTTCCCGCCTTCAATCACCAATTTGTCCAATGTCTCACCTCCGAATTACCGCTCACCCACCACCAGCACTTCCGGCACCAAGCTGATCCCAAATCGATCTACAATGACGCCTTGAATATGAGCCATGAGGGTAAGCACATCTTCAGCTGTCGCTTGCCCGGTGTTGACGATAAAATTGGCATGCAGCACGGATACTTCAGCCGCACCTACACGGAAGCCTTTAAGCCCCGCCTCCTCGATCAATCTGGCAGCATAATCGCCTGGCGGATTGCGGAAGACGCTGCCCGCACATGCCAGCTGCAGCGGTTGCGTGCGCAGCCGCCTTTCCTTGTAAGAGGCCAGCGTTGCAGCAATTTCCTGACGATCTCCAGGCGTAAGCTCGAAGGTCGCTGAAAGCACGAGCCCTTTGCGCTCATGGAGCACGGAGTGTCGGTAAGAAAATTGCATATCCTCGGGTCCATAGGTTACCAATTCACCATTTTCCAGCACAATTTCAGCTGATTTGAAAATACGCGACACATCCGATCCATGCGCACCGGCATTCATATAGACGGCCCCGCCTACCGTTCCCGGAATGCCCCCGGCAAATTCCAAGCCCGTCAGTCCTTCCTTGCTGGACATCACAGACAGTTTAATGAAGGAATAAGCCGCTCCGGCATGAACGGTGTTCCCGTCGAAGCGCACATAATCCAGTCCACCTCGAGGCTTAATGACAACGCCGCGAATGCCTTTGTCACTCACCAGCATATTGGAGCCGCGTCCCAAATGGGTCCAAGGTATGCCGTTTTCATGAAGCAGCCGGACAGCTGACATTATTTGCTCCTGTCCATCCGGTATAATAAGAATATCGGCAGGACCGCCTATTTTCCAAGTAGTATGATTTTCCAGCCGTTCATTAATGAATACTTTACCAATTTTTGCATTCTCCAACAGCTCAGCTACATGTTCCATGCTGTCTAACCTCCTTCTGCTTCAAGGTGAAGAACAGGCTCACTCGGCGATGGTCACGATTTATAAGAGTATCCTATGCCTCATGCCCGGGTAGTGTTACAAATGCCTATAGCGCCAACTGCAAAGCCCACTTATTGTGCGAAGCAAGCTTCGCTAGCCTAGTTGTTCCTTCACCTTGAATAACGTGAAATATTAAGTAAAATGCCCAGCGATGTGAGCAGAAGCGTAAGCGATGAACCGCCATAGCTGACAAGCGGCAGCGTAATGCCCGTTACAGGCATCATGCCGATAACGACACCGATGTTGATAAGCACCTGAACGCCGATAATGCTCGTGATGCCAACTGCGAGCAAGCTGCCGAACGTATCAGGCGCGTAAATCGCCGTTCGAATGCCGCGCCAAACCACAATCATAAACAGCACAATAAGTGCCGACCCTCCGATGAAGCCAAGCTCCTCTGCAACGATGGAGAAAATAAAGTCCGTTTGCGGCTCCGGCAAATAGCTGAACTTCTGCCTGCTCATGCCTAGACCAAGCCCGACTAGCCCTCCTGGTCCAATCGCATATAGCGATTGAATAATTTGATAGCCTGAGCCAAGCGGATCAGCCCACGGATCAAGGAAGCCCGAGATGCGCTGCAGCCGGTAGGGAGCGGCCAGTATAAGGCCGACAAGCCCTGCCATGCCTGCTAGCGCGAGCAAGCTCAAATGCTTGAGCTGGGCGCCCGCGGTAAAGATCAACAGCAGCGATGCCGCGACCATGACCGCACCGGAGCCCAGATCAGGCTGCAGCATAATAAGGCCGAAGGCGAGCAGCGCCATCCCGAGCGGAGGCAGCAGCCCCTTGACGAACAGAGTAATCGTCTGCTGCTTCTCGGAAAGCCATTTTGCCAAAAATAAAATCATGGCCAGCTTCATGAATTCGGAAGGCTGAATGCCGAACGAGCTAATGCCGATCCAGCTTCGCGCACCGCCGCGCACGACGCCCACGCCTGGGATCAGTACGATGATAAGCAGAACAAAGCAGATGATCAAGGCGATTTTTGCCCATTTGCGCCATACGAGATAATTCATATTCATCGTGAAGATGAGCGCACAGACGCCGAGACCGGCAAACAGCAGCTGGCGCTTGACGTAATAATAGCGGTCTCCGAATTCATGAAAAGCGAGCACTGCGCTCGCGCTGTATACCATAATGATTCCGATAGCCAGAATGAGCGCAATAGAGACGATCATCCATACGTCCGGGGCAGACCTGGCTTTGGCCATAGCGTACACCTCTTTGCATGTAAAAGTAGGGACAAGCCCCCTACTTACAAGGTATGCGCCGAATCTTTAAAAATGCGCCCGCGCTGCTCATAGGATGTAAACATATCCCAGCTGGCGCAGGCAGGCGACAGCAATACGATGTCGCCCGGCGCTGCCAGCGCGGCTGCCTGCCGCACGGCTTCGCGCAAAGTCGCTTCGGCGCTGTCTTCAGGTTCGACCAAACGAACGCCTGCTAAACCTGCCAGCTCCGCAACATGCCCAAGCTTGCCGCGCGTCTCGCCTAGCGCCACAAGCCCTTTGAGCCGATCGCGGAACAGCGGCAGCAGCTCCATGTAATCCGAGCCGCGATCAAGGCCCCCTGCAATAAGTACGATTGGCGCAGTCAACGATCCCACGGACATCGTAGTCGCCGTCGGATTTGTTGCCTTGGAATCGTTGTAGTATTTGACCCCTTTCACTTCGCCTGCATACTCCAGCCTGTGCTCTACACCTTTAAAGCTCCGCAGCGTCTCGGTAAGCTGCTCCGGCAATGCTCCGGCCGCTAGGCATGCTGCAATGGCCGCAAGCGCGTTTGCCGCATTGTGGCGCCCTGGGAGGCCCAGCTCGCCCACTTCAAGCAGCTTCGTTTCCGTCCCATCCTGCGTGCGCCATACGATATGGCGTACGTCAGCAGCTTCATTTTTAGCGGGAGAAGCGTTTGCAGCGCTCTTAACATATGGAGGCTCAATCGCTATCCCATAGCTTAGCTTCTCATAAAGCGAGAAGGGCAAGATGGTCGCATTCACCTGATCAGCGAGCTGCCGGCAAACCGGATCATCCCAATTCAGCACAGCCGTATCGTCCGCCGTCTGATTGGCAAACAGCTTTGCCTTCGAAAGTATGTAATCTTCCATGCCGCCATGATAATCCAGATGCGTCTCTACTAGATTGAGCAGCAGGGCGACGCGGGGACGGAAACCGTTTGTCCCTTTAAGCTGAAAGCTGCTCAGCTCGGCAACAAGCCAGTTGTCTTCTGTCGCTTCTACCGCTGCTTCGCATAACGGGCGGCCAATATTGCCAGCCACGATGGGATTTTTACCTGCCGCCTCCAGCAGCTCGCCGATCCAGGTTGTCGTTGTCGTTTTGCCATTCGAGCCTGTAATGCCGATAATCGGTGCCGGCGAAAGCCAATAGGCCACTTCCACCTCGGTCACAATTTCAACGCCTGCTGCTTCGGCTTGCACAATGGGCGGAGTAGAATAAGGGATGCCCGGATTTTTCACGAGCAGCGCTGTATCAGCCGAAATGAGGTCGTCTGGATGTGAACCGCAAAGCACAGAAATGCCCAAAGCGATTAGCTCATCCGCTTCGGGACATTGGTCTTGCTCTTTTTTATCGTTTACTATTACCTCCGCCCCATAGGAATGAAACACCTTTGCGACGCTAACCCCGCTTCTTGCCAGGCCAAGCACCACAACGCGGCGGCCCCGGTATGATGCCGGATGATCCATAAATGACAGCTCCTTGTAAAGGCCAGCAGCATGAGCCTCGCAATGCCACGATCCGCATTGGATCGGGGCGTTGCTTGAAGCGCCAGCTGCTATCCTGATAATTTTGAAAAATATAGGAAAGGATATGATTTTTCCATCCTTTCTCTATATTTCTACGCGAAACGGTTGCTTTGCCGCCAAAGGACGGCGAAAGCCGTTTCACCTTGAATTCTAAGAATTTATAAGTTTCATCCTTATATCCGCTTAGAATTCTAAGGCAAAGCTCTTCGCTCGTCCTAGAAGGACGACGAAGTCGTTTTTGCTTGTGTGCAGCAATTTTAAAATACGCGTATCAGCAGCAGCGACAGCAGCGCAAACACGAGGCCAACCG
Organism: Paenibacillus sp. JT22N15; assembly: GCF_059383755.1. Classification (NCBI taxonomy): domain Bacteria; kingdom Bacillati; phylum Bacillota; class Bacilli; order Caryophanales; family Paenibacillaceae; genus Paenibacillus; species Paenibacillus sp. JT22N15. The sequence continues at coordinate 304,230 of NZ_JBXENV010000008.1, read as the reverse complement.
CCCAAAACGTGGATACGACGCGCCACTCGGACCAGCCGGACAATTCAAAATGATGATGAATCGGACTCATTTTGAAAATCCGCTTGCCGCGCAGCTTGAAGGAACCGACCTGCAAAATGACCGACAGCATTTCGAGTACGAAAATACCGCCAATCAAAATGAGCAGCAGCTCCATTTTCGTCAAAATCGCTACGGCCGCAATACCCCCGCCGATGCCAAGCGAGCCGGTATCCCCCATAAATACTTTGGCTGGATAGGCGTTGTAGATCAGGAAGCCGAGTACGGCTCCAATCATCGCGGCCGAGAAAATAGCAGAGCCATAAGCCGATACTTGCAGCGCTACAATGGTAAAGGCGCCAAAGGCAATCGCGCTTGTACCAGCGAGCAGTCCGTCCAGCCCATCGGTGAAATTAACCGAATTGCTGGCAGCGAACAAAATAATGACGACAAAAGGGTAATAAAACCATCCCATATCGAAGCTCCAGGACGTGCCGGGAACGATGATTTCTGTGCTATGGTGCATCTGGTACAGCAAAGCGCAGACGATAACCGAGAACAGCAGCTGTCCGAACAGCTTCTGGCGCGCGGTCAGTCCGAGCGAGCGCTTGAAGACGATTTTGATGTAATCGTCGAGAAACCCTACGAGGCCGAAGCCTAGCGAGGCGGTAAGCAGCACCCAGAAATCCGCCGTCTTATCGGCAAAATTCAAAAAGGCTATGAGCAGCGCCAGCATAATAATGATGCCGCCCATCGTTGGCGTGCCGCTTTTTTTCAAATGGCTTTGCGGTCCGTCCGTCCGTATTTGCTGGCCAAACTTCATCCGTTTCAGCAAGGGAATACAAATCGGCCCAAGCAGAGCCGCGAGCAAAAAAGAAACGCCTAGTGTGAATAAAATAATCATCATGTCCATGCTCTCACCCCACCTCTAAAGCTTGGACAATCTGTTCCATACGCATACCGCGCGAGCCTTTGACCAGCACAATATCCGCAGGCTGCAGCTGCTGTTTGAGCCACTCCGCCAGCTTTTCCTTCTCTTCAAAATGAATAATGTCCGCAGCATCAGCCGCAGCGCCGAAGCTGCTCTTCACGCCAAGCGACGTGTGACGCGACAGCTGTCCGCAAGTTAGCACGGCACCCGCTTTCGCCGGCGTAATGAAAGCGCCTGTATCATAGTGAAGCTGCTCCTCATCGGGTCCTAGCTCAAGCATGTCGCCAAGCACGATCCATTTTTTGCGGAAGCCGCTTACGCTCTCCAGCAAATCGATGGCCGCCCTTACCGCAGTCGGATTCGCGTTGTACGCATCATTCAAAATCATGGCGCCATTAAAAGCTTTTACCGGCTGAATCCGCATGCCTGTCAGCTGCAGGCTGGACAATCCCTGGCGAATCCGCTCCCCAGTGATGCCAAAATGATAGCCAATTGCAATAGCTGCCAGCGAATTGCTGACATTATGCTTGCCCGGCACGGGAATGGAATAGATTTCCGCTTCGGGCACTGCTGCATTAGCTTGTGCGCCAGCGCTTCCGTCTTTCAGTTCGAAGGCTGCTGATACCGCGTCTATATCCATATTCGCAGCCGTCCACCGATTTCCGTCCATCAGGCCAAAAGCTTCCAATCTAGCACCAGCAGGAAGAGCCGTATGGCCAAGACCGGAGGCGAGCAGCGGCTCATCTCCGTTATACAGCAGCAGCCCGCCGGGCTGCAAGCCGGACACGATTTCCAGCTTTGCTTTCGCGATGCCTTCGCGCGAGCCTAATTGCAGCATATGCGCATCGCCAATATTCGTAATGATGGCAACATCCGGCTTAGCAATTTGCGTCAGCAGCTCAATTTCGCCAAAGCCGCTCATACCCATCTCCAGTACCGCTACCTCCGTCTGCTCATCCAGCTCCAGCACCATCAGCGGCAGCCCGATATGATTGTTCAGGTTGCCTGCCGTTTTGTGCACGCGAAGCGAGGTGCCGAGTACTGAGGCAACCATATCCTTCGTTGTCGTTTTACCGTTGCTGCCCGTAATGCCCACAACGCGCAGCCCTGAAAGCTCGGTGCGATAAGCACTCGCAAGCGCTTGAAGCGCTGCAAGCGTATCATCGACCTGAAGCAGAGGAGCGTCTGCAAGCTCCGGCGGAACAGCATGGCCGCGCTGCCACAATGCAGCCGCAGCTCCATCCTTAAGCGCTTGGGCCACGTAGTCATGCCCGTCGAATTTATCTCCCACCAGCGGCACGAACAGCTGCCCCGCTGTAATTTTACGAGAATCGGTTCCTGCACCAGTGATGGCAACAGCGGATGCAGCCGGATTCCACTCCGCCTTGCACATGCCGCCTATTTGTTCCAGCGTACGTCTAATCAATGTAATAATCCCCTTATCGCTTCTTTCGCAACTAGTCGGTCATCAAACGGATGCGTAACGCCTCCGATAATTTGATAGGTTTCATGACCTTTCCCCGCAATCAATACTACATCGCCAGGGCTTGCCATTTCAACCGCTTTTTCAATAGCGGCATGACGATCAACGAGCAGCTCATAGCGGCTCTTGTCCACACCATCCTTCAAAAGCCCCGCCTCTACATCCCGCAAAATGAGCTCAGGGTCCTCCGTACGAGGATTATCCGAGGTAATAATTGTATAATCGCTGTATTTGGCAGCAATGGCTCCCATAATCGGACGCTTCGTCCGGTCGCGGTCGCCGCCGCAGCCAAATACGCAAATGATGCGAGGCGGCGCAAGCTCCTTAACCGCGCTCAGCACGTTGTCAAGCCCATCCGGCGTATGGGCATAGTCAACGATAACGGCAAAGTTTTGCCCAACGCTAACCGATTCCACGCGCCCCGGCACACCGGCCATTTTTTCCAGGCTTGCCTTGATTTGCTCAAGCGCTATTCCTTCAATTAAAGCCGCACTCATGGCCGCAAGCGCATTATACACATTAAACTTGCCGACCATCTTGAGCGTAATATTTGCGCTGCCCGCGAAGGTGTCGACATGGAAAGACGTGCCTTGCGCCGTAATTTGAATATTAGAGGCGCGGACATCCGCGGCATGATCAATTCCATACAAAATCGTATCCGCAGCTGTCATTTTTGCAAACATCTCCGAAGCTGGATCATCCGCATTGAGCACCGCATAGGAGCGCTCCGCCTCATCACTTGCATATACATTGCCAAGCCGAGAGAAGAACAGCCCCTTCGCTTCAGCATAACGCTCCATCGTGCCATGATAATCCAGATGATCCTGCGTCAGGTTCGTGAAAATCGCCGTGCGGAAGCGGCAGCCCTTCACCCGGCCCTGCTCCAGCGCATGGGAGGAAACTTCCAGCGCGCAATATTGCGTGCCAGCATCACGCATTTCCGCCAAATAACGCTGAAGCTGCAGCGCTTCTGGCGTCGTGCCCGACATCGGCTCGGTTATTCCCGCATAACGCCGCTCCACTGTACCGATAACGCCTGCCGGCTTATGCTGATCATTCAAAATTTGCTCAATTAAATATGTCGTCGTCGTCTTTCCATTCGTGCCGGTAACCCCAATCAAATGCAAGGAGCTGCTCGGCTGCTTGTAAAAATAGTCCGCAAGCACCGCCATCGCATGGCGGCTGCTGCCTACTACGAGCTGCGGCGCCGCAATATGCGGCAGCTCGCGCTCGACTACAAAGGCAGACGCCCCGCGCTCCGCCGCTTGCGGAGCAAAATCATGCCCATCCACCGTATGGCCAGGCAAACAAATAAACAAGCTGCCCGCCTGTGCTGCGCGGGAATCCGTCTCAATAGCTGTAATCTCTATATCACCGCTGCCAATTAGCTTGGAAGTGATTAATCGGCTTGCCAATTCGCTTAATTTCATATGCTTATCTTCTCCTTCCATTACTCGGCAAACATGAAGCCTTGCTGCCAAACCGAGCATGATGTCCTTCATTATTATTTATTATGTCTACCAGTATAGTCAATGCGTATGAGATATATCATCCTCGTCGCCTAAATAGATACGTATCGTAGAACCGCGATCCACCCGCGTACCGGCAGCAGGCGCCTGGCGAATAACCGTCTGCCCCGTCCCTGCCGAGCTGAGGTTGAAGTTCATGTTCAAATCCTCATAAATATCGGACACCGACTTGCCGATCAGATTAGGGACAGCAACAATTGGCGTCTCGCCGTATTTATACACTTTGCCAATCTGCTTCTCCCTTTGCGGCACCTGCAGCACCGTCAAGGCGTCCTCCATCATATTGCGCACGATCGGCGCCGCAACGAGGCCCCCGAACTGTATCCCTTGCGGGTTGTCGACCGCTACGTAAATGACGATTTCCGGATCATCCGCTGGGGCAAAGCCGATAAAGGAAACGATATGCTCGTTTGGCGAATATTTGCCACCCACGACCTTTTGCGCCGTACCGGTCTTGCCGCCTACGCGGTAGCCATCAATAAACGCATTTCGCCCAGTTCCTTTCGCTACGACACTTTCCAGCGCCTCCCGGACCGCCTTCGACGTCTCCTCAGAAATAACCGTTCGCACCGCCTCCGGCTCTACGGTTTCCACCGTCTCCCCGGTGTCCGGATTTATCCAGCCCTTCACCACATGCGGCTTGTACAGCGTACCGCCATTAATAGCAGCTGAGACAGCGGTAATTTGCTGAATGGGCGTAACCGAAACCCCCTGGCCGAAAGCGGTCGTCGCCAGCTCCACCGGCCCGACACGGCTCAGCTTAAACATAATGCCGTTTTCCTCGCCGCCGATATCAATGCCTGTTTTTGTGCCAAAGCCAAAATTTTTAATATATTCGAAGAGCTTATCTTTGCCCAGCCGCTGCCCAAGCGTCACAAAACCCGGGTTGCAGGAGTTCTCAACAACTTCCAGAAAAGTTTGGCTGCCATGGCCGCCCTTCTTCCAGCAGCGAAGCCTTGCGCCTCCAACTTCAATTGCACCCGGATCATAGAAACGCTCATTGTTCAGGTTGACCTTCTTTTCTTCAATAGCTGCGGCGAGCGTAATAATTTTAAACGTCGAACCCGGCTCATAGGTCATCCAAATCGGCAAATTCCGATTATACACCTCGGACGCGACTTCCTTGTACTTATCCGGCTCATAGGTCGGGCGGCTCGCCATCCCTAATATTTCGCCATTTTTTGGATTCATTGCAATCGCCATAATCTGGTCGGGCTGGTGCTGTGCCATCGCTTGGTCCAGCTCTCGCTCCATAATCGCTTGAATCTGCTTGTCGATCGTCAGCTGCATCGTTAGCCCTTCCTTCGGCTCCACATACGTATCCGAGGAATTCGGCATCTGCCTGCCGCGCGCATCCGACAGAAAAGAGACATTCCCTTGAATGCCGCTAAGCTCGTCATTATACCTCGCTTCCACACCCGTCAGCCCTTGGTTGTCTATGCCTGTAAAGCCTAGCACATGTGCCGCCAAGCTGCCAAAGGGATAAAAGCGTTTATTGTCTTCGGCAGCTACAATGCCAGTAAGCGAGAGCTCCCGCACCTGCTGCGCCTTCTCCGGCGTCATTTTGCGGCCGCCGGGACGAAGCTGGACGAGCATTGATTTTTTCGTATTGATTTTGCCATACAGCTCATCTGCCGTCATATCCAGCAGCGGCGCGAGCGCATCAGCCGTCGCCCGCTTGTCTTTAATTTGCGCAGGAATCGCCCAAATGGTAGGCGAGGTTACGTTGTAAGCCAGCTTGACGCCATTGCGGTCCCAAATTTCTCCCCGCTTCGCCATATAGGGAATATCCCTGCGCCATGAATTTTCCGCCTTGGCCGCCAGCTCGCTGCCCTTCCAAAGCTGAACATACCCTAGCCGCGCACCTAAAGCGGCAAATGCAATTACCCCAAAAATAAGCACCATAAACAATCGACGGCGCACCGTCACATTTGATACTTTCATCGCTTGCTCCTCCTCCGCCCTTTGCTTAAGGCAGAGCGTACACTGACGCTCATTCCCAGCCTATTCATGGGGCGGAGGAGATAGAACAAGCCCCTGGCGTGTCCTTTATACTACCCTTGCTAGTCCATACAAAACCTTGCTAGTTATGCTATTGCTCCTGAATTTCTTCTGTATCCTCTACATCATCCTGCATAGAGCTGCCTGAGGCGGCCTCTTCTTCCGTGCCAGCCTCTGCTTCCGCTCCAGCCTCGTTCTGTGCATTTGCCAATGCTTCCTCTGCCGTGACAGCCCCCTCTGCGCCTGTTGGCGGCGAAAGCTGTACGCGCAAAATCCGCTTGTCCCCCTGCTTCTCTTCCTTCTGGGAAATGATAAAGCCTTCCCCCTCTGCCAGCAGCTGCACATTCATCAGTGAAGCAACCTCCAGCGCATCACGCAGCGACAGCCCTGTCATGTCGGGAATGGTCAGCTTGTCCTGCTGTTCGGTAACGAGATAAACACGCTGGGTTTGAGCGATATTTTCCCCTGCCGCTGGAACCTGCTTGACTACTGTCGTCCCGGTGCCCACAACCTCAAACATCACATTGCGCGCTTTAAGCTCCTCTTGCGCTTGAGACAAGTTCATTTCGGTAACATCCGGCAGTTGAACGGTTGGCGTCTTTTTATCGGTCGTCGATTCCACTGTCGCGTTATCGGGCATGACGCCCATATGGCGCAATGTTTTGTAGACGATCTCCTTGAAGGCTGGTGCTGCAACCTTGCCCCCGCCCGCGAGCGGATCATTAGGTTCATCGACGACAATATAGACGACGACCTTCGGATTTTCAACTGGCGCGTAGCCGATAAACGAAACGACATATTTATTTTTGGAATATTTCCCATTAATAATTTTTTGTGCCGTACCGGTCTTGCCTGCTACACGGTACCCCTCAATGTAGGCGTTGCGTCCAGTTCCGTTTACTTGGTCGGATACAACCTGCTCCAAATATTCGCCGACCTTTTTCGACGTATCCTCGGAAATTACCTTGCGCACAACCTTCGGCTCAAACTTCTCGGTCGTATTTGTGTTCGGATTGTAAATTTGCTTAATAATTTGCGGCTGCATCAAATTGCCGCCGTTTGCTACTGCAGCGACTGCAGCGATTTGTTGAATCGGCGTCACGGATACGGGACCTTGTCCAAACGATGCCCGCGCAATATCACTGGGAATGCTCAAATTAATATTGAGAACACCCTTTGATTCATTGCCCAGCTGAATGCCTGTCGGCTGCCCAAAGCCGAAGCGATTAATGTAATCAACCAGCTTCTCGCCGCCGAGCATTTGCCAGCCTAATTTAACGAATGCGACGTTACTGGAATGCTTCAGGCCATCCAAATAAGAGATTTTCCCCCAGCCTATCCGGTTGGAATCCCGCACGGGACTACCTGGCACATTAATGCTGCCGGATTGAAAGGTCGCATTCGGTTCGAACAGCCCTTCTTCGACCGCAGCCGCCAACGTTACAATTTTGAACGTTGAGCCCGGCTCGTACAAGGACTTGATGGCGTGGTTGTATGCATTTTCAAAGTTCGTATCCCAATACGTATTCGGATTAAAGGTCGGATAATTCGCCATGGCGAGAATTTCCATCGTATTGGGGTCAGCCGCAATAGCCGTTATGCTTTTGGGCTGATATGTATTCGCCACTTCCTTGATGGCGTCCTCTACATAATGCTGAATCTCGCTATCCAGCGTCAGTGTAATATCCTGCCCATCAACGACTGGCTCGTAAACAACGTCGCCTTCCGCGAGCTGCACGCGTTTGCCGTCCTTCTCATACTTGATTTCACCATTCGTGCCCTCGAGCTTATCATTGAAAAAGGATTCGATGCCCGCAAGAGCATTGCCATCCTTGTCCACGTAGCCTAGCAGTTGGGATGCCATAGCATTGCGAGGATAATAGCGTTTTTGATCATCATATAAATAAATGCCAACGTCATTTACTTTGTTTTCTTTCTTTAGCTCATCCCGCAGCTCCTTGATTTTATCAGCCACCGATTTGTCGATATTCCAGCCGCCGTCGCGAATTTCGCGCTGCGCGTAATATTCGCCTTTATCGTTTTGAGCGGTTATGATTTTGCGCAGCTCATCCTGCGGCTTGTTCAAAATCGCATTCAGCCCTTCTACGACCTTATCGGTAATGCCCAAACTATCAATCTGCTTCGGATTGACTGCCACATTATAGGCAAGTGCATCCATCGCCAGCACATTGCCATTGCGATCCGTAATGGTCCCCCTGTTCGCGACTAAAGTTTCGGTATCCGCCCAGCGTTGTTTTGCCATGTTGTACCAAGTGTCTCTATCAACTACCTGCACCCAGAAAATTCTACCAATTAGAATAAGAAAAAGGAGGGTAATTACCCCTCCAAAAAACAATGTGCGCATTCTGATTCGTTTTACCATACGTCCTCCCTACTCACCCATTGCAGTAGCCGATTCCTCTTTGCCTGTATTTACGGTTATGCCTGGCTGATAATTGTTGACCATCCCCTGGCTTTCCGCCATTTTCCGAATAAACTCCGGGTCGCTCAGCATTTCAACCTGCTTCTTCAGCTCTTTCAGCTCCACGTTCACCGCTTCATATTCACTAGTGACGTGTTTTATTTCTACGCTCATTTTATAAATTTCGGCATACCTGAAAATAATAACGCCTGCAACAAGCACGCATGCGATTACTGTAAACAAATACAATAGCTTTTCCTGCATCGTTATCGTTTTTCTTTTTACGACCACCCGTTTGTTTTGCTTAATTGCTGGCTTCTGCTCCGGTTTTTTCTTAGGCTGCAGAGCCAAATTCCCATTCGTATAGGCCACTCCAGAACCTCCTCAGGTCTCACAATTTTTCTGCGATTCGCAGCTTGGCCGAACGAGCGCGTGGATTAGTCTCCAGCTCCTGCTCACTCGGAACAATGGGCTTGCGGTTCACTAACCGAAGCTTTCCTGTGCCGCCGCACACACATTTAGGGAAATCCGGCGGACAAGTGCACTTTTCTAAAAGGCTCGCAAATAGTTGCTTGCAGATTCGATCCTCCAGGGAATGAAACGTAATGACAGCCGCCCGGCCGCCCGGATTCAGGCAGCGAATCGCCTGCTCCAAAGCTTCTTCCTCCGCGCGCAGCTCATCATTAACGGCAATCCGCAGCGCCTGAAACGTACGCTTTGCAGGATGTCCGCCAGTGCGTCTTGCCGCAGCAGGAATGGACAGCTTAATTAGCTCGACAAGCTCTCCTGTCGTTTCAATCGTCTTGCTTTCCCTTGTCTTGATAATCGTCCTGGCGATGGATCTGGCAAACTTCTCCTCGCCATAATGGGACAGAATCCGCGAGATTTCACGTTCATCCCATGTGTTGACAATTTCATGAGCGGTCATTGCCCCGCCTTGATCCATCCGCATATCAAGCGGCGCGTCATGATTATAGCTAAAGCCGCGCTCTGCCTCATCAAGCTGAGGGCTTGATACACCAAGGTCAAACAGGATGCCATCTACCTGAGGTACGCCGTCCACAACTGGCACATCGCAAGTGAGTAGCATTTGTTCCAAATAACGGAAATTACTTTTTACAAGTGTTACTTTATCCAAATACGGTGCAAGCCTGATCTTTGCGTGGTTCAGCGCAATATCATCCTGATCAAAAGCGATTAACCGTCCTCCCTCGCCCAAACTCGACGCAATGCGTTCACTGTGTCCCGCCCCGCCGAGCGTGCAATCGACGTAAATGCCGTCCGGCTTAATGGCCAGGCCGTCAACCGCTTCCTCCATAAGTACTGTTACATGCTGAAACACGCAATTGCCCTCCCGTTCTTGTTGTCTAGTCTTGGTCGTATTGTTCCATCATTAGCAAGTTTTCGAAATCGCCCGTTTAAAAGTTGAAGTCAAAGTCGACCAGCTTCTCGGCAATTTCATTGAAGGTTTGCTCGGACTCTGCATAATAGCCGTCCCAAACTGCCTTGCTCCATATTTCTACCCTGCTTGAAACCCCCAGAACCATACAATCCTTGTCAATTTTCGCATATTCTCTAAGATGTCCCGGCAAGTTTACCCTTCCCTGTTTATCCAGCTCGCATTCGGTTGCCCCGGAAAAAAAGAACCGGGTGAACGCCCTTGCATCTGCCTTCATGAGCGGAAGCGATTTGAGCTTCTGCTCAAGCACTGTCCATTCGCTCATGGGATAAACAAACAAGCAGTTGTCGAGACCGCGGGTGGCAATAAAGGAAGCGCCTAGTGAATCACGGAATTTGGCTGGTACGATAAGCCGACCTTTGTCATCAACGCTGTGTTGATATTCGCCCATGAACATAAGATCGCCTCCACCCTCTCTCCCTTATTCCCCACTTTGCTCCACTTTCCCCCACATAACATAGTGTAATTCGCCATACAACAATAAAATCCTGCTCATAGGAGCAGGATTTTGTTAAAATGTTTGGCCTTATGAATAAATTTTCATCTTACCTTTCGCTTCTAGCACGGAAAGCGAGCTAAATGTGCGCTATTGCTGCTCAGGCTCTGGCTTTGCAGGCGGTGTTTTGGCGCGGGAGCGACGTCCAAACCACCATATGATAAGCCCGATGATTACAGGAATAACGAGTGCGGGAAGCGCTCCTGCGAGGAAGACGAGCAGCCCTTGAAGAACGTTCCATGTTCCTTCGTAGCTTGCTTTGAAGGACGACAGCATTTTGCCGCCTAGCGATTTCTCTTCCTTGTCCGTCTTCACTGACACATCAATCGGCTGATACAGCCTCAGCTCAATCGTTGAGAAAGCTACATTTTTGTCCAAATAGCGCGTGCGTCCTTTGATCTGTTCAATTTCCTCCTGAACCTTTGCAAGCTGCTGCGAAAATTTGACCAAATCATCCGCTTTTTCCGCCTTATCCATGAAAGCAAGCAGCCTTTGCTCCACCACCTGCTTCGCCTTAAGCCTCGCTTCCAGATCGACGTATTCCTCCGTCACATCGGTTCCTTTCAGCTCGCGCTCCAGATGCTTGTTCTCGATTCCCTCCAGCCGCTCCACAAATGGCATAAATCCTTGAGCCGGCACCTTGATCGTATAGTTCGCACCCTTCTCATTGCCATACTGCCCATCCTGAAAAGCAAGGATGTACCCGCCAGCCTGATGGATGGCATTACGCAGCTGCTGGGCCGCCGCCTCATAGTCGGCAACCTCCATCGTCATTGTCGCCGTATAGATCAGCTTTTGGTTAAACGCTTCTCCTCCTATCGCCATGCTGTCGATGGGGCTGTCTGCGGGTGCGCTCGTCAACGCTTTATTGTCTAAAGCACCGCTCTCTTCTTTAGAACCAGCTGCACCATCACTCTTGTCTGAACTGGTACTATATTGTTCAAGCTTATCGAAAGAAGTCTGTGCTGCACTCGTTTCCCCCTCAGTTGCATGATCGCTGTTTGCAGACGAGCAGGCCGAAAGCAGCAGCATAAAAGCCAACAAGAACGATGTCGGCAGCAAAATGAGCTTTTTATTTAAGCTTCTTTCTTTGGCTGTTTCTTTGGCTGTTTCTTTCACTTTCATTTTTGTTTTCTCTATTTTTGTCATAAAAATGGCCCCCTTTGCCCTAGTTACCGTCCTAGACGTAAATTTTGACAAAAGGTTGCTCTTTTTGGAAACAAAAACAGCCGCTCCCACCGCATTTAAGCGGTAGAAGCGGCTGTTTCTCTGTTTATCTATTGCTATACAACAAAGGGGGTAGGATTAAACGTTCCAGCTGTCCTGATAAGCAATTTGCTCTGCAGTCAGCGTATCGATGCTGATGCCCAGCGATTCCAGCTTGATGCGCGCTACGCTTTCGTCCAGCTCATACGGCAAATTAACCACTTTTTTGCCCAGTGCTTTATACTGCTCATTTACATAGCGGAGCGACAGTGCTTGAAGCGCAAACGTCGTATCCATAATTTCTGCCGGGTGGCCATCGCCTGCTGCCAAGTTGACAAGGCGTCCTTTGGCAATGACATAGATGCTTCTGCCATCTTCCAACTGGTATTCCTCAATATTGTTGCGAACGGTGCGCACATTGGTAGAAAGCGCCTTAAGCTCAGGAATGTTGAACTCCACATCGAAGTGTCCAGCGTTCGCCAAAATCGCGCCGCCTTTCATCACCTTATAATGCTCGCCGCGAATGTTGTCGCGGTTGCCTGTTACCGTAATGAATACATCGCCCAGCTTGACCGCTTCCATCATCGGCAGCACGGTGAAGCCGTCCATATGCGCTTCCACGGCACGAATCGCGTCCACTTCAGTGACGACTACTTTGGCGCCAAGGCCTTTGGCGCGCATCGCTACGCCTTTGCCGCACCAGCCGTAGCCTACGACTACGACGGTTTTGCCGGCAATAACGAGGTTCGTCGTTTTGTTCAGCGAATCAAATACAGATTGGCCTGTACCATAACGGTTGTCGAACAAATATTTGCAGTAGGCATCATTAACCGCAACCATCGGAAGCTGCAGCGTGCCATCCTTCTCCATCGCTTTCAGACGAATGATGCCCGTCGTCGTTTCTTCCGCGCCGCCACGAAGATTTTCACGCAAATCCGGGCGGTCTTTATGCAGCAGCGTAATCAGCTCGCCGCCGTCGTCAATAATAAGGTCCGGCTTCGATTCGATCGCTTTAATAATGAGCTCATTGTACTCTTCAGGGCTAGGATTATGCTTTGCAAACACGGTAATGCCGTCTTCTACGAGCGCCGCACAAATGTCATCCTGCGTGGACAGCGGGTTGCTGCCCGCAATTGTAACTTCCGCTCCGCCAGCCTTTACCACTTTAGCCAAATAAGCCGTTTTCGCTTCCAAATGCAGCGCAATCGATACTTTCAAGCCTTTAAAAGGCTGTTCCTTCTCAAATTGCTCGCGAATGCTGGAAAGCACAGGCATATGGGCGCTAACCCAATCAATTTTCAAATGTCCTTCCGGAGCAAGCTTAATGTCGCGAATAATGCTTTTGTCAATTGTGCTCATAGGTATATTCATCCTCCAAATTTAAGTTTATAAATAAATGATTTGATGACCGCCCAGCGGGGAAAAAGGAGCTTCCAGCAGCTTGTCGAGCCACGAGGTTCCATAACGGTTCCAATAAGCGATCATATTCAGCACCCGCTCCTGCGGTTTGCCGCTTGGCCACAAGGACAGCGCAATGCGGTCCAACTGGCGAATAGCCGCTTCGTATTGCTTCTCATGGGCATCCTTTGTGCGCGTCTCAAGAAACGTAATTTGCTCGATAATTTTCTGACGATTCGTATCGCCAAGCTTGGCAAGGCCCGGTTGTACCGAAGCAGCCAGGTCAAGCAGCGGCGCATACAAATCCTCAAACGCCTGCTTCGCTGCGGCAAACTTCTCGTCAATGGACAGCTGGTCCTGCTCCGCCAGCCACTGCTGCTTGCGCTCCTCGAAGCGCACCGCCACATCCTCCAGCGTCAGTTCATATTTGCTCATATGCTTGGCCACTGTACCTTCAACAAGCGTATAGGATATACGCGGCAATACAAGTGGCATTTCCATATCCAGCTTGCGGAAAGCTTCTCCAGTAATCGCCCAATAAGCAATTTCCGCACCGCCCAGCACCGTTCCAAGCACCGGGAACAAATAATCCTGCATCAGCGGGCGTGTCAGCACATTGTTGCTGAGCTGCTCCGGCTGCTGCCGCGCCATGTCCAGCAATTGTTCCTTCGTTTGCGAATAATCGCCCTTGCGGCTTTGGAAGCTTCCTGCCTGCTTATAAAGCAGCGTCCGCTCCTGCCCTTTATCTGTTTGGAAAACAAACAGATTGGCACTGCCAGGTGTTACATCAACCTGCAGCGGATAGCCAAGCTCCTTCACCTGGTTGGCCACAGCTGTATACGCCTGCTCCAGCTCATCGTTGTGCGTAATCAGCTTCTCGAACATCGGCGCCTCTAGCTTGCGCAGCTGCGGATCATCGGCGTCCATAATAACTAGGCCTTGCTTGCTCAGCAAGCAGCTGATTACACCGGCAAACATTTCCGATAACGATTGCGCCTGCTCCGTAATTTGCCCCAGCTGCTGAAGAATTTCCGGCTTAAAATCAGAATGAGGCAGCGCCTGTTCTAGCTCAGCAAGCAGCTCAGCCCACGTATTAGCATCAATAGTCGTCCGGCTAACTGATGTTCTTGCCCCTTCTGGACGGGCAGCCGCCAGCTTGCGCAGCCCTTGGTCAGCGGTCAGCACATAGGCATGGTTCGCTTCGTCCCAGTCATGATCCTCTCCAGCAATCCAAAATACGGCAGCGACCTTTCTCCCAAGCAGCTGCTCGGCATGGCGGGCTGCGCCGATAATCGATACGGCTTTATGTATAACGAGAAGAGGTCCAGACCATAGTCCAGCCTGCTGGCCGCCAACGATAACCGGCGCACCTTCCGCAATCGCATCAATGGCAGCTAGCGCCTCGGGCGCAGCGTTCCATTTGCTATTGTAATCACGCAGCACAGCAGCGACTGACGCCGCTTCCGCCCTTGCGCCCGCCGATTCTGCAAGCCGCTTGGCACGCAGCTCCCAATCGCCCTTGCGACCCGGATGATAGCCAAACAAGGACTCAACCCTTGAGTCCGTCAGGTTCACATAGGCATCCGTGAGCGGCTGGGTGCTTGGTAATGAATAAGTTTCGGTAGACATAAGCCACCCCTACCTCCTAATTGAAACCATATATTTAAGCTTAAATGCTTATGATTCTGCCTTAACAGACAAATTGATTGTACACAAGATGTAGGGCGCGCGTCAAAAAGAAAAACAGACCCTTTGCAAAAAGGCCTGCTTTGCAGCAGTTTGCAGTCTGTTACAATCCGCCATTATATCGAAAATATAGATTGCCCGATGGCAATAAACATAAGCAGCAGATAAAGCATGCTCATCGTGAAAAATCCAAGCCGCCATACGGCGCGGAATATTCTTTTCACATTGACGCTGCCGCGTTTGCGGAACTGGGCGTTGCCCAGCAAGCCGCCGCCAATCAGCATAAACAATAAAATGCCATATAAACCAAAAGAATTATTAAACAAGGAATCAAGCAGTACAGCCACGCATCCGATCAGCAGCGCAGTCGTCACATCCATTGCCAGACGAAAAGCTTTTTTGCGGTCTTGTATAATTGCGCCGTAGCCTAAATAAATCAGGAGAAAAGGTATTACCGGAATAACCGCCATATAGGCATAAAAATGCTTGATGCTCTCCCATATTATTCCCATCTGTATCGCCTCCCTATCGCCGATCATCCTGCAAATGCCGTACCATTTCGCTCATGGCATCGTTCAGCGGCGATTCCATGCCAACACGTCTCGCAAGGCTGGAAACGCCGCCATTAATCCATTGCACTTCAGTTGGACGGCCCGCCCGTACATCGCTAAGCATCGATGAAACATTGGCTGAAGTAGCCGCGCAGACAGCAAGCACTCTCTCCCAAGCGCCCTCTTCAAGCTCCGCACCGCCTGCCACTCGTAATATCTTATTTGTTTCCTCATATAAAGCGCGCATGAGCCGCAGCCTTGCCGAATGCTGTGGCAGCTCACCGTTCGTCACATCAAATATAGCTGTAAGCGGATTAATGATTGCATTAATGAGGAGCTTCTCATAAACTCGATTGTTCATTGTCTTCGACAGCAACACCGTAAATCCTGCCAATTGCAAGGTATTTTGCAACATTAATTGTTGATTTTCATCCTTTTTGCCCGCTGCTTGTCTAGTTAAAGACACTGGGCCGAGCGATAGCTGCCCGCGACCGGTATGCCGGACCGTTCTTTCATCTTGGCGCAGCGCTCCTTCGGTCGTAACTCCAATAAATAAAGGAAACCCCGGAAGCTCCTGCGCCGCCAGCTCCAGATGTCCGATGCCATTTTGCAAAAAAAGAATAGCAGTAGCTGGGGCCGCGAGCTTCCTTATGGCGCGAAGCAGCTCCCTCGTCAAATCCGCCTGCTTGACGGTGACGAGAATCCAATCTGGCGCTTGCTGCTGCCCCGCGCAGCCAGTCTCTGCTTCTTTTGCTGCCGCACTTAAGCTTCTGCTATGCACCCTTGCTATCTTTGCAGGCTGCCGTGATGCTTCCCCAGCTGCGCCCGCTGCGTCAAGCTCCAGCAAGCGAATGCCTTCTTCCGCCAGTAGAACGGACTGCTGCTCTGTGCGCGTCCATACGGTAACCTTGGCTTGCGTAGAGGCCAGCTTCGCTGCATGAAGCAGTCCCAGCGCTCCTCCGCCTACTATGGCGATATGCATTCCCTCTACCTCCTGCTTTCATACGCTTTCTTCCATTATACGCCTATCCTATAAAGACGCCAACAGCCCGCCGAATCATCCGGCGGGCTGTTATCGATTCTATTCAATTCGTTCCAGGTTGCCATTGGCATCCATCTTGAAGCGCGGCTTCGCTTCCTCATCATTCGTCAGCACGGCAAGCCGTCTGGCGCGGTCCATAATTTGAATCAACGTTTTGTAATCATCATTAACGGTGTGGTAATCGCTTTGAGCGTTGTTCACCTCACGAGACAATCTTTCATTTTCGCTACGCAAACGGCCAAGCTCCTCTTCCTTCTCTCTCAGCTCTTTCTCGAACGACTTGAGCTGACGTCCTACATCGTGGTACGTTGTCTTGATTTGACGCAGGAAGCGAATGACCGAATCAATGGAAAGCAATTCCTCCGTTGATTGCGCTTCCGCCTTGAAACCTCTCTCGTCTGTCGCCTCATAAGCAGACAGCGAAGATACTTGCGGGGTTGCCGCTATCGCTTGTTTTTTCAAATAATTGCGTTTCTGCCGCTGTTGCTTGGCAATTTGGATTGCCTCTTCATAACGCTTGCGGACGCAGCTGTTCCAGCGGAATCCACATGCTGCGGACGTGCGGCCAATCCGCTCCCCCACCTCTTCGAAAGCTCCAAGCTGGGTACTGCCTTCTCTAATATGGCGCAGGGTCACTTCGGCGAGAATTAAATCATCGTCTGGACTCCACGCATCTTGTCTGACTGCTGTCATGCAACCAAAACCTCCTAACGTAAAGACGCTTACCTTATATCTATGCCCTTGGTAGAGTTCATAGAATCTATTGGATACTAAATTGTATAACCATTTTTTCAAGCGCTCATACATATTCGGCCTGTTTCTGGTGCAAACTTATGCAGAAAGCAGGCTTTCTTCGCAAAAAATGTTGTCCTTAGCTTATATTTTGAAATAGCAGGTTTACACCTATTTGTACAAACGTTATAATAATCTGTAGAAAATCGTGTCTAAAGCGAAAGGGGGATATACAGATATGGCACGTATGTATCGGGTTTTGGGTTTCTGGACCCTTGTCATTGGCCTTATGGCGTTTGCTGGACATATGACAGAATTTGCATTATTGTTTTTCGCCCAAGCAGTAGCTTTCGTATTTTTAGGCTATTTGAACTTTACAGAAAAAACGTACATCGTTATGTTCTGGGGCTACATGATTATCGCATTTGGAGGCTTTACATATTGGACCGTGTTCCAAATGGGCAATCCTTTTTAAAAATATAAGCATTATAAGTTTCATACTTATTATTAGGCTTATATTTCTCGGAATGAAACGCGCCGCGCTGTCAAAGGACAGCGACAGCCGTTTCACCTTGTGTCCGCTTGAATATCGGAAAAAACGGCGTGATCCTCATGGGTCCGCCGTTTTTTAATGTGCAAAATGGCCCGCATACGCGTAAAATGCCGCGATAATTGCCCTATAGTCCTGTTCATGCTTTTCCAAATGTAAGATATAATAGAATAATTCGCCGCATATAATGACCAAGAAGAGAGGAGGCCGAGAGTGGCATTTCAAAGCTTTCCTACACGGTTCGCGCTGCTTGCGCTGATGGCCAGCATGCTGTCCCTGTGGTGCGTAATGCCTGCATTTGCCGAGCCCGCGACCTCTAATAGCGAGGAAACTCGGCTGCTGCTGGAAAAAAGCCTGTCCGTCGTCGAAATTGATAATGAAATCAAGCGCGTTCAAGTGCAGCAGGTCGACTTGACCATAGAGACAGCAAGCGCCAAGCAAGCGCTGGAAGAACAGGAGCAACAAATCGCTCACAAGCGCGAGCAAGCCGGTAAAGTACTGCGTGCTTATTATATGGGGGATCGGGATATATGGCTGACTGCGCTGTTATCGTCACGATCATTGTCGGATTTTTTGATGGTTATGGAATATGCCGATTTGATTTTCGCACATGACCGCGATGTGATGAAGCTGTACAAGGAGGAATATGCCCAGCTCGCGAAAGGAATCGAGCAGCTTGGCAAGAAGCAGCAAGAGCTCGCCTCAATCGAGCAGCGGCTGAAAGAACAGCGTGCCCGAGTGCTAACGCTGCAGGAGCAAATAGAAGGCGGACTTGCCGGGCGTTCGGATGCCGACAAGCTGCGGCTTATGATGGAGGAATTGACCAAGTACTGGGAGTCGGTTGGCCTTTATGAAGTCAAGCAGCACTTTAGCGCCTTAGCGAAAGCGATGCAGAAGCTGCCGGAGTGGCTGCAAAACAATAAGCAATATTTGGAAACGAGTGGCCTAACGTATACGATTCGCATTCCCGAGGATGCCCTGAATGCCTTTCTGCGGGAACAAGATGAGCGCTTTAAGCAATTTTCCTTCTCCTTTGAAGATGGGTCCTTGACCGCCTATGGCAAGCGGGATGCGCTGGAGTTAAGCGTGATCGGCCATTATACGGTTGAACAAGAGCCGCGCAATGGCATTATTTTTCATGTAGACGAGCTTCTATTCAATGGTCTATCGTTGCCTGACACGACTAAGCAGGAGCTGGAGAAGCAGTTTGACCTTGGCTTCTATCCCTCCTTGATTATTTCCTTCCTGCAAGCAACTGAAGTGGAAATTAAAGACGGTGAGCTTATCGTCACGTTACAAGTCAAGCTATAGGGATGTCCCTATAGCTTGTACGAATGCTTTCACTGTGATTTCGCCTTCTGCATATTGCCGCCATAGCTGCTGCGCATGCATCCAGCGCTCGTGCCAATCGGGATCAGTCGGCTGAGCGGAAGGCTCGCCGTTCAGCACCTTAAGCCACCACTGCGGCGGACTGCCGGCCCCCGCTGTACCGCTCTCCTGAATATTATCGGACCCTGTATACAAGGAATTTTTGGCTGGCAGCTTCCCCGTTGTCGCATAGCTTTGCTGCTGCCCGGCAATTTCCACCATTTCTTTAATCCACGTAAAAGCTTCTTCCTTCACTTTACTCGTTCCGGCCACGACATAGCTCCTGCTTCCAAGCCATACGTCATGAATCGCGCCTTTATCCAGCAGCAGCTTGCTTTGCTCCTTCGCAGATAGCTTGCTGTAAACGGACCATGGAATGCTGGCAGCGGCAATATGCTGCTCCACCATTTGTGTGCCTGTAGACAAGCTATAGTCTGCCAGAGCTGTTGCTGTAATTCGCCCCGATATCGACTCCAGACGTTTTAGCTGTTCCTGCACAGCCTTGCTGTCAAAATGCAAATATGCCGCTCCAGCTTCTTCTCCCTCTGCTGTCCATTCATCCATCCACACAAGCAAGGATGCGACATTATGAGGCTCTACATAAAGCGCCTGCCACTCTTGGCCGCCACTTTCCAGCTTATGAAGCAGATTGCCAAAAGCATCCCAATCCGCTGGTGGCTTCGACAAGCCCGCTTCAGCGAGCAAAGCCTTGTTCCATACCGTCACGTAAGGGTCTGCATCAACAGGGATGCCCCACAAATAGCTGTTCCACCTCAGCGGGTCAAGCAGCCTTGCAGGACGCTCAGCCATTGTATCAGAGGTGCTGGGCACATCGACGGGATTGAGCAAGCCGCGCACCGCAAACTCGCGCACCCATTCGCTGTCCATGAGCATAACATCCGGTGCTGCTCCAAGCTCCAGCGCTTTTTTCCACTGGGCATAGCCGTCGCCTTCATCCACTATATTCGTCAGCTTGACCATTGTATTCGCATGCTTCATTTGATAGCTATTTGTCGCTTCCTTAAGCTTAGAAAATTCATTCTCATCCATGGAAACGGTTACATTTAGTATCTGCGATTGATCTGCCTGCTCTTCTCCGCCCGCTGGCTCGGCATTCGTATCTCTATTTAAATTTTCAGCCCGGTTAAGGGTCCTGTCGCTAAAGTTTAATAGAAGAAAAATAATAATGAATAAAGCCAAAACCGCTGTCATTGTAGCATATTTCCTGATCGACACAGCAACCCTTCCCCTCTACTTTCATCTGGGCACATTTTATATCATAGCAATTAATGCAAGTATTGTCCAAATTAGTAGAGAGCGGAGTATTGGTGAAAAAGGAGCTGCGCTGCATGAAAGGTTTGGCTTTCGATCGCTATTGCCGATGGATTCCATGGAATTTACGCTAAAGCATAGAAATCCATCGGCAAATGCGAACGCTCCGCTTCTACAGCTCAAACCTTTCATTCCGCTTTGCCATTTTCACCAAATGGGAAAGCGCAGAGAAAAGGACTGCGCTCATTTCGTCGCAGTCCACTTATATAAACCAATGATTTCATTTTCGCCTTATTTGCAGCGGCTCAATGAAAGAAATTAGAGCATACCTCAGCTTAGAAAGCTGATAGCTAAGAACAAGAGCCAGCGCTTAAAGCAAATCCGCTGCCAACTGAGCCAGCTTGGAGCGTTCGCCCTTCTCCAGCGTCATATGGCCGCTAATGCCTTCGTTTTTGAAATGCTCTACAATATGCGTTAAGCCATTGCTGGTCGCATCCAAATACGGATGGTCAATTTGCTCTGGGTCGCCCATAAGGACGATTTTGCTGCCTTCGCCTACACGCGATACAATTGTCTTCACCTCATGCTTGGTCAAGTTCTGAGCCTCATCAATGATAATGAATTGGCCCGGAATGGAGCGCCCACGAATGTAGGTCAGCGCTTCTACTTGAATGCTGCCAAGACCCATCAATATTTTCTCAATATCCCCGGATTTTTTCGTATCGAATAAATATTCCAGATTGTCGTAGATCGGCTGCATCCAAGGCCGCAGCTTCTCCTCCTTCTCCCCTGGCAAATACCCGATATCTTTGCCCATTGGAACGACCGGACGGGCAATTAACAGTTTTTTGTATTTATGCTCATCTTCTACCTTGAGCAGGCCCGAAGCCAGAGCAAGCAGTGTTTTGCCTGTGCCAGCTTTACCCGTTAAGGTGACAAGCGGAATTTCATCGTTAAGCAGCAACTCCAGCGCCATGCGCTGCTGCGCGTTGCGGGCCGTAATGCCCCACACCGGATCATTGCTGAGGAACAGCGGCTCCAGCTTAATCCCATCCTGCGACACTTTGAGCAGCGCGGACTTGGAGGTGCCCATTTCATCTCGCAAAATGACAAATTCATTCGGATTCAGCCTGCTGCCAAGCTGCAAATTTTTCACCGTCAAAAACCGGTACGAATAAAACTCGTCGATAATCGAAGGATGAACGAACAACGTCACATATCCGGCGTATACGTCAGAAGGGGCTACAATGCGGTCAGACATGTAATCTTCTGCCATCAGGCCGAGCACATCCGCTTTAATGCGGACAAGCACGTCCTTGCTCACCAGCACGACAGAGCTTATTTCCTGACGATCCAATTGCTCTAAGTGATAGTTCAGAGCAACCGCCAATATTCGGTTGTCATTAGACATCTCGCCAAACATTTCCTGAACCCGCACGAAGCTGCGGTGATTTAATTCTACCTTGAGAACGCCGCCGCCAGGCAGCGGAATACCTTCGTGAAGCCGTCCTTGCTCACGCATTTTATCGAGCGTACGTGAGATAGAGCGGGCGTTGCGGCCAAGCTCGTCTGCCAATCTTTTCTTGGAGTCAATCTCTTCCAATACCACCGCGGGAATGATTACTTCATTATCGCCAAAGGCGAAGATCGCTTGCGGATCATGAAGCAGCACATTTGTATCGAGCACGAATATTTTTTTCATGAAAAACCCTCCCGGCGTGGACATTCAATTGAAAGGCCTATACATAGCCATACTATACTGCGGGTACACTAGGTTCTGAATAACGATCTGCAACAAGAAAGACGAGGTGGCTCACGTGTATAAACGGTTATTGGTTTTGATCGCAATCGCTGTTATTGCGGCTGGTTGCAGCACCGTCAAGCGAAACGAAATGGCATCACCCTCTCCACAGGAAAATCATGCGAATGGCGCTGTAAGGGCGCAGCAGCTTGCGGAAGATTCCGTTAAACCATTGAAAACGAATAAGGAAGTCGCTGATCATCTTGAAAAGCTTGCAAAAGGCGTTCGCGGCGTAAGCAACGCGCATTGCGTCGTGCTTGGTAAAACAGCCGTTGTCGGCATCGATGTCGACAGTAAGCTGGATCGTGCTCGAATTGGTACGATTAAATATTCCGTTGCCGAAGCTTTCCATAAAGATCCTTATGGTATGGATGCTGTCGTAACAGCCGATATGGACGTCTCACAGCGGCTGAAGGAAATGGGAGCCGATATTCGGCGCGGAAAGCCGATTAAGGGCTTCGCTGAAGAAATGGCCGATATTATCAGCCGCATCGTGCCGCAAATCCCACGCAATGTGACGCCTCATCAGCCGGAGCAGCCACAGACGCAGACGCAATCGCACACCCAGTCTCGCATGCAGGAGCAGGAGCATCAGCTCCATGAGAAGCAAATCCAAAAGCACGCAACGCATGTGGACAAGCATTAACCGCTAGCGCAAACGCACAGAAAGCCTGACGACCCTATGATCGTCAGGCTTTCTTATAGGCGTACATACTTGTTCACGAGAAGTACAGATAACCGAAATGACGATTGGACAAGCTTCTGCCGTCATAGCCACACCAGCAAAACCACGTTTAAAACGAGGCATGCAATCAGCTTCGATGAGTTGCTCGAAATTGGCGGCTAAGAATACGGTCATCAGCATGACCTCCTTCTAACAGGAATAGCATTCGGTATCCTTAGCTCCTATTATAGCCATTATTGAATCCAGCGTCTATGGTTATTCAGCCATTTTTGCCTGAAGTACCGCGCGCGCCTCCTCAAGCGATGTGGAATCGACATATACATATGGGCTCTTCCACGTTCCGTTTAACGCTTGGAACGTAATATCGGAGCTGCCCATACCCAAATATGTACTGAGCATATTTTTAATTTCAGACGGAGGCATATCGAGCGTCAAATTACTGCCGACTGCGCCGATGACCTTATCGTATTTCGTAACGCCCTCAAACGATTTCATTTTATCAAAAATCGCTCCAATGACTTCCATTTCCCGACGATTGCGGTCGAAGTCGCTCGATTCGGCTGTTCCCTGATTCGATTTGCGATAGCGCACATAATCGAGGGCATTTTTCCCATCAAGCACCTGCTGGCCCTTGCTTAAATTAATGTTAGTGCCATCGGCTGTATCCCGGTAACGCATGTCCATCTCCACATTCACCTCAACGCCATCAAGCGCATCAACAACATCGGTGAAGCCTTTAAAGTTAATAATACCGGTATACTTCAAATCAACGCCAAAATATTTGGACAGCATTTCGCGAATTTCCTTTTTTGCTTCCTTCTCTGCCGCTTCTTTGTCCATATTTTTCTCAGAACGGGCATTGTTGAAAAAAGTGCTGTAATTCGCATTCGCCTTCCGCTCGCGATAACCATCTACTGGCAGCACTGAATCCCGTGGAATCGAGATGACGGACGCTGATTTTGAATTTGGATTAAAAATAGCGACCAGCATCACGTCGGTATTTAAACCGCCGCCTTTTTCACGTGAGTCAATACCGAGCAGCACCATGCCTGTAGGCTTTTTCTTAACAGACTCTTCTTCCGGCACGACAATATTGTTCGCCGTTCCAATCGTATCAACCGCATTGGTAGCCACGTAAGCAAGATAACCGACATATAACATAATTAAAATAAGAACGGAAAGCACAGCAAACATAATTTTAATCCAAACGCTGCCTTTTTTCTTTTTCTTCTTTGGCTTCGGAGCTGTTTTCTTGGCCCCGCCCGGCCTGCTTGCAGCCGTTCTAGGGGGTAATCCTTTAGAGCCTTCGCTCATAGCAACCACCTTCAAATCCTTTGGATTTCGTTTCTGTCCTCATTTACGCAAAGAAGCAGCGATACCCACGAATTCTCGCGGATATCGCTGCTGCAGAAGGCAGATCCGATCTTAAGAACACGCTAACGTCTCATATGCCGTTACTTCCGGAGTCTGATTCCTTTACAGCGTGCTTGCCTGCCCGTTTACTTTGCAGCTTGTCATACAGCTGGCGACCGCGAAGCATAAGCATCATTAATACAGCAATTCCCATACATTGAATAATCGGCAGCGAATCCACCTGTAAAATCCAAAGTACGAAAGAACCGAATACGATCAAAATGTAAACCAGTACTTCCTTTAGAATTGGCAGCTTCGCATTATTCGCCCGAAACACGGTATTGAAAATATAGATCGTGAATCCTAATATAAGCAAATAAGAAACGACCCAATGATCACTAAACCATTGCTGCATGCCGTTAAACCTCCAATCAGGCGGCTAGCGCCTTAAACGCCAGCTTGTGATGTTTTGCGTTGTTTTTCTGCACGCTCGCGCTCGCTTTTGTTCAAGATTTTTTTGCGAAGACGAATCGACTTCGGCGTAATTTCGCAATATTCGTCATCGTTCAAATACTCAAGCGCGCTCTCCAGGGAGAACAGACGAGGCGTTTTGAGTTTAACGGTATCGTCTTTACCAGCGGAACGAATATTCGTCAATTGCTTTTCTTTACAAATGTTAACGACGATATCATTGTCACGCGTGTGCTCGCCAACGATCATGCCTTCGTAAATTTCTGTACCTGGCTCCAGGAACTGAATACCACGATCCTCTACGCCCATCATGCCGTAGAAAGTCGTTACGCCGTTCTCAGTAGCGACAAGAACGCCTTGGTGACGTCCACCAACGCCAGAACCAGCAAGCGGACCGTAGCTGTCAAATGCATGGTTCATAATGCCGTAGCCGCGTGTAAGCGTAAGGAAAGAGGTACGGTAGCCGATCAAGCCGCGAGCTGGGATAATGAACTCCAAGCGAACTTGGCCTGTGCCGTTGTTCACCATGTTGACCATTTCAGCTTTACGGGAGCCAAGGCTCTCCATAACAGCGCCCATGCTTTCTTCCGGCACGTCAATGATCAGACCCTCGTAAGGCTCTTGCTTCACGCCGTCAATTTCCTTAACGATTACTTCCGGTTTCGATACTTGCAGCTCAAAGCCTTCACGACGCATGTTCTCAATCAGAATCGTCAAGTGAAGCTCGCCGCGTCCCGATACGATAAAAGCATCCGGGCTATCTGTTTCATCTACGCGCAAAGCAACATCCGTCTCAAGCTCTTTGAACAGACGCTCACGCAGTTTACGGGAAGTAACCCATTTGCCTTCGCGACCAGCAAAAGGACTGTTGTTGACAAGAAACGTCATTTGCAGCGTCGGCTCGTCAATTTTCAGAACCGGCAAAGCTTCCGGATTCGCTGGATCAGCAATCGTTTCACCGATGTTAATATCTTTAATACCTGCAATGGCTACGATATCACCAGCGCCTGCTTCTTCGATTTCAATCCGTTTCAGACCTTGGAAGCCGAACAGCTTCTCGATTCTAGCCTGCTTCTTGCCGCCATCACGCGTCATAACGGCAACGGTCTGACCTTGACGAACGATACCACGGTTTACACGGCCAACCGCAATACGACCCAAGTATTCATTATAGTCAAGCAGCGTCACCAAATATTGCAGCGGCTCCTCTACATTCTCTGTTGGCGAAGGAATATGGTTGATGATCGTTTCATACATCGCTTCCATGTTCTCATCTTGTTTGTCAGGGTCAAGACTCGAAGTGCCCATCAATGCGGAAGCATAAACGACATTAAACTCCAGTTGCTCATCACTTGCACCTAGCTCGATGAACAGGTCAAGCACCTCATCCACAACTTCTGATGGACGAGCATTAGGACGGTCAATTTTGTTCAATACTACGATAGGCTTCAGGTTCGATTCCAATGCTTTGCGCAATACGAATTTCGTTTGCGGCATGCACCCTTCGAAAGCATCAACGACGAGCAATACGCCGTCAACCATTTTCATAATACGTTCAACTTCGCCGCCAAAGTCAGCATGTCCTGGTGTATCAACGATGTTGATCAAATAATCTTTGTACGTAATCGCAGTATTTTTCGCCAAAATGGTAATGCCGCGCTCACGCTCTAGATCGTTGGAATCCATCGCACGCTCCTGAACCGCTTCGTTCTCACGGAAAGTTCCTGATTGCTGAAGCAGTTTGTCAACCAACGTTGTTTTGCCGTGGTCAACGTGCGCGATAATCGCGATGTTCCGAATGTTCTCTCTTGCTTGCATAACTAATAATCCACTCCATTTGTCTAATTTTGTATAATCCTAACCGATTGCTTGCCGTCTACCAGCGGGATCGTTTCCCCATCATCATCCATGCTCCGGCCGCAATCAGGATAATAGCAATCGCATATATCCCCCAGCTCCAAACGAGCGCCAAAATCAGCAGTACAGCCGATGTAACAGCGAGAATGGCGGAGGCGTTAAAAAAAACGCGTTCGCGGGATGCGCCGAACAAGTGGTACTCGTACAGCCCAACCGCTACACCCGTTATAAACAGCGGCCAAACATATTTGAGCGTATCCCATCCGAACATGATACAAAGCATGAACAAAATCGAATAAACGATCAGCATGCCTCCTGGAATAAGCACAACTGCCGGAAACAACCTGCCGAAATACAGCACATGCAGCAGAATTCCCGGAATAAGAACGAGAAGCGGCCAAAAATTGGATCCCAAAAAGCTGAACACACCCAGTTTGCCAAGCAATATTACGATACCAGCCAGCAGCACAATAATTCCAGCGGAATATTTGTTGTTAGGCATCCGCGCTTCCGCTCCTTACAACGCCTTACGCATATCCTGACGAAAGACGACAGTTTTTATCTTTACTAGTTTAAAGGAAGTGAAGTAAAAATACCAGTGCAACAAGGGCAACATGAAAAAAAAATTAGCAAACCGCTTCTTATAGCCGCACGATGCCTGATTCTAGCACGCTTCCTTGCTGCATATCGACAGGGATGAAAGCTTAGGCCAGCGCCGATCGGCGCATCAGGATGCCGATAATAATGACGAACGGGATGCTGAGCAGCGGAATCGCTTCAATTGCCGTTGCTGAACTGCTGAACAGCAGGCGATGCATGCCCGGGTCATGGACAAGCATGCCGCCCGCCGCAAAGCCGAGCAAGCCCGCTCCAATATATATAAGTGAAGGAAATTTCTGCAGCAGCTTCGTCAGCAATTGGCTGCCCCAAATAATCATTGGAATGCTCAGTGCAATGCCGAGCAGCAGCAGCAGCGTCTGCCCTTTCGCCACAGCCGCGATCGCCAGCACATTATCCAGGCTCATTACAAAATCAGCCGTCACAATCGTCCATATCGCAGCAGGCAGCGATGTTGCCCGCTTCACCTTATGAGAGGCCACGCCTCCTCCGCCGGACTCCCCCGCATCGGCCAGCAATTTGACTGCAATATAAAACAGCAGCACGGCGCCAATGGCCTGCAAGAACGGCGTCTGAAGCAAGGAAATCGCCGCCAGCGTCAGCACGCAGCGCAGGACAACAGCAGCCGTTGTCCCCCACCAGATCGCCCGCTTGCGCTGATGCTCCGGCAGATGCTTGCTCGCCATTGCGATTACAATAGCATTATCGCCGCTTAGCAGAAGATTAATCAGAATGATTTGTATAAATATGAAAAAGCTGTCCATAGTACTCGCCCCCTATACTACCACCTGTATGTCCAAGCTGGAGCGAATATGCCGGAAAGCCTAATGCGGGGTACTGCCCTTTCTTCTCTCTTACGAAAAAAAAGGCCGCCCACCATTTCACATGGCAAGTCGGCCTATGTCTTAAAGCGGCTTACAGCAAGCCGTTAATCGTTGATTTTTAGAACCAGCGGTCTTCACCGGCACTTGCTTCCGGCTCAGGATCTTCCGGCGTCAGCAGCAGCACTTCTGTTTGCTGCACAGCCTCATCCAGCAGCTGCTCCAGATTTTTTTGCTGATTCAGGTAGCCTTCCACCTTTTCTACAAACCGCAAATTCGGCTTAATGCTTGGGGATTTCGGCAAAAATAGCGTACAGCAATCCTCATATGGCAAAATCGACGTCGCAAACGTGCCCAAACGCTCCGCCTCATTAATAATTTCCTGTTTATCCATCATAACAAGCGGCTTCAGCAGCGGCAGCACAGTCGCACGCCCAATGACATCCATGCTGACGAGCGTTTGGCTCGCTACCTGGCCCAAGCTTTCGCCCGTCACGATTCCATGAGCTCCGTTCTTCTCGGCAAGGCTCTCCGTAATGCGAAGCATCGCCCGGCGCATTAGCGTAATAATAAGCGGGTCCTGTCCCGACTGGGCAAGCGTCGTCTGAACTTCCGTAAAAGGCACCAGATGCAGCCTCAGCGGAGCGCCGCTGTAATAGGATAACCTTCTCGCAAGCTCGATCACTTTCTCCTTCGCCTTCTCGCTCGTAAACGGGTAGCTGTGGAAATGGACCGCTTCCAGCTCCAGCCCTTTGCGCATCGCCATCCATCCCGCTACTGGACTGTCAATGCCGCCAGATAATAGCAGCATCGCCTTGCCGTTCGTACCGAACGGGAAGCCGCCTGGGCCATCAACGACCTCGTTGAAAATATAAGCCGCTTCCTCCTGAATATCGACCTTCAGCTCCACCTCGGGCCTCCGCACATCAACCTTTAAGTTGTCCATCGCACGCAGTACGTGGGCCCCAACCAAATGATTCATCTCCTGCGACGTATGCGGGAACTTCTTCCATGCGCGCTTTGCACTCACTTTAAAGGTAGCGGGCTCCTGTGGGATAGCCTTCATCAGCGCAAGCGCTGCTGCCCGAATTTCCTCCAGCTCCGGTTGAACGCTTACGACTGGACTAAAGGTCGAAATACCGAAAACGTCCTTGACCTTCTCAGCGATAAGCGAGTAATTTTCCCCGTTTAAATTAATATAAAGCCGCCCGAACATTTTTGAATACGTCAGCGCGGCAAAATCCTTCAATCGCAACTGAAGCTGCTGGAGCATCCGCTTCTCAAACATTCCGCGGTTGCGTCCCTTCATTGCCAGATCGCCGTAGCGAATGATTATTTTATCATACATCACTTTACCTTGCGCTCCTTTCAAGCGGCTTAAGCTTGCTTATTGTAAGGCGCAGCATTTCGCACAGCTGCAAAATATGCTGCTCTGTATGCTCGTCGCCCAGACTAATTCTCACGCCGCTGGCTGCCCGTTCCTGCCCCAGTCCCATTGCAAGCAGCACCCGGCTCGGCTTATTGTCGCGCGAGGAGCAAGCCGACTTCGTAGAAGCGATAATGCCATGCTGCTCCAGCATATGAACGACAACCTCCGGCTTCATGCCCGGATAGGAAAAATGGACAATATGCGGCGCCATGCTCTCCGGCGCCCCGCCATTCAATACCAGCTCCGGCGCAGCCTCAACGAACTCCGTCAATTGCTGGCGCAGACGGTACATCCGCTCGCGCCGCTCCTGCGCCGACTGCATCGCCATGCGCAGCGCCTTGGCCGATGCCACGATGCCGGGCACATTTTGCGTCCCGGCGCGCATGCCCTGCTCCTGCGAGCCGCCTGAAAGCAGCGGCGTTAGGGTTACGCCCTCGCGGACGTACAAATAGCCGATCCCTTTGGGACCGCGCAGCTTATGTGCAGAGCCGCTGAGCAGATCAATACCCCAGCCTTGCACATCAATCGGCAGCTTGCCGATGCTTTGTACGGCGTCCACATGCAGCAGCGTGCGCGGGTACCCTTGCAGCAGCTTGCCAATATCTGCGAGCGGCTGCACGCTGCCAACTTCATTATTCACATGCATAATGCTGACGAGAATGGTGTCGTCCCGCAAAGCCAATCGCAGCGCTTCCAGCACTACCTGCCCCTTCTCGTCAACGGGCAAATAAGTAACCTCGTAGCCTTCCTGCTCGAGCTGCTTAAATGTATCGTAGACGGAGGCATGCTCCATTTGGGTCGTAATTAGATGCTTTCCCCGGCTCTGGTACTGCTTTGCCGCTCCTTTAATCGCGAGATTGTTGCTCTCCGTGCCGCCAGAAGTGAACAGCCATTCCTCAGCCTTCACGGCGAACAGCTCGCCAAGCAGCGAACGCGAGCGGGAAATGAGCTTATCTGCATCTGCACCGGCATGGTGAATCGATGATGGATTCGCATAATGCGCCTTCATCACCTCAGCCAGCGTATCAATAACCTCCTCGTAAGGCGGCGAAGATGCGCAATGATCGAAATATAACATGAGCCAAACGTTCCTTTCCTACTAGAAAAAATAAAAAGATCAGCGACGGCAAGCTAGCTGCCATTCGTGATCTAAAAGAAGTGCTTTTACAGCCTAGAGACTGCGACGAAATAAAGTACCGCTAATTTATTGACAAAAGCGGTTCTTATTTCCTCGCAGCTCCTTAATAACGCGCTGCCTGTACTTTCACAATATAGCGCTGCGTTTCCTCAGGAAGCTTGTCCAAATTCGCCATCAGCTCGCTGTCTGTCGTAATACCGAGGCGGTCGATACGGCCCGGACCGGCATTGTACGCGGCTAGAGCTACTTGCTCATTGCCATTGTACTTGCGAAGCAGAAAGGATAAATAACGGGTGCCGCCATCGATATTTTGCTGCGGATTTAACGAATCTGTCACGCCAAGGCCGCGTGCCGTGCCGTCCATCAGCTGCATGAGCCCTTTGGCTCCTGCGCCGGATACGACATCTGGCTGGAAACCGGACTCTGTGCGAATGACGCCGCGAATCAAGGCGGGATCTACGCCATATTGGGCTGCAGCCTGGGCAATCATCGCATCATAGTCGGTGGAGCCAGCTGCAAACGTCTCGCCCTCAGCCTGATAAGCGTTATTCAAGCTGGCAAGCTGCGCCAGCGCTTCGGACGCTTGAGCAGATACATCCGTGCCTTCACTTGAGCCGTTCGAAGCTTCATGCATATATTGGGACAGCAGCATGTCGAACAACGAAGTCACACTTTTGTCCTTATTCGTGCCTAGCGGGTTCGCTACTGTCTTAAAGTCAAGATTAGGAGCAAGCTGCGTCTTGATCATTTGCTTCATAATGCGCGGATCGATACTCATAATTTCCTCCTTGAACCAAATCGCTTGGCTCTGCTGGTCTAAAAAAGCTCTATAATGATGTATCGGTTTTTATTGTACATGTTTTTACCCCTATTCGCCAGCAAATCGTAAAATACACAAGTTTATTCGGTTCGAGGAGTAAAAAGCAACATGCAAAAACAACCTCCGAAGCAAGTTTCGGAGGTTGTTCGGTTCTATTTAAACGATTTAAAGCTTATCCGTACTATATTAAAGCTTATTTGAATACTTTAACGCGATCTTCAAGCGGCTGGAATGTTTTTTCGCCTGGCTCTGCTGTCGGCTTGCCGAAAGGCATTTGCGCAATCAGGCCCCATGATTCTGGCAGGCCAAATGTCGCTTTTACTTTTTCGTCGATAAGCGGGTTGTAATGCTGCAGGGAAGCGCCGAAGCCTACCTCTTCCAGCAGATTCCATACTACAAATTGCAGCATGCCCGAGGATTGGTGCGACCAAAGCGGGAAGTTGTCGGCATACGAAGGGAATTGCTGCTGCAAGCCTGCAACCACATTGTGATCCTCGAAGAACAAAATCGTGCCGTAGCCATTATTAAAAGAAGCAATTCTGCCTTCTGTCGAAGCGAATTGATCAGCAGGAACGATTGCGCGAAGTGCTTCCAGCACAATGCTCCACAATTTATCATGATTTTCGCCAAGCAGGACAACTGCTCTAGCACTTTGAGAGTTAAAGGATGAAGGTGAATGCTTAACGGCTTCGTTAACCAATTCTACGATTTTCTCATCAGAAACAACGGATTCTTTGCTAATTCCGTAGTAAGTACGTCTGGCTTGCACAGATTCCAAAAAGCTTTGTGACATAATCAAATACCTCCAGTTAAATGGTTTAGTTCAATGCTTGATTAGATGCACACCAAAGTAATATTAATTACTTTACGTAAGTAACAATAATATATTACCCCTCATTTTGTCAAGCTTTTCCGCTGGCTTTTTATCAAAATATGCCTTTCGCACCGCTTTATTCATTCCCCAATTGTTCCTCTTTCATTAGCCGAAATTTACACCTTATCTTTCTTCATATCCGTTTCTGCACCATGCTGCTCCCAAGACTGCTCGCCAAGCTCTCTCACTTTA
Organism: Paenibacillus sp. JT22N15; assembly: GCF_059383755.1. Taxonomy (NCBI): domain Bacteria; kingdom Bacillati; phylum Bacillota; class Bacilli; order Caryophanales; family Paenibacillaceae; genus Paenibacillus; species Paenibacillus sp. JT22N15. The sequence goes on along the minus strand of NZ_JBXENV010000008.1, from coordinate 272,048 downwards.
TTCCATTTGCCATTGATCCAAGCGATGAGGAAGGAGATTCCTCCGAGCAATAGCAGCACTAGCACCTTGTACAAGCTTTCCTGGCCGTTCAGGTCGAAGAAAATTGCTTTAATCGCCGTCAGTCCTAGAACCGAAAATCCGAACCAGCGGAACACCGATTGCCCGCGATTAACGCCCCACAATACGAGCAGCAGCGCATATACGCCCCATGAAGCCGACAGACTGAGCTGCACATAGAAGCTTGGAAGATCGTAAAGATGCTCCTGAAACAACCGAATCATTTGGACGGTCAACAATCCGCCGATGATTAGATGCGAGCACAACGCATACATATTCCCCATCACGCGATTGCCCGAATCGCCAAGTGACGCAAATTTCTGCCTCGTCGAATAATAGAAGCCCAATGCCGCAAGCGCAAGCCATGCCATCGCGCCAGAGTTCAGAAACGGAATGAAGACGCCGAACCATTCGCCGCGCGGTGTAAACCATGTGATGACGTACCAATAGCATACCGTTGTAAACCATATAATGAGCGATGCCAGATTCAAAGCTTGCCAGCGGAACCTTTTGCCCACCCAGACAAGCAGCGCGGCCACCGCCGACCATAGAAATACATTGAAGATCGGTTTGACCGCTAGACCGCTGCCGACCTGATTAAGCGCAAGCAGCATCAGCAGCACACCAGCAGAACCATACGTAGCCGAAGCCGGCTCCATGCGCTTCACATGATAGTGGATAAACCAGCTGGCAAGCAGCAGCACAAAGCCGATAAACGCCAGCGGATAAGCATAATGCACTTCACCATGAATGAGCAGCAGCGACCAGAAGCCAAAAATAACGCCATTGGACAGCCCCGCATACATGTTCATCCCGTCAAAGCTTTGTTTATTGGTCCGCGAAGCAAGCAGAAAGCCGATCTGATAAAACAGGAATGCAGCAAGCGCGTAGCGCAGCGGCAAATTCCATACCCCTTCCACCACGGGATCGAAGGTAAAAAAGTAGACGATATACATGATCCAGCTTCCGATAAACGATGTCAGTCTGAGCTCATTCCAGCTCTTCACCGTGCTGAGCCAGAAAAAAGCGGAATTGAGCACGAGCATATACAAAAATAAAGTAAATACTTGATCCGTTTCCGGACGCATCAGCAGCGGCGACAGCAGGCCGCCCGTCAGAGCAATGTTTATGAGCAGACGCGATTCAAAGCGGTAAGCATAAACCGTAAGCGCCGCAGTAACAGCCGTCATGCCCAGCAGCACCGTCATGGAGTCCCACATTTCATAATAGACACCGGCAAAAGCGGCCGTCGTATACAGCAGGCAGGCGCCTAATCCGATTAACAGCTCGCCGACGAGCGGCCATTTTTCCCGCTTAATCAGCGAAAACCCTGCTGCGGCAAAACCTGCACCGCTCAGCAGTCCCAGCCCGATTTTCATCGCATTCGTTACCCAGCCCTGCTCCACCGTATATTTGAACAAAGTGATGAACGCTGATAGGACGAATAACACGCCGAGCAGCAAAGTCCATTGTTTGCGAATCCATACATTCATTGGTTGTACCTCCGTTTAGCTGCATTTTTATGACTTGGTCTTAGTTCTATTTTAGAAAAATAGGGCAAAAAAAATAGTACCAACTTTACGTGGTACCATTTCCATCCTTATTTTCTTTTTCTAATAGACCAAGTGCTTTCACCTGCTGCGCAGCCTCTTTCGAGCCGCCCAGCTGCAGCTTCTTGAGTATATGGTTAATATGGTTTTTAACCGTTCGAATGGAGACGAACAGCTTATCCGCCATCTGCGACTGCGAATAGCCCTGATCGACCAGCTCCAGCAATTGCAGCTCCGCAGGCGTAATCAGATCGCGCACCTTCTTCACTTCAAAATCCCGCTCCAGCTGCTTCAGCCTGCGGAATTCCTCGCGCATCTGCTCCGCCGCCGCCGCGCTGATCGGGGACTGGCGCTTCGCCGCCGCCGCAATCGCCGCAGGCAGCGCTTCAAAGTCGGATTTGATCTGGTAATCGATCGCTCCCACCTGAAAAGCTTGCAAAATCAGCTCTTTCTCCTCCATCGACGTCAGCATAATGACCCTCGCTCCCGTCGACATCGCCGTTGCCTCCGCCAGCTCAATGCCCGCCGGCTCGTCACCGAGCATAATATCCATGAGTACGACATCTGGCGCCTGGCGCCCTCCAGCAAGCGCTTCCCGCACTTCCTGCGGATTATCCGAGGTGAATACGACTTCAATGTTCGGCTGGGCTGCCAAAAAAGCCTTCAGCCCGCGCAGCCAATCCTTGTCGTCCTCCACGATCCACACTTGTATGTTATCCATCGGCATGTTCCCCTTCTCTCAGCCTTATCTCTATTTATATCTCTGTCTATTTCTCTGTCTCTTTCTATTTCTGTATCTATTTCTTTTTATTTCTCTTTATCTCTCTGCCGCTTTGTGCTCGTAATTCGGGCTTGCTCCCGCAGTATACTGCGCCTGAATCGCCTTTTTCTTGAATATCATCGATACGAGCGTGCCTGCTCCCAGCTTGCTCTGAATATGCAAAGAGCCGCCATGCTTGCGCATCACATGATACGCATACGGCAGGCCAAGCCCGAAGTTTGTACTGCCCCCGCGTTTGGTCGTATAAAAGGGCTCGAACGCTTTGGCTGTCTGCGTACGATCCATACCCGGCCCCGTATCGCGCACCTCGATCATTATATCCCGTTTCGTCTCTTTCATTATAAAGCTCAGCGTGCCTTTGCCGTCCATTGCTTCAATGGCGTTCGAGATCAAGTTGCCAAGTGCCTCGGTAACTTGCGCACGGTCAATCATACAGCTCCAGCCCTCCGGCAGGCTGCTTGAGAAACGAACGCCTTCAGCGATCAGCTTATACGGCTCAAGCGTCATGAGCAGCAGCTCGCCAAGGTCTTCCCGCGTAGGCTTTAGCGCCAAATCCTCGGTGCCGTGATGGACACGGCCAATCATTTCCTGGATGTGCCGCGTCGTCCGCAGCACGGTCTCTGCATCGGCAAGCAGCTCCTCCTGGTTCGTGGATGCCGCGTATGCGCGCATCTTCTCGCCGAAGAGCCGCATTTTGCCGACGTCATTTTTGATCGCATGATTGAGTATAGCCGTACCTGATGTAACTGCTCGCAGCGTCGAATCCAGACGGCGACGGTCGATAAAAACACGTACCCCCAGAAATCCGTAGGTAAACAGACCTATAACAAATACCAGCGCCCCAATGCCCACAAACCAGGTATTGTACACCCACATCCGCAGGAAACCAAGGCTTGGCAGCACATAATTCATCGTTGCGCTAAACAGTACCGGAGTCAGCACCGACGTGCATACGATCCAGTGGCGTCTCGCTTGAGCCAAATAACCCGGATTTTTCAGTAATACATTCACCGCTCCGACGGCTATATAAGGCACAGCCCACCAGACAACAACTGTAAATGTAATCGGATACGTTTCCGTGTAGCCCGGTGTAAACAGCAGGCAGGCCGCAATCGGAATAAACAGCAGCAGCGGCAACACTCGCTCATAAGGCTGCAATCGGTCGATAGGGCGATAAGCCAGCGCAAACAATAGGAAGGTGTATGGCAAACCGTAGTAGGACAGCAGCGAGCAAAATGCTTGCAGCATATACAGCAGCTGATCTGCCGTTTCGTTCATATAATGTTGGCTCACATAAGGAATAATCCGCTCATCCAGCACGACCGACATCGCCCCGGCTCCGCCCGTAAAAGGTACCCCGCTGAGCCGCCTGCTCACAACCGAGCGTGGGTCGGACAGCATCAAAATAGAAGCAATTCCCCATAAGGCAATTAGGACAAATAGCACGCCGCAGCCCTCTTCTCTCTATATACTCTCTTTTATGCTCTGCTCTAACCATATAGCGGAGCGCGGAAAGCGTCAACCCTCTGAGAGAATATGTGCGGCGAATGGCATAGGACTTCCCGCCTATTCATGAGATTAGGAGTTCAGCTAATGATTGTACATACCTCAAAATGGTTATTTTGCAACGTTGTCCTCATTTATACGTATATGGAAGGCGGCTTATTTATTTTTTTCTAATATAAAGCTGTAATACATAAAGTACCATGCTGTTATAAAAAGATAGGGAGCTGCCTATGCCGGATTTTTTGCTTGTGCTATTTTTGTTCAATTTATCTTTATTTCTGTTGCACGAAATGGATGCGATACGCCATTCTGAATGGAGATTGTTTATCTTTCTTAAGGATATGGAGGATTCGAAAGCCTATAAGGTGTTCACCTTTATTCATCTTCCGATATACACGATTATACTCGCTCTGCTTTTCAGCGATTATCAGACGGTTACGTTTTGGGTGCTGGATATATTTTTTATCATCCATGCCATTCTACATCTCTTTTTTGAAAAGCATCCCCGCAATGGCTTCAAAAATACGTTCTCGCGAGCCTTGATTTATCCAATGGGGATGATCGCGGCGATTCATTTGTTGTTGATGGTTATGAAGTGAGTGTCGAATACGTCCGGCTATGTCCGGATCCGGAAATCTTGGATATGTACGATATGCAGAATATGCAAGATATGAAGGTGTTCAGCGAGGGTTGAAGTTATTATATTCCGCTTAGGGGAGACCCTGCGAATCGTTTAAGAAAGACCTGACCCCCTATTACTTTTGGCGGTCTGTTTTTTTGTTCAATTGATGTTCGTTAATCACTACTATAACAGGAATATGGACTAAGGATTTGTGATCAGGCCCCAATCGCTCTGTTCCTCATGGCATTAAGCTGTTAATCGAGGCATACCTATTCTAATTTTGTTAGGCTGGGACAGAAGGAGACGATTATGTCTCAGACGGCGCAAATGGTAACTGTTTCCATTTCCTAAGGACTGAGGTTCCGCTATTGTAGCCTTTTATACGATTTCAGCCCGTAAGCGGACAGGAGATCCGCTATTGCCCTCATAATCGCGTCAAAATGGCAATTGGCACAGCATTAGCGGCTCCTGTGTCCGCCTAATTCTCGATTGACCGTCATCCGGTTAAATAGCGGATTCTGTGTCCGCCAAGTTTCTGACACTCCATTATCGTTTGCATACTCTCCCTAGTATAACAAACCGTGTATTAGCTCCACCGACCCAACAAAGTGCCATCATTCAAAACCAGTGTGGCTTATCGCCCAAAAGTAAACCCTCCAGCTAGCTTCTATACACTCATACAGAGTACGACTAAATGTGCAGCTATCGGAGGATACATGATGACGTTTCAATCTACACACTCACATAGAGTGCGACAGCGAAAAATAGATAAATGGGTGCCACAATGGCATTCATTTATCTAAATCAAACGAAAATAATACTATAACGTTCGCAGACAATTCTTGATTTTTAAAGAATTTACTCATTTTATGTATGATTCAACAAATTTCGAGGTGCGAATCTCCCCTAGGCTTCTTATGGGAGCTTCACATTCGCACCACGACCCAACTCTATTCTCTATCTACAAGAATATTACTTCCCCGCCCCTTCGTTATACGCTCTCAGCAGCGTATAACGATTAGGCCGCACCAAATGCGCCTCACTCAAGCTGCGGGCAAGCAGTTCGTCGCTCACACCTAGCTCAGCCGTTGTGGATGGCCCACCCACTTGCTTCAGCCAGCCGCGAATGGTCTCCTCATTCGGAATTTCCGCGATCAGCTGGCTGATGCGTTCCGCATGCTCCGTCCCGCTAATCGCTGGCGCCTGCTCATCCGCCAAGCGATGATACAGCCCCGAAATTTCCGCACATGCGACGCCAACCTTCGCTCCATGCAGCAGCTGGCGGTTGCCAAGGCGAATATATTCCATCTCCCAGTAGTGGGACAAATGATGCTCTGCGCCCGAGGCCGAATGGGATTGCCCGAACAGCAGCATCGCAAGGCCCGATTCGATCAAAGCGCTGATCAGCGCGCGAATGCCCTCTTCGCTGCGTGAGGCAATCAGCTCTACATTTTCCACACACTGCATTAAAGCATCACGCGTAATCGTCGCTACGATATCCGAATAAGCTTCCTCGCCCGCAAGCGAGCCGTAGGACCAATCGAACAGGGACGTATATTTGCCAAGCATATCGCCAAAGCCAGCGGCTACCATAGCGACAGGAGCCTGTGTCAGCACATCGAGATCGGCAAAAATCGCGTCCGGGCCAATCGCGGCGATCGTAATCTTTTCACCCCGAATAATAATCGGTGCTCCCTTGGAATTGAAGCCGTCTACGGACGGAGCGGTCGGCACGGATACAAACGGTATGCCCGCCGTAAAAGCAGCATAACGCGTAATATCATGAAGCGTGCCGGAACCAGCCGCAATGACCACTTCCGCAGCGTAATGCTGAATATCAAGCAGCAGCTGCACAATGGATACTTCGTCCGCAATGACATCTCCCTGTTGGTTAGGCTTAATCAGCGTTGCCTTAACCGCAATATCTTTCGCAGCAATTGCCGCTTCCAATTGTTTTCCAGCTATTTCATATGTGATGTTGTCGGACACGATTAAAACTTTGCGATAGCCCTTCTTTACCAAATAAGGTGCGACCTGCTGAGTGGCTCCACGTTCAATAAGCAGCGGTTCAATTACGATGGACTGGACGGAGGAGGCGTCATAGCCTGCGGCAGCCAGCTTGAATTTTTCCATTAGCGTCATGAGTTCGTTGTCCCTTCTATCTTCAAAGTTGTATACGAACATTGTCACGCGCTAATGGCAGGTTTGTCAACCTTTGGCTTGCAGGCTTCGCCGCGCCTTCCTCTAAGCATCCAGCTTTTTGTTCAGCAAGTACAGCATGATGCTCACAAGGATAGCACCGATCACGATTTCAAGCGACATAACGCCCCAGTTTCCAATCGAAATATCGCCTGTTGGAGACACTAAGATAGACAAGCCTTCAGCGGTAGGCTCTGAGACCATCGTGCCGAATAAATTATCGTTAAACAACAATTCCTCCACATAGCTAATGACAAATTGCAGCAGGACGAAGACTGCTATTGCTACCCATGGAAAAAGCTTTTTATTAAAGAGATGCCCTACTGTAATCGAAAAATAGACTGTCAGCATCAAAAATAGGAGCGTCCAAAATATTAAAATAAAAAACAGGACTCCCGTCTCGAAATTAGGCGGACCCAATACATCCAGCAAGGCGCTTGGGGACAGCCATTTAAACAGCCAGACATGAAGCAGCACGATCCCACTCAGCGCAGCCGATAATACGAATTGCAGCAGAAGCGGCGAAGCGATTGTTTTCCACGTGGCCAGCGGCAATAAGCGGCGACCGTACGATTTAAGGTTATGGGAGTACGTCTTTGAGGAAAATATGATCAACATGAAGGCAACGAATAAATAGCCCATGAACATTAATGTAAGCGACAATGCAGGCTGCCAATTACGAGTTGCACTAAAAAAGGAAAGTGCTCCCTGCAAAATAATAAGCGCAGCAGCCGAGCCCATAATTAAATTCGCATTGCGTTTCCAGTCATATTTCAATAAGTTTATCATTCTGAAAATACCTCCCTGAATAGTTCATCTACACTTTTACCATGCTTGGAGCGTATGCTCTCCACATCCTGACGCAGTGAAACTTCACCGTTTTGAATAAAAATGACTTCATCGAAAACCCGTTCAATGTCGGTAATTAAATGCGTCGAGATAAGCACACAGCTGTCTTCATTATAAAATTTAACGATGGCGTCCAAAATTTTGCCCCGCGCGACGGGATCAACACCGCCTATCGGCTCATCGAGCAAATAAAGCTTAGCCTGACGCGACATCGCCAGCGTGAGCTGCAGCCGCTCATTCATCCCTTTGGATAAGGAGCTAATGCGATCATTGCGATCCAGCTTCAAAAAATCGAGCATGCTTCCCGCTTTCTCCTGATCGAAGTCCTTATAAAAGTCACTGAAAAAACGAAGGGCATCCTTCACCCGCATCCACGACTCGGTTACCGGCTGATCCGGCATAAAGGACGTAACCGCCTTCGTCCCGATGCCAATCGGCTCCCCGCAAATTCGAACGCTTCCTGAGGTTGGCTGAATGAGTCCTGCCGCCAGCTTCATGAGTGTACTCTTGCCGCTGCCATTGCTGCCAAGCAGACCAATAATTTTGCCAGCTTCCAGGTTTAAATTAATATTATGCAGCGCTTTTCTCGATCCGTAAGTTTTCGTTACGGCTTGCAGTTCAACTATCTTCTTCATTCGTTTATTCTCCCCCCGCCTATTTCTGATCTTCCTTGCTAACCGCTTCCGTAACAATCGCTACAATGTCATCCTTCTTAAAGCCCAAATCGCGCATCCCCTGAATGAAACGTCCGAGCAAATCAGCCGCCATTTCTTTCTTAATGCTCACAATCGCCGCCTCCTCGCTCGTTACATATCTTCCAAGTCCCCGTCTTGTTTCGACGATGCCTTCACGCTCCAGCTCCTGAAAAGTACGCTGGATCGTATTCGGATTGATTTGCAGCTCCACTGCAAGCTCGCGCACCGAATCGATTTTATCGCCGGGATTAAGCTTCCCGCTAATAATTTGCTGTTTAATGTAGTTCATGATCTGGATGTAGATCGGCTGGTTGTTGTCAAATTCAATCGGCATAAGTCACCTCCGTGTTAATGTATTAGTGTTATATCTAAATAGTACACTAATATTCTGTTGTTGTAAAGAGTTGGATAAAAAAAAGGCTGCCTCCAATCGCCCACGGGCGCTGAAAGCAGCTATTTCATTGATGCTATTCCATTTTCCAATCCGCTCTAAAGGCTAGCTTACACCTTGAATACAGCCGCTTTTTCGCGCAAATTAGTGGAAGAGCCCTGCAGTTTCTCAGCCAGCTCTTGAAGCTGAATCGATACCTCGAATTGATCTTCGGACATACCGCTCATCTGCTCCATTTTGCCATTTACCTCGGAGGAGGTTTGCAGCAGCTTGTCTACTGAGCCAACAATATCGGTAATGCCTTTTGTAATTTCATCAATGCCGACAGAAATTTCGCCCATTTGCTCGGACAATACGCTGCTTTGATTTTCCAGACCATTAAACATTTCGCTAGCCGTCACCGATGCCTGCTTCGTCGTTTCTATCACTTCCGAGAAGCTGCTCAAGCTTTGGCTGCTGTCGGCAAAATCGTTCTGAATAAGCTTAAGCTCCTTCGTAATATCTTTGGAAATGATATCGGTCTGGCTCGACAGCTTGCGAATTTCCTCCGCTACTACAGCAAAGCCTCTGCCATGCTCGCCTGCACGCGCCGATTCAATCGAAGCATTCAGCGACAATAAATTCGTCTGTGTGTTCAAATCCTGAATGCCGCCCAAAAACTTCGTTACATTATTGTAGCGCTCATTGATTCGGTCGAAGGACTCGGTAACTCGGGCAAATTGCTGCACCGTCTGATTCACCATCTGCACAACGCCCTTCATATCGGTGGAGCCTATACGCGATGACTCTCTCATTTCTTTCATGTCGCGATTAATATATTCGGTTGAAGCCGCAATTTGCTGCGAGCTTGCCGATATTTGCTCCGTTACGGCCGAGATCGAAGTTGCATCATCATACTGGGTCATCAAAATCGTTTTGCCGTTGCCAATCTCTTCCTTCACCTGCTCGGAAGCGTTCTGATTGCGAACAATCATATCGCCCATATTGCGCGAGGCTTGCAGAACAACCGTGCTTACATCCATAGTCGAACGAAGGGTGTCACGAAGCTCACTTCCCATTTGCGCCAGCGAGCGGTCAATTTGACCAAATTCATCTTGGCGATCCAGCTTCTCATCATAGGTGAAATCGTTATTTTGATAAGCGGTAATACGCTTCATTAAACCAACGATGCCTTTTTTTACATTCCGGCTTAACGAATACGACATGAGGAACGGCAGTACTGCCAGCAAAACAATATTGATGATAATAATCGTATTGGCAGCTGCAATACTTTTATTTAATGTCTCCTGTGTAGCGACCGTATCCACTTCGAGCCAATTTTCTACCGTTTCATTCGCAAAGCTGAGAACAATCGTATATGTACTGACAAGCTGTTTGACCTTGGCGGAGCGGTCTTCAATGGTTAGCAGGCTGTGATTGCCGTTTTCTTTATTAAGCTGCTCCAGTGCAAGGCCAAACACATTGCCTTGGTTCGAATAGGCGGTGCCGTTATCCCCGTGAGGATATTTTTCATCCAGGTACGCTAGTGTAACCTTCAATTTTTCTACCCGCTCGGGCATCGACTTAAGTGCCAAGTTGATTCCATCGTCGCCGGTGCTGCCGTTTTCTACGGCATCAATCATCGAAAGCAGCGTGCGCAGCATCGAATCCGATATCCCTTGATATTCTTTTTTGGCCTCCTGAAGCTCATTTGAAGCTTTCACTGCACTTCTAACCGAAGCATTTTGCATAAAAATCCACCCGCCAGCGACGACGTTGAACAAGGTGATTAATGAAGTGATAAACAACAGCTTCGTTGTAACCTTTTGTTTCTTCAAGAAATCAGAAATCCTTGATGTCCATTTTAACCATTTTGCCTCTCTCAATCGGTTAATCATCATTTTCTCTCCATCTCTCCTATTACACTGAAAAAACAAAAGCTATCCAATCACCGCGACGAATTGAACAGCTGAATCAGCCTATAGTCCTGTACCGGTGGTTTGGCTGCCATAGTTCAATACCTTAGGCCCATAACTTTGCGCCCCTATCTTTCAATAAGTTTGCCTTTTTCAGTATGTAATTTTCTATTTATTTCGACACTTTTAAAGTATAATTTAGGAAAACCTTTTTGTAAATTATAAAAAGCGAGATTATCTGACATGATACTTTGAAACTAGTGCCTAACAACGTTATAATATTAGCGAATGCTAGCTATTAATGAGATTTTAGGGGGGACAAGATGGATTTTCGACTAGATTTAATTGAGGATAAAATCGAATTTTTTGAGGCTTTTGACTTACGTACGCTCGAAAAGCACATTGACCAGCAAATTGAAGCGAATAAAGCACTGCTATTACAAGTTCATGCGATTAGTCATCATGCGGTGTTTCATCCCGATCGCGGGAAAATGCTGTACAGCGCAGTCGTTCATTTTAAAGTTAAAAAATAGGCCAATTCGGGCATTTGAACGCTGCCCGAATTTTTTTCAAAAAAATTTAAAAAAGGTATTGCATCCTCCTAAAGTTCTGTGGCATAATACATCTTGTGTCCGATACATAACCGCGCCGTTGTAGCTCAATTGGTAGAGCAACTGACTTGTAATCAGTAGGTTGGGGGTTCAAGTCCTCTCGACGGCACCATTTTTTTCCCGGGACGTAGCTCAGCTTGGTAGAGCACCTGGTTTGGGACCAGGGGGTCGCATGTTCAAATCGTGTCGTCCCGATATTTTATAAGTTGTTTCAAGCAGGCCCTCTAACTTAGAAGGGTTTTTTATTTTTTTCATTAAAAATAAACCGCGCTTAGCTGGAAGTTTTGCTGCCCCCGCTAAGCGCGGCTTTTCTTTTGCCCCAATAGATTCATTAATGATGCTGCCGAATCATCGCCTCTGCGGTGAGCAGCCCTGACATGGCAACCATCGGCGTTCCCCCGCCGGGATGGGTCGTTCCGCCCGCAAACCATAGTCCGCGCAAATCCGCACGATTGGACGGCCGCAAAAACGTCTGCTTTGCTGAATTCGAGGAAATGCCATAGATGGCGCCGCGAAATGCCGACGTATCCCGCTCCAAATCCTCCGGTGTATACAAAGCAAGCTGCTCTGCTTCCCGATCCAGTCCCTCCAAGCCATAGGCAGCCAGCTGCTTCAACAGACGGCCCTGATAGCGCTCCGCCTCCCGCTCCCAGCTCCAAGCGTCCGACGTATACGGGGCATTCGCCAAAATAAACAGGTTGCTGCCTCCTTCCGGCGCCAGTTCCTGTTCCATATAGGCGGAACAGCATACATAAATCGCAGGATCGGCAGGAGCCTCGCGGCGCGCGAAAATCGCCGAAAATTCCTCCCCATACCTTTCCGGATAAAATACAGTATGATGCAGCAGCTTATCGTAACGTCTGCGTATGCCTGCAAGAGTGACAAAGCCGGACAGAGAAGGCTCGTAAGTTGAAATATGGCGATTCGTCATGGCAGGCCGCAGCTGCTCGCCGAGCAAATCGCGGCATACGGACAGCACATCTCCGTTCGCGAGCACCAGATCGGCTGGCACAAAACCGCATTCCGTCTCTACTCCGCTTACGCCGCCGCCTTTTGCAGCAATGCACTGCACACGCACCGAGGTGCGTATTTCCGCCCCCATTTCCTCCGCAAGCTGGCGCAGACCTTCAACGATGCTGTAGGTGCCGCCTCGAACACCAAAAACGCCAAGCTCTGTCTCGACATGCGGCAGCATCGCGAAGATTGCTGGCGCCCGATCAGGAGCAGATCCGACATAGGTCGCATAACGTCCAAACAAGGCCAGTGTGTTGGGATGGCGAAAATAGCGGCGCAGCAGCATAGCGGCAGCAAGTCCTCCCGGTCCGGCGCCTACAACAGCAACATGCCTGGTCTTCATTTATAGTCTCTTCCTTCCCATGCTAGAATCAGCTTTCTATAAATGCCCGTCATAGACGGCTCGAGCCGCAAATTCGCCTGAGCCGCAGCCGGTTATATCGCAAAATCGCTATAAACGGCAAATTGGCCGCCAGCGCGTAGCCTACCATTAAATAGCCATACAAAGGCTCGTTCCAGATGAAAAATAACGGCGCGGGCACGATGGACAGCCAGTGCGTCCATTCGCCTCTGAGCGTTTCCCCCATGTACTCCTGGTAATAGGCTTGGCCGCGCTTAGCAAGCCTTTTCTTCTGGAATCCCCTGCGGAACAAAAAGCTGCCATCCGGCACGCTGTCCTTCCAGGAGCGGATGAACAGCACCTGCTCGTAGAAACGCTCCTCTGCCGAAGTGCCGCTTCTCCTTGCTGCGCTCCGCTTTGCGCACTGTCCCGCCTGCTCCTGCTCCTGCTTCTGGTCTTGCAAACCAGCGCTCTGGCAAGCTCGTATGAAAATAGGAGACGCCGAGATGGACGAGCAGCCATCCGCCAATATTCAGAGCGAGCACAGCCAGCGACGGCAATGCCTGCGCGCTCATAGCTTGCCTCGTTCCCGGCTGCCCATTGAAACGACTCGCCCTTTCCAAGAAACCTTCCTCCTAATGAAGGTCGAGAACAGCGAATAAGCGAAAAATAACAGAAACAAACTGAGCGGCAATGGGTACAGCAGTGCTGTCCAGCCCTTAAAACTCCCGGTTTTGCGCAGCCATAGCCCGAGCTGCAAGCTGTATGCCGCATAGCAGGCGACGCCTGTTCCCAGCAGCCAATAATCCGCCTCGACCTGCCCCCCAATTGAAGCAAGCATAAGGGTCACAGCCGATACGGCTCCGGCCAGCCACAGCGATACAGCGCAGGCTACGAAGGGCGCGGTCGATGCAGCGCCTGCTGCGAAGCTTTTGCTCCAGCCGCGGAACATGCTGTTCAGGCCGTCCGGGTACATTCTAAAGGAAATTTTTTCGCAGCCCATAAAATTGGACACCGGCATTTGATCAGAGCTAAAGGCTCGCCCCAGCTCGAAATGCTCCAATACTTTGCCCCGTACTGCCTCATGCCCGCCGATGCGGAAATAGTCATCCCGGCGGCATATGAGGCAAGGCCCAAACGCTCCCGCCCGGCTGTCTCCGTCGCCAACCGAAGCGATGACAATCAGATTGAAGAAAGCAGACAGCTGCTCATAAGCACGCTCCATTCGGTGGTAAGGCTGCACCGATACGAGTCCGCCAGCCTCCTTCTGGCTGGCGGCCAGCAGTTGTAAAGCATCCATTTCCAGTTCCACATCCGCATCCAGAAAAACAAGCAGCTCGCCTTGCGCTGTTTTGGCTCCCGTCCAGCAAGCCCAGCTTTTGCCGATCCAGCCGTCTGGCATCTCCTCCGCCCGAATGACAAGGGCGCCATTCGCGGCGGCAAGGCTTGCCGTTGCATCCTCCGAGCCGTCATCGACAACGATTACTTCTACATGACTTAGCTTCTGCCGCTGCAAGGCGTGCAGCAGCTTGCCGATATTAGCCGCTTCATTGCGTGCCGGAATGATGACAGAAATGGAGATCGGAACAGCGCTATTTTTCATGCCTGCTCCGTTCGCATCATCTGCCCCATTCCATTCATCCCCCTCATGAATGTCCCAATCCGGCAGCCGGCTTACCCGATTTTGCAGCAGCAGGCCGCACAGCCAGCCGAAAACAGCCCAAATGATCGAGAAACTCATCGCTTCCCCCTCCTTCTCCCGTACATATAGCCAATTGCCTGCTTTAGGCCGCTAAATGCCTGCTCCCGGTAAGGAAACCAATTGATTTGCGAGCTTCTGCGCCCAGCATTGACCATGACCGACTTTGAGCGGCAAAAGGCAAGCAGCCCTTCTTCGCCATGCGTACGGCCGAAGCCGCTCGCCTTCACCCCGCCAAAGGGCAAATGCATGTTGCCAATATGCCTTACAACGTCATTAATCGAGCAGCTTCCCGTCTCCAGCCGGGCTGCGAACGCTAGCCCTTTTTTTCGATTAGCCGTAAAAATGCTTGCGCTAAGCCCATAAGGCGAAGCATTTGCCAGCCGGATTACTTCCTCCTCTGACTGAAAGGCCATAATCGGCAGCAGCGGGCCGAAAATTTCCTCCTGCATAAGCTGCATCTCCTCCGTCACTCCGGTGAGTACGGTCGGCGGAAACAGCGGCGGCTCCGCTCCGGGCGGCAGCCCTCCTGCCGCAATGCTGGCGCCTTTGGCTACAGCATCGTCCAGCAGCCGTTTCACTTTATGCCAGCCTTCTTCCGTGGCTAATGCTCCAATCTCGGACCAAGAACCGCCTTCGGCCTGCCTCAGCTCCCGCGTATAAGCGACGACCGCGGCCAGAAAGGCTGCATAAATGCTTTCATGAACGTAAACCCGTTCCACGCTAATACATACCTGCCCGCTGTGCAAAAAAGCACCCCATACCGCTGCGCGAGCGGCTCTCTCTATGTGGGCATCGGCACATACGATCATCGGGTCCTTGCCACCAAGCTCCAGCACGCAAGGAATGAGCTGCGCCCCTGCTCGCGCCAGCACACTGCGCCCAGCCGCTTCGCTTCCGGTAAACCATAGCTTGTCAGGCCGTGCATCAATTAAGCGCTCCGCTTCCGCCTTCCCGCCTTCAACCAATTGAAGGACACCTGGCGGAAATGCAGCTTCCTCGATTAGCGCAGCAATGCGCTTGCTTAGCAGCGGCAGCTTCTCCGATGGCTTGAGCAGCACCGTATTCCCTACAGCAGCTGCCGCGAGTGCCGGAATGAGCGTCAATTGAAGCGGGAAATTCCACGGGGCAATGATAGCCGCCACGCCGCAAGGCTCATATGTAATGTGCGAGGAGGAGCCTGCGAGCCACAGCGGGGTGCGAACGCGGCGGGAACGCAGCAGCTTGGCCGTATTTTTTTCATAATAAGAAATAGCTTGAATGACCGTCAGCAAATCCGTCGTCAGCGCATCCATCGGGGTCTTGCCTGCCTCTTGGCCAAGCAGCGCAATCCACTCGTCCAAATCGCGAACGAGCAGCTGCCGCACCGAGCGGATATGCTGAATTCTATCCCGCACAGGAAGCGCCCTCCAGCTCGGAGCTGCTGCGCGGGCAGCAAACATTTCTTGCATCATTTAATCCCCCCAGCAAGGGCCGCCTTTATACGATTGGCAAAATGATCCTAGCAGGTTTTAATTCGCCAATAATGGGCAACACCTTAAATACAGGACCTACAGGAATGTAACTGCTAGATTTGAAGCTAGCTAACTATTAATTAACCCTAAGGTATATTATAAAACATCTTTTTCGTTTATATAACCAAGTTTTTAAAAATATCCATTTGGCTTTAGTAAACAGGGAGGCGGAAACGAGCGATGAGTAAAAAAATCGTAGTAATTGGCGGAGGCTTGGGCGGCCTATCCGCTGCCATCAGGCTAACGGTTGACGGCAATCATGTCACCGTCCTGGAACAGCAGGAACGTGCAGGCGGCAAGCTGAATATCCGCTCGGGCAAAGGTTTTTCCTTTGATACGGACCCGTCGATTTTGACGATGCCCTGGGTGCTGGAGCAGCTGTTTGCTAGTGCGGGCAGACGTCTGGAGGACTATATGACGCTGGAACGGGTGGAGCCGCAGTGGCGGACTTTTTTCGAGGATGGATCGCAGCTTGACGTGACTGGCGATCTGCCAATGATGCTGGAGCAGCTTAGCAGCGTAGCGCGAGAGGATGCCAAGGGCTTTCTGGCCTATTTGCAATACTGCCAGCAAATGTATGAGCTCAGCATGAAGAGCGTCTATGGAAAAAGCCTCAGCGGCCTGCAGGACTTGCGGGGGCAGCATAGCATGAAGGAACTGCTGGCGATGGACCCGCTTCGCACGATGCATCAGAGCACGAGCCGCTTTTTCAAAGACAAGCGCTTGCGCCAGCTGTTTGATTTTTTCATTATGTATATTGGTTCATCGCCTTATGCAGCCCCAGCCGTGCTTTCTCAGCTCATCCATGTGCAGCTTGGACTCGGCATTTATTACGTCAAGGGCGGCATGTATAATATTGCGCTGGGCATGCTGAAGCTGCTGGGCGAGCTTAGCGTGGAGGTGCGGACGAATGCGCCTGTCGCAGCAATCAATACGCTGGGCAAGGCAGCAACGGGCGTTACACTTGCAGATGGCACGGTGCTTGCCGCCGATCTCGTCGTCTCCAATTTGGAGGCGATTCCGACCCATCGCAAGCTGCTCGGCCACCATCCGGGAGCTGCCGCAGCGACAGGCGGCATGAGAAAATATGCTCCAACCGTATCCGGCCTCGTGCTGCTGCTTGGCATCGATAAAACCTATGACCAGCTGCGCCATCACAACTTCCTGTTCTCGCGCAATCCAGAGCGGGAGTTCCAGGATGTGTTCGTCTCCGGCATCCCTTCGCCTGATCCGACCGTCTATATTGGGGTGTCCAGCATTTCCGACTCGACACAGGCGCCTGAGGGACAGCAAAATTTATTCGTGCTCACCCATGTTCCCCCGCTTAAGCCAGGCGAGGATTGGGAGATTTACAAAGAGACGTACCGCGAGCTTGTGCTGGATAAGCTGGAGCGAATGGGACTGGATGACCTGCGCTCGCACATTACGTTCGAATACAACTTTACGCCTAATGATTTGGAGCAGCTTTATGGCGCCAACGGTGGTTCAATCTACGGCGTTGTCACCGACCGTAAGCTGAACGGCGGCTTCAAAATTCCGAGCAAAAGCGAGCTGCTGGACAATTTGTATTTCGTCGGCGGCTCCACTCATCCCGGCGGCGGTGTGCCGATGGTTACGTTGTCGGGCCAGCTTACAGCTGACCTTATTAAAGAGCGGGCGGATAGCCGCTCTGGGGGCAGGACAACAGCTGGGTAGCCATTTTAAAATGACCGCTGTAAAATGGGAAAGAAGGTATCTCCCCCTAGCGCAAGCTTTGGGGAAGATACCTTCTTTTTTTCGAAATGAAAGGGTCATCATCTGTTAATTATTTTTACCGCCATCCATTGGCAATCGATTAAGCTGAAACGCTTAATTACTTTTGAGCTGCTCCGTTCACTTGTGTTCAGTTGTTTTCCCCAGCAGCAGCAGTCAGGCTATCGACAATAATCGGCAGCATGGCTTCCAGTGTGATAGGATCGTTAAAGGCTGCAGAATCTTTGTCGAGATAAAACACCCGATTATTTTTAATTGCAGGAAGCCCCTTCCACAAATCACTATCATACATAGGGCTTGTATCAGCGGTTCCGGTCGCATCCGGTGATGTAAAGATATAGTCGCCAGCAAACTCAGACAGCTTCTCAAGCGATATTTCCGCCCAACCAAGCTTTAGATCGAATGCTGGAGGGGCCTGCAGCCCGAATTCATCATATAAAATTTCTGTTCCCCTGCCATAGCCTTCACCATAGACATACACACTTTTATCATACTGGCTGAGGACAGATACGGTTTGGTCACCGACTGCCTTTATAACCTGTGGTTTATATTCGGCAATTTTTTGTTCCCAAGCATCGACCCATTGTTGGGCTTTATCGATACGATTCGTTAATTTACCGAATTCAAGCAATTGCTCTTTATAGTTTTTCTTACCGTATTCTATCGTTACGACTGGCGCGATTTTACTCATGTCTTCCAGTTTATCTGTACCTTTAATGGCAATGATAAGATCTGGATTTAAGGTGATAATCTTCTCAACATCAAAAGCAGCCGGAGATCCAATATCCTCTACATCGTCGATCTGTCCTTTATAATAAGGATTTCCCATCGTCATTGTTGGTGCTCCAACCGGATTAATGCCAAGCGCCATGAAATATCCAACGTAGGCATGGGTCAAAACAACTATTCTTTGCGGGTTTCGGGGGATCTTGACCTCGCCATCTGCACCTGTGTACGTTACCGTTGCTGAAGCTGTCGAGTTCTGATTTGTGTCCACCTGTCCATTGTTACCACTAACTGCTGCGCTCGAGGCTGAACCAGAATTTGCAACAGAGTTGGTACTGTTCACTGACCCTGAGCATGCGCTTAGAAGTAGAGTAAAACTAAGCAGCAAAGTTAAGGCGGTTGATTGTTTTCTGTTTCTGATCAATTCAAAAGCTCCCTTGTTTGTATATTGATAATGGTTATCACTGCGCTTATTAATATACCGTTTAAGCTTATGAGGAACAATGGATGATTTAAGCATGAGGGATGGATTATGCTGCTTAGTATTCAAATCAAGATAGGTTTGACGATAGTGAACAGGAGATTGTCCGGTTTGTTTTTTGAAGATGCGGCTAAAATAATACACATCCGTATAGCCGATGTTTAAGGCTATTTCTTGCAGCGTTGCTTCTGTACTTTTAAGCAGGCTTTTGGCTCTGGTAATCCGCAAGCGAATCATATATTCAATGGGGCTGCATGCCGTGCGCTGCTTGAACATTCGCGATAAATGGCTGGGACTGCAATCCAGCATCGATGCCAGCAATTCCATCGTCAACGGCTCAGTATAATGGTCATGCAAATATTTTAGCAATTGCTCAGCCGGGTCTGCCCGAATGATTCGAACATCCTGTTCGCGCAGTTGGCTTACAAGCTCATATACGAATTGATAAAACAATGTCCTTGCATGCAGCAGCTCAAGATCACCGGGCGTCAGCCACTCTTGGGCCGTTCGCTCCAGCTTCTCATACAACGACAATGGATACAAAGGAGCATAACCATATTGAATCTGCAAAGGATTTCCTGCGGTCATGATACTGCGAATTTCAGGGTTTGCCTGTGGCGGAAACCAGGCTTTGTACAATATAAGATAATATTCGAACCGCCCTTCC
Source organism: Paenibacillus sp. JT22N15 (assembly GCF_059383755.1). Classification (NCBI taxonomy): domain Bacteria; kingdom Bacillati; phylum Bacillota; class Bacilli; order Caryophanales; family Paenibacillaceae; genus Paenibacillus; species Paenibacillus sp. JT22N15. Next base: position 252,699 of record NZ_JBXENV010000008.1, on the reverse strand, counting down.
TTTGGCTGTATGTTCAGGCACATTCCTTTGCCGCCATGCAGCACAAACATGCCGCTCACGGCATAATCCACATCATCAAGCGTAATTTGTGCTGAACCGCGAATAGCAAAAAGAAACCCGTTGGCAGGCAGCAGATATGACCTAAGCTCACCGTCACTGGTTATATTTATATGTCTGACATCCATCAGCTTAACTGAAGCAGACGTCCAAATTAACATATGTTCGTTTAATTTCACTCCGTCACCACCCGTTGCTGTTACGTCGATGATTTTTCGACTTCTCCCTATATACTACTGATAACGATTCTTATGTGCAATGATATTAATGAGAGTCCACTAGCGTCCGCCAAAAACAATAGCGCCTCCTACCCATGCTGCCCCCTAGCCAGAGATATTCTCTTTTTCGTTCACCTTGGATCGTCAAGCTATACAAGCATTAAACGAATATACAAAAAGGCATTTCCCTAGAGAAAGCTTCTGGGGAGATACCTTTTTTTCAGGAGGAATTTATTTTACTTGCTCTGCTAAATTTCCGATTTGAGCGATACATTCCTATGGCTAAACGACAGAAGGCTATGCGGGGTGTTACAATAGCAAAATCGACAACTAGCGGAGGAATGCAACTTTGAACGTCACCGATCTATCTGCCTATGCACAATCTTATTTGCAGCAAATTAAGATGGAACGCAATTTAACCGACAAAACGATAAAGGCCTATTATTATGATCTAAGCGACCTCATTAAATGGATTAGCGATTCCGCTCAAGGCGATATCGAGCCCCAGCATGTCAATTCGTATTTCCAATCGTTGCAGGCTAAGCAAATGAAAGAAACGAGCATTAAACGTAAGCATTTTACCATAAAAGCTTTTATCAAATATTTGACTACACAAGGTGTTGTCTTTGAATTACCTAGTGCCATTGGCAGATCCAGCTTCAAGCTTTCAAAGCGGATTCCCAAAACTTTAACGATAGCAGATGTGACTACCTTACTACAAACGACAGAGAAAGAAATGCTAAATCCACGCACTAATTATCGCAAAATTATGAGCAGCCGCAATTCCGCCATTATAGAGCTCCTATTTGCCACAGGAATACGCATTGGGGAGCTAGTTGGCATTCAGCTTGAGGATCTTAATCTTCAAGAGCAAACGCTGCTGATTTACGGCAAAGGCCGAAAAGAACGCCTGCTCTACATAGCAAGCCATGAGGTGATTCATAAGCTGGAGCGCTGGCTATCGCTTCGGTCACAGCTGGAACCTAAAGCAAAAGCTTTTTTCATTAACAAATACGGCAATGCTTTATCCATCTATGCGATTGAGGATATTTTTTATAAGTACAGGGATATAGCGAAAATCAATGAAAAAGCAACACCGCATTACTTGCGTCATACGTTTGCTACTCACTTGCTCAATAACGGCGCCGATTTGCGTTCCGTCCAAGAAATACTCGGCCATTCCAGCGTCAGCACCACCGAAATCTACACCGAAGTTTCCATCGAACGAAAAAAACAAGTGCTAACTAAATATAACCCAAGAAACAGCCTTGAAATCTGAGAAAAAACCTCCTAATAACTATAAATTATTTGGAGGTTTTGTTGTGGAAAAGATCAGAAATTATATCGAAATTGCAAGGACGTACGCAAAAAAGATGAATATTATAATAGTTGCAAATATAAAAGGGAGTACTCAAAACTATGATGATTATACTGCTTTTCCAGTAATGACCGAGTATTTAAGTATTCTAGAACTTGAAGAGATTAATAAGGCACTCCTTAATATAGGGTTTAGTTCAACAATCTATCATGATGAAGAAGATTTTATGCGGGATATATCCAATAAAAAATATTCAACTACTAGAAAATATAGCCTAGTCATGAGTACAGCACAAAAAGGTAATAAAATAGGAAGAAAATCGTTAGTTCCGGCCTTCTGTAATTTATACGGATTATTGTACATGAATTCAAACCCATATGTAGTTAGCCTATGCAGGAATAAATACCATTCAGGTTGTTTACTTGCTCATCATAAGATCTCGACGCCACAAAGCTGGTTATATGATGCAAGAAGCGGGTGGTTAGGAGATCAACAACCTAATGAATATAGCAAAGTAATTATTAAATTAAATAATGAATCTGCAAGTATCGGACTTGATAAAAATAATATTATAACTTATAGCCAATCTAGTGAATCCACTATCCACGAAATGAGTCTTGCTTTTAATCAAGACATTATTGTTCAACAATTTATATCAGGTTATGAGGCAGAAGTTCCTTTTTTCAATGTAGGAAACCCGACTTCCTTACAACCAATAGGTATTGAAATTAACAACAACAAAAACTTAGGCGACGAAATACTATCGTATGAAATTAGAGGACAAGAAAAATATAATTTTTATGATTTATCAACTCATAGTAAGTTTCTTTCGTTGGACTTACAAAGGACTACAGAAAAAGTTGCAACTCTTCTTGGAATCGAAGGATTTGGAAGAATTGATTATAGAATTGACTCTCAAGACAAATATTGGGTAACTGATATTGCTACTAGCCCTCATATTGTCGACCACAGCTCTTATTATTATATTTTCAAATATTTAGGATACTCTTATGAAGAAATGATGGCATGTCTTATCGGCGTAAACTTATATAAAAATAAATTGTTGTAAAACAATTAAGATTCAGACCAAAATTGAACATCGGAAAACAGATATCCTTTACCATAAAAGTTCCACCTTTTATCTTCAACTGCGAGTTCTTGAACCTCATTATTCAAAACATTTAACCAATCAGCGTAGTTAGTTCTTATTTCCTTTTCAAAAATATTTCTCAACATAGAATCCCTTCTACTGTATAACTTCCGGTCTCCAATAACCGGAAGTTCCTTATGATTCTCATCCAAAATGTTCATTGCACTTTGTTTGTTTCCTAGTAGATATTGAGTAACCATTAGATTAGAGTTAATACAATAATAGTGATAATTCTCTATATTAGAATGCGTATTAAGTCTCTTTAAAAGACTTTCCAATAATTGATTAGCCTCATCAATTTTATGGTCTATTGCAGTCAGAATAGCATAATTCATACTAATCAAAATATTATCTGTATAACTTGGATTGTCAGATGCCACTAGCTTTTTCATTGTATTTAAAGCAATAGAAATAGGGATTTTCCCCACTAAATATCCACTTATGATATAGTTATTTAAAGCCACTTCTGGTCTAGGAAAAGTCATAACTTCTTTAAATTTTCTCATAAAATCCGACAATTCGACTGCATATTCGAATCCAGACTCAAAGTGCCCTGCCAATATACAATTACCAATATGGTTGCTCAATGAATAATAATATTCAAGCGGATTTAGTGGTATTCCGGATGAGTCCGCCGGCCCAAAATAACTTACACTTTTCTCTGTAAGAGTCATTGCTACGTCCGTTTCATGACAGACTCCTGACTTCCTGTATAATATATATATTTTATCCTGAGCATCTGTATCATATTCAGCTCTTTTGTCCAATTCAAAGATGAGTTGCTTTTCAAGTTTACTAGCTCCTACAATATTATTAATATGAATGTATGCAACCATTAAAATGGACATGAGCCTAGACCAAACTTCCCCTTCATTCCCTAAGTAGTCCATATCTATATATTCTTCTAAACAAGAAATAGCTTTATATTTATCATCAGTATGAATATTTTTATTTAAGCATAATGCCAATAAATAGTCTTTTTCTGCTTGAAATAATTTATTTTTCAGAGGAAACAGTGTCGAAAGTATTTTAATACAATCTCTGTACGATTGAGCATGATACAGGTCATAAGCTTTAATCATTGCATCAAAATATTCTCTAGAATTAATTAAATCTGCGAACAAATCGGCTTGTCTTTTTGTATCTTGATCAATACTCTCTTTTCTACGTAATTTTCTAAAATAGTCCAGAATAAATAAAGGAGCTGCATCCTCTGTCAAAGCTGCTTGGAGATAGAGATTATACCGGGTCATATAGTCACCAGGCCTCAATACCTTTAAGCCTTCAGCACAAGCACTGTAGTATTCTGTTTTACTCGTTTCTGTCTTACTCTTAAATAATAACCTTATAATCTCATGAATAAATCTAACCTTTGTTTTTTCAAGTTCTACAAGAGACAAACTATTTGCTTGTTTAATTAGGCTTACAATTTCAAATTTTTTCTTTGTAGTTGCATTTTCCAATTCGAGAAAAGAGAAAGATAGCCCGATAATTGAAGCATACTTTAAAATTTCAGTTATTAACTGACCGTTATCCCCATAATTCTTCATTCTCTCTTCAATAAGAAATTCTAAATGACCATGGTGTAGCCATGATTGATGTTCGCTAATATTAGGAATATTATTTTCATTGATATAAATTGTATTTTGTTTAATAAGATTTAGATCACCAAAAGTGACGTTGAACAATAAGTCCAATACCTCAGGCTCTAATTGCTTCGTTAATCCCATACATTTTAAAGCCAGAACAAAGTCATCTCTATTAATTCTATTTATCAAATAAATAGATGCTTCCATTTCTCTTAATAAACTCATAATTCTATTTTCCTGATCGCTCTTCTCCTCACTTATACTTACTATAAAAACAACATTAGACAAAAAGCTTATGCTTAAATCTCGTTTCTTTATAATAAGCTCCAATAACCTTAAAGATTGATTATCCCACCAATTAATATTATCTATAAATATTAATTGGCTTTTATCACCAATAATATATTGTAGTTTATTCAATATACCTAGTTCTACCTCATCCAAATCATAATTCATTGCCCTTAGTTGATTTTCATTCTGATTAAAAAATGAATCGAAGAGATGCTCTGCTAAATCTCCAGTACCAAAAGGAGATGCCTTTGCTGCTTTCGAAATTGTACTTTTCACACTACCGCGGTAATTGTTTATTATCTTTTTATTTTCCCTAAAGCAGTCATAGAATGGAAAATATTCTCTGGTTTGCTGGAATGTTAAATCACCTCTAAGCCACAAATAATCATTCGAATCTGAATTTATCCAATTTTGAGATATATCATTCATTAAAAAAGTTTTACCAGTGCCCGATTCACCTTTTAATGCGATTAATTTTGTGCCATTAGTAATATCTCTTATCATACTTTCTTTTATTAGTTCTTGATTTGCCAAGTAAGTTGCCACCATATTAAACCTCCAAATAATTTATAGTTATTAGGAGGTAATCAGCCCGACTGCCTCCTCCTTCTCAACCTGTTAAAGTTAATAGTAGTGAATTCGGCCTAACTACACCCCATATGTTACAACTAACGACAAAATTTACTCTTTATACCTAGATTATAAGTCACAATTCTTCAATTGTTTGTCGTTTTATGTCGTATTACAAAAAATATTGCTTAATAACACGCTTAGTTCTCGCTCACTCCTTTTCACCAATCTCATTTTTCACGAAAAAACTCATCCAAACTAATAGTTTTCTCAAAACAGCACAAAAAGGCCCTTATGCCTCAACACTACAGGCAATAAGGGCCTTCCTTCTAATCTTTTTGAATCCTAATGTCTGATTTGTTACAGCTTAAACCCAACCGTCACAATCTCACAAGGACCAACCGCCAAGGCTGCCCCCTGCTCTGCGCTCACTTCAATCGCTTCCCCTACGCGCTCCAGCACATCGCTCTTATAAAGCTGCTTGAACGCATCAGCATTGCCGCCGCCAAAGCCCGTATCCGACAAGCTCAGCTCTGCCGCCTGCTGCTTCATATTAAACCAGCGCAGCACAGCATCGCCGGACTGCTGGCTTACTTTCAGCGAGGAGAATGCCACGCCTTCGCCTTCCCAAGCAAGCAATCCGCCAACTGGTGCAAGTACGCCTGCATGAACCGCTGTCTGGCTTACCGTCCAAGGCACTTGGAACTGGTACGCCTGCGCATAAGCACCTGATGAAGCGCCATCGCCGTTATGCGGAATGATCGACAAACGGAAGCTTTGCTCGCCTAGGCACTGTGCTTCTGGTGTAGGGAATACGCCCCAGTCGCCAAGCTCGGATACCGAACGAAGCAGCGTAACTGCAATCGTATTGCGGCCATCGCGCAGCACTTCGTATTCGTTCAAGCCAAGGTTCGCTACAACAAGTCCGCCCTGCTCGCCGCTCACATCAACAAAAGCTTGCTGATGCTGCGTATTGCTCGGATTTTCCCATTCTGCCGAAGGCTCATTGTCACGCACAGCTACTTCAAAAATCGAGTCCACATGATGAACCGCTGTCTCTACATCCGTCGGGAACAATACGCGCACGCGATGATCCTTCGCCTGATTATTGAACGAAGCTTGTAAGTCTAGGCTTCTGGAGCTGCTGGAAAGCGCAATAACCGTCTTAATCGTCAACGGTACCATGTCCGCAACACGCTGTGCTTTGCGCTCAGGGTAATAAACAGCTTCCTGCTTCTCAATTTCAAACGTTTCATCGGCAGAAGCCGGAACCGCCCATTCATGTACAATTTCATAAGCTGTACGGTAAGCACTTTGCTCCACCAGACGAATCGCTGCTTTCACGCCTTGCGTCGTAATCGCCTGCTCGCCATCCGGCTGCTTGTACATATATTCATTGCCGATATCGCCTGTGTTCTCATAGACGCCAAGACCGCGATACACTTGACCGCTCTGCTTGTCCGTCAAATCGAACGAACCATCTTCACCGATGGCGACATGCAGCCATTCATTTTCCAGCACGGCCGAATCCGCACTCTGAGCCGCTGCAACCGCAGTCGCTTCGCTCGCTGGCGCTGCATCAGCTCCAGCGCCATTGCGAACCCATGCGTAAGACGACAGTCCAAGCGCCGGCACGTTCTCCGCATCAAACGTCAGCTTAACTCGGCGGCACATATAAGGCTGGCGGAATTTGTCATCCGGCAAATCGTAGCCAAATTGCAGCCCCAAATCCTGCACAAAGCAAGCAACTGCTGCGCCGTTATGGTCTACAAGAACTCTGCCTGAAATATCTACGGCATTCATCCGGCGGTTAACCTCTGGAAGCGGCAAGCCTTCACGGAAATACAGACGTTCAACATCAAGCTCAATTTCAACAACACCGCTGCGATCCCAGCCTGTCGTATTATAAACAACGAACGGCAGCGCAGCTTCGCCATAAGAAGCGAATACCGATGTATCCACCGCTTCGGCAATTGCCCGCGTGCTACCTTCAACAATCGTCTCAGCAACATGGCGGCTCTTGTCAAAACGAGTAACCATCTCGCGGTGAACCTCATCCACACTGCAGCCGCAAATGCTGTCATGCGGATGGTTTTGCATTAGCGTTTTCCACGCATACGTAAACAGATGATGCGGGTATTCCTGTCCAAGCTTGTGCGCAATGGTCGCAAGCGGCTCCGCTACCTTTTCGAGCATCGCTTGGCCAAGCTGATTCATTTGCTTCAAATAAACGCGAGCCGAAGCCGTGTTCACAAGCGTAGACCAGCCATCTGTACGTTGGCTGCGCAGCTCGCCCTTCACGACCGAAAGCTCGCGGTCAAGTCCGCTGTTTACCGCTGCTAAATAATCTTCAAAGTTGGAGTGGATAAAATCCGTATCCGGGTACAGCTTTCTTGCTGTCGCCAGCGCCGCAGACAGATCCTGCTGAATAGGCTGATGATCACAGCCGTTCATGAACAGCAGCTCGCCAGTAGCCGCATACTTCTCGGCTTCCTCCAGCTTTTTGTCCCAATAGATTTTCGCCTCTTTCTCGTCTACCGGAACCTCCATGCCGTTGCAATACCAGTTGGCAAAAAGAATGCCCAACACGCGCGAGCCGTCAGGACCTTCCCATTGCAGCTCGGAGAACGAGGACTCATAGCCCGTATCCGCTACTGTATTGTTAAAGCCTGTCGGCTTCACGCCTCTGCCAAATACCGCATTATCAATGCCTGCTTGACGCAAAATTTGCGGAGCCTGGCCGATGTTGCCGAAGGTATCCGGGAAATAGCCGACCTTCGCAATGATGCCGTAACGGCTCGCATCCTGATGGCCGAGCTGCAAATTGCGCAAATTCGCTTCGCTGCTCGTCAGGAAGGCATCCTGCAAAATGTACCAAGGGCCGATTGGAATACGTCCTTCTTTAATATATTTTTCAAGGCGCTCCCGATTTTCCGGGCGTACCTGCAAATAATCTTCGAGAATGATCGTCTGGCCGTCCAAATAAAAGCTTTTGAAATCGGGGTCCGTATCCAGCGTATGAAGCAGCGTATCCATCAGTTTAACGAGGAGCACATGATGCTTCTCATACGGCAAATACCATTCGCGATCCCAATGTGTGTGGGAAATAATGTGGGCCTTTCTTTTAGAAGCCATTACTGCGCACCTCTTCTTTCTTCATGTTGATCGGGCAGCGAAACCGCTACCTCTACTTGATGCGGGCGATAGACGGCGAGCAGCTTACCGCTTGCATCCGTTGCGAACAGCACAGAGCGTTCCTTTTCCAGTGAAAAAGCGTACCGCCCCTCCGTCGCCGGGTCTTGCACTTCAATCCTCGCATCGAATCCGGATTCGGATACGAATACGAATAGCGCGCCGCTCTTAAATGTAAGCTTGCGCCCATAAACGCCAGGCAGCTGGCCGCCTTGCAGCCAATTCAGCTCCTGCTCGCAGCCTGCCGAGTCAAGCGCATAACGATACAGCTCCTTAATCGGCTCCGTTCGCTCGTTCAGCTCCAGCGGCAGCGGACTCCATAACAAGCGTCCCTTGCCTACGGCCAGCTCAACCAGTTGGTCGCCATCATTTGCTGCTCGATGAACAGTGGAAGCATCACCGGCAGCCGCTTCACTCGAAGCAGCACTGCTAATCGGAACCTCTTTCCATACTTCGGCTATCCGGCGATTGCCATATGAAACAGGAAAAGTGGCTTCGCCAATACGCAGCTGTTCCTCGCGCTGCACATTGCGCAGCTCCGCCCTGCCAAGCAGCCCAGAGCAGCGATCGCTCGCTTTCCAGTAAGCGTCCAAGCTTATTGGTCCCATCCATAATAACGTAACGCCCGCTCGCTCTACAAGTGCAATAAGGCGACCAAATGCGGCATTCTCCAAGTTATGCGCACTCGGCACAATGAGCAGCTTCGGCGGATTCGCCTCCAGCTCCTGCAGATGATATTCCGAAGCGCCGCGGAATGGCGTATTCAGCTCATAAGCAAGGACCCGCGTCGCGCGCGTTGTCGCATCAAACGCCAGCTTCCGATTGGAGAAGTCGTTGGAATACGGGAACAATACCGCCGTATCCTCCAGCTGGCGATCCACGAATAAATCTCGAATTTGCTCCATAAAGCTGCCAAAATCATACGATACATCCGCTTCCGGCTTTTCCGTTCCATCCGCCCGCAGCGCGCCGATATGCGATTCATTGGCATTGTCCATATAGAAGTTCGTATTCCAAATCCACTGTACGGCCCCAGCGCCGCCTGTCGCAAAAGCATACGCATATTTGCGCTCCAGCAGGCTGTGAAGCTCAGCTTCCGAACGCTTCGCTCTGCCATCTGGCGTCTCCACATACATAATGCCGGTTTCCTGCACCACATTCGGTTTGTTCGCTGTTTTTGCAAACAAGCTGTCCCACACGAGATTGTCGTTGAGCCACCAGGAGTGAACTGTCGTATAATCAGCGGCTTCCTCGTAGAAAAAGGGCGAAGGACGCTGTGCGCCAAGCGCCTCATCCTGGCCGACCGTTACCATATGGTTCGGACATTCGTCTTTGATCGCCTCATACAATTGCTTCGCCCAGCGATTGTGCATGTCCATCGAGAACAGCACATAATCGAGCCAGCGCGTGCCATTTTTCCCTTGGTGCATGTCCTGCACATCGAAGTTGATTTCTTCCGGCTCCGGCGGCACAGCCGCTTCATAGCTAGGCAGCTGCTCCGGGGACATATTCCACTGCTCTTGGAGCCGTGCAAGCGATCCATGACGCTTTTTCAGCCAAGCGGTATAAGCCTTCTGTTCAAAAGGGTCGCGCGCTGAACGAGGTCCATTCGAGAAAATGCGCGGCGGATCAAACATCGATGGCTCATTGATCAAATCCCAGTCGACATTCATCGTCTGCTTGTGGCGGGAAACGATAGCGCGCACGAAGCGCTTCTGCGCCTCGACGCTGCGCGGATCGAGATAAGGGTTTAACCCTTCCCACGTTTCCGGCGTAAAGGAGAAGAAGGTAAAGGTTACCTGCAAGTCATGACGTTTTGCCGTCAGCAGAAAAGCATCAATTGAACGCAGTGCCTCTTCTGACGCATGGCCATCCACCTGCATCACATTGCGGTACGCGGTCCAAATGCCCGTGCGAATCCAGTTGATGCCCGCTTTGCGCATTTGCGCCATGTCGCGGTCCCATACCGAAGCATTCGGCAGAAACAGAAATTTCCGCGCCACGTCCGACGTCATATACGTCATGCCGACTACAGGCAGCGGACGCCCATCCTTCTGAAAATAATCCCGTCCGCTCGTCACCGGGCTTCCCTGAGCGAGCAGCTTCTGGTCAAAGCCCCAGAAGCCTTGGCGCAAAATCCGCACCTCGCCCAAAGTCGATTCTGCTCGGCATACAACCCTATAGTAGCCGCTTTGCAGCTCAAGCGGCACGGGCAGCCTTAAAATCTGCTGCTGCTTGCCCGCCTTCTGCTGCAAGCGGTATGCCCATTTCTGCTGCGAGTTTTCATGCTCGACCGTTATAGCAAAATCCCACTCCGCGGCTGGGTACAAGTCATTCTGGCCAACTCTAGCCGTTCGCCGCCCTAGAGCAGCCTCATTTTCAGCTGACTGGAGCTTTGTCTCCTCATATGCCGAAACCTCACCACACTCAAGCTCGCGGCGAAGCTGCTGCACCTGCAGCGTCAGCATCGCTCGTTCGCCCGGCTCGAAAGAAGCATAGTTCGGCTTCAGCCACAGCTCCGTTACGCCAGCGGCGCAAAAAGCGGCCCAGCGTCCAAGCTCGACTGCTCCGCCTTCCAGCCAGAACGCATTCGTCAGCGGCTGGTTAATGAACAGCCAGCGTGCGCCTGCGAAAGCTCCCTTCGTGTTCTCCCACAGCACGACAGGCGCTGCTACCTCGCGCCCTGTGGCGGAAATGCCTTTCAGCAGCGGATAAATATGCGCGTCCATTGGCCCGGCAGAGCCCATTTGATGCGGCAAATCGCTGCTTTTCGTTACATGCGGCACCAGATTCCAAGTTGGCGTCACGCTAAACAGCGCTTCCTTGCCTGCGAGCAGCGGAAGATCCTCCGCTGCTGCAAGCGCAGCTATCGGAGCAGCGGCCACTGGCAGCATTTCATGAATATGAAGCTCGCGGTGATAGGCTGTCTGCTCCGACTCTACCTGCCACTCGCCTGCCTCGCTGCGGCGAACGGGGCGCTTGAACGGCGCGCCGCCCAAGCTGATCAAGCTGCCGCCGCGCCGCAAATAGCCGATAATCGCGCTCCATGCTTGTTTTGGAAAATAAGGGGCATGCATATTAATGAAGCAGCCTTCTTTCGCAGTACCAAGCGCATCCGCAAGCTCGTCTGCCCGGACAACGCGGCCTGCTCCTGCGAGCAGACCATCTAATTGGGCAGAAGGTTCCGAGGCTATCGGAAAGGACGGATCATAAAAAATGATGGCATGGTGCTTGCTCATAGCAGTCCATCCTTCATCGCCCGATAAACGAGCTGCGAGAACAAGCTGTTAGACCAAGCGAACCATTTCCGCGTGAAGATGGCTGGATCGTCCGAATGGAAGCCTTCATGCATAAAGCCGGTATCGGCATCAGTCGCTTCCAGCATGGCGATCATGGCCAGCTTTTCCTCGTCGTTATCAGCAGTAATGCCCTGCATCGAAAGCGCCATATGCCAAATATAGCCTGGCGGCGTATGCGGGCTTCCGATGCCTTTGGCGATTTTTCCTTCATAATAAAAAGGATTTTCTTTGCTCAGCGCGAATTTGCGCGTGTTTTGGTAAATCGGATCATCAGCGGTCGTGTAGCCCAAATAAGTAATCGAGAGCAAGCCCGGCGTTCCAGCGTCATCCATCAAGCAATAGTTGCCGAAGCCGTCCGTTTCATAAGCATAAATAGGGCCAAACTCCGGGTGACGGTAAATGCCATACAGCTGAATGCCATGCTCGACATCATCTTCAAGCTGCTTGAGCTCCTTCACAAAAGCCATATCGCGGAATACCCACTCGGCCATCTCTCTCATCTGCCGCAGCGTCACAACCGCGAACATGTTCGCCGGAATGTTGTAGTGGAAGTCGCAAGCGTCGTCGCTTGGGCGGAAGCCCGACCAGATCATTCCGGTATAATTGACCGGCATGCCCATTCCGCTATTGCGCAGCGAATCGGTAGGAATGCCATTGTCCCTTACAAAACGGTAAGGGGAAAGCTCGAAGTGGCGCTGCTCGGTTTTCCAAAGCTCCACAATACGGCGCATCGCTGCCTTAAAGCCGGAGTCAAAAATATCGGTCTGCTCTGTCTCTTTCCAGTACGCATAAGCTAGGCGCATCGAGAAGCAGATCGAATCCAGCTCGAACTTGCGCTCCCATACCCAAGGCGACATGTCCGTCTCATCCGTCGTATTCCAATGCCAGTCATTGGCCGACTCATTAAAGGCATTCGCATAGGGATCAATCTGAATATTGGCCATATGGCGCTTGATCAAGCCGCTAATGATACGCTGCAGTTCAACATCATTTTTCGCCAGCGGCACATAATGAATGACCTGCTCGACCGAGTCGCGCAGCCACATCGCGGGAATATCTCCCGTAATGATGAAGGTTGTGCCATCATCCATTTTTTTCGTCGTCGTTTCCAGTGTGTTAGGAAAGCAGTTTTTGAACAGCTGAAGCAGCTTCGGGCGGTGCGCCAGCTTCTGCTCTGCTTCTTCCAATACCTGCTGAACCGCTTGCGGCAGATCAAGCTCTGGCAGCGGGATTTTTGGCAATCTGAATTGTTCCATGGTGGGTGTAGCTCCTTTGACTATTATTTATTCCTTAACAGCGCCTACCGTCAAACCTTGAATGAAATAACGTTGAAAAAACGGATAAGCGAATACGATCGGTCCGGTTGCTAGCACAACCATCGCCATCCGCGACGTATCCTGCGGCATCGATTGCAGAACGCCTACGCTTAGCGATGCGTTTTGTGAGTTTTTCATAATAAACTGCATGCTGTTCTCAATCCGCATCAGCATCGATTGCAGCGGCACCAAATTTGGCGAATCAATGTACAGGAGCGCATTAAACCAGTCATTCCAATAGCCTAGTGTACAGAACAGGCCAATGGTCGCAAGACCTGGCAGCGATAATGGCAGAACAAGGCGGAAGAAGATGCCGAACTCGCCAGCGCCGTCGATTTTGCCTGATTCAATAATCGCATCCGGCACCATCGTCGAGAAAAATGTCCGCAAAATCATAATATAAAAGGCATTGACCGCAAGCGGCAAAATGAGTGCCCACAAGGAATCCTTCAGCCCCAGCAGCTGCGTCATGACGATATAAGTAGGTACAAGGCCGCCATTAAACAGCATTGTGAAGAAGGCAAAGAAGGCGAAAAAGTTGCGATACTTAAAGTTGCGCCGTGATATCGCATAGGCAAACAATGCCGAGCATACGACACCGATAATCGTGCCTACAATTGTAATCGTAATCGTCACGCCATAGGAGCGGAGAAGTTGGTCGCCTGCCTTGAATAAATAGCGGTAAGCTTCCACACTCCATTTCTCCGGAATAATCTGATAGCCATTGCTTGCCAGCGTCGCCTCATCCGTGAAGGAAATAATCGTCACGAACAGGAAAGGAAATACGCATAACAAGGCAAAAATGCCAGCCACGGCATGAAAAATAAAATTCCACGCTGGCGAGAGCTTATGAAAATCACGGCTCTTAATCGTTCCAACAGACACAGCCGTTTCCCCCTTTTGTTTTGGACTTCTGTTCCTAGAAAATTGGTTAAGCAAGGTTGCTGACGTCCATCCTAAAACAATGCGTTGTCTTTATTAAACTTGCGTACAATGCCATTGGATGTAATAACAAGAATGAAGCCGATAATCGACTGGTACAAGCCTGCAGCCGTCGTCATGCCAATTTCTCCCGTCGACTTAAGCCCGCGGTAAACATAAGTGTCGATAACGTTCGTCACGCTGTAGAGCGTACCCGAATCGCGCGGCACTTGGAAAAAGAGGCCAAAATCGGCATAGAAAATTTTCCCGATCGCCAGCAGCGTCAGAATGGTCATAAGCGGCATCAGCATCGGAAGCGTCACATTGCGAATTTGCTGCCATTTGTTGGCGCCGTCAATCATCGCCGCTTCATAAAGCGATTTGTCGATTCCCATAATGGCTGCCAAATAGATGACGCTGTTATAGCCGACCGATTTCCATAGGAAGACGACGACAATCATAACCGGCCAATAACCCGGGCTCGAATACCAGTTTACCGGGTCCATGCCCAGCATCTCGGCGATTTGGTTGAACACCCCTCTGTCCAAGCTCAGAAAGCTGTAGACGAAGTAGCCCACGATTACCCACGATAGAAAATAAGGCAAAAACATGCCCGTTTGATAAAGCTTGGCGAGCCGCTTGTTCGTAATTTCGGCAAGCATAATCGCCATCGCTACCGCAATGACAAGGCCCAGTACAATAAACACGACATTGTACAGCACCGTATTGCGGGTAATGATATAGGCGTCATTCGTACTAAACAAAAACTTGAAGTTTTGAAAGCCTACCCATTTGCTCTCGATAATGCTGGACAGAAAGCCGTTACGGCTGTAGCGGTATTCCTTGAAGGCAATAATCATGCCCGCCATCGGCAGGTAGGAAAATAGAATAAACCAGGCTGTAGCTGGAAGCACCATTAGCAGCATAGCGGTATTTTTGTTCATATCCTTGAAAAAACGTCCTATAGCTCCCACTTTCTTCACCTCTTCGCAGTCGGATTAATGAGAGAAGGCATGAAGCGAATACGATCCATTCGCCCCACGCCTTCCGCTTTACTTGCCGTTCGCGGCTCTCCACTCATCAAGCTGGCGCTGCGCTTCCTCAATAATTTTATCCAGGCCTGCCGCTTTAAACTTCTCATTGGCACGCGGCAAATATACTTCAGGGTCAACCGTACCAGTCATTAGAGCTGCCCAGTACTCTTCTTTTACGTTTTGTACGGAAGCAATTTCGGTTGTCACCTTTGATGTATCAAAGTTGAAGCCAAGCAGCGGGGCTACTGTACCCGCATCATTAAATTTCTTGAACTCTTCCCATTTGTTCGTCGGATCTGTCGTATTCAAATACGTAATCATCAGATTGCCGAGCGAGAAGGTTGGCATATCGTAGTTTTTCGACTCGTCCAGATTGTCCATGACGGTGTCGCTCACTTTTTTGTAATGCACGCCTTCAATACCGGAATCGATCATATTGCGCAGGACAGGGTCCGTATTAAGCAGGTTTAGAAACTCCATCGCTTTTTCTGGGTAAGCCGAGTTAGCCGAAATAGCTTGCATCGAGCCCATAACCGACCAGTTGTAAATGAGCGCATCGCTCGCTGGTGTCGATACTACCGGGTAGCCGTAGCTCGCCGACCACAGATTGTCCGCGAACGGCTGCGAAGTGGCACGGTCTGCAAACCATTTGCCCGTCGTTTGCGCATCCGTCATGGAATCCATCGTTGCAGCTTCCGTCGGGATGTAGCCTGCTTTGTAATATTTGTGCATCGTGCCGAGAATTTGCTTCATCTCTGGCGTGTCGAGCACGTTTACGATTTTGTAATCTGTCGTGTCCAGGGCAACCGCCATTGGCAGCTTCTCAATAATGTAGTCGTATTTCACATACGGCATTTGGTTCTTATCTACCGCAAGCGCGTATACGTCTGGTTCATTTTCTTTAATCGTTTTCAGCAGCGGCTCCAGGCTTTCCAGCGTATACACGCCAGACATGTCCAGCTTGTACTTGTCGAGCAGCTGTTTATTGAAGCGCCATACTTCCTGTGCTGGCAATTCTTTATTGGCAGGGATGCCATAATTGTGGCCATCCACCTTCGAGCCTTCTAGGAAAGCTGGGTCCAATGCGCTAACGATGCCTTGGCCTTTTTCCTTCAGCAAATCGTCGATTTGCAGGAATGCGCCTTTTCTCGCATTTTGCACATAATCGAATGCCCATGACGCTGTGAACATAATGTCAACCGGATCGCCGGACGCTGTCATGACTTGCAGCTTCTGAGCGTAATCGCCCCAGTCCACCATGTTCATTTTAATTGTAACGCCAATTTTCTCAGCCGTGTATTTGCTCACCTCGGCCATAACTTTATCTACATCTTTTTGCGGCGTACCAATGGTGTACCAGATAAGTTCAACCGGTTTTTCAGCTGTTCCCTCTTCACCGCTGCTTTCATTTTTACTTCCGCAAGCGCCAAGCACAAGCGATGCAACCATCAGCAAGGCAAGCAGCGGCATAAATCTTTTTCTCTTGTTACTCATTTTGTTTCCTCCCCAATCTATGTTCTGTACTCTATGTTTTAAATTAACGGATGCGGCTATTTTCATATAGACCACAAACTAAAGGTATGATGTACAAATTAAAGAAAAAAACTACTCCATCCAGCGATTAGAGTAGTCCTTTGTATTCCGTCGGGGAAATTCCGACGTATTTCTTAAATTGTTTGTAGAAATAGCCTGTCTCCCAATAACCGACGGTTGCTGCAATTTCCTGCACCTTGAGCTGCGTCTCCTTCAGCAGCTGCTGGGCTTTGCCAATACGGTATTTATTAATATATTCGGTGAACGTTTCATTCGTCTCCTTCTGGAACAGATGTCCGAGGTAAACCGGATGAATATTATATTGCTGGCTCAGCAGCTTAAGCGACAACGGCTGGGCGTAATGCTCATGCACCTCGCTCAGCACCAGTTGAATGACCGGGCTTTTCACATCCTTCAGCAGCGATTCCACCGTCAAAGTCGCCGCTTCCTTCACAACCGCCATCAGTCCGTCAATCGAAGGAAGCTGCATAATTTTCGTGAAGCCCGCCTCATAAAGCTCCGGCTGATCGGCTTGCTTGATTTCCTTGAGCTCCATCTTGAAGCGGATCATCAGCTCAATTGCCATGCTTTGCATAAAAGCAGGGGTAATGCCCTCCCTAACGTGGCAGCGTTCGAATTCGGCCTCAATGGCTTCATGCAGCTTCTCTACATCCCTTGCCTTAATCAGCTTCGCAAAGGTTGGCCAATCGAGCGGTGCAGCGGCCTCATTCACCGTCCCTGGCGGTCCTGCCTGCACAAGCAAATCGTAATCCAATATTTCAGGGTCATCATATAGCAGAAAATATTCCTGCGCTTTCTTCGCATTCGCATAGCTGCGCGGTGCTTCTTCCCCCATCGGTTCAGCGCTGCCGATGGAGAGGCGCATGGCGCTTTGCGCCAGCTTCGGCTGCATGCCGCGCAGCTTCTCTATCGCCTCGCGCTTGCCCGCCTCTGGCTCATCGAGCATAAATACGATGACCAGATCGCCATCGATATCGACAAACGGCAGCATCGATGGGTCTTGCACAGCCAATCGCTCAGCCGCTTCATAGGCTGGCGAGCCTGTCTCCTCCGTCCGTACTACAGCGGTTACCACATAGGGCCGGTCGAGACTGAGCTGCAATAACTCCATTCTCTCCTGCAGCTCACTGGGCGCAATGCGTCCCGTCAACCAGCGGTACAATATATTATCGCGCAATATACGAATATCGTATTCGCTGAACAACCGATCCGCCTTGCTTGCATTCAGCTTGTCAATCGTGCCCGCGAGCGTTTCCTGCAGCTCGTCGAGATTAATTGGCTTGAGCAAATAGTTCTCAACGCCAAGCTTGAGACCCTCTTTTATATAATCGAATTCGTTATAACCGCTTAATATAATAACTTTAAGATCCGGGCGAAATTTACGCGCTTCCCGAATGAGAGCGAGGCCATCCATCGTCGGCATCGAAATATCTGTCAGCAAGATGTCTGCGGGCAGATCCATTAAAGCCGCCAGTGCCTCCTGGCCATTTTCCGCGCTGCCGACGATTTCCAGGCCAAAGGCCGACCAGTCAATGATGTCATATAGTCCATCAATAATGAACGGTTCATCATCCACAATGAATACTCTATACATGCTCTGCCTCCTTGTCATAGGGAAAGGACAGCGTGACCGTCGTCCCCTCTCCTTCTTTGCTGTCGATATCGAGCCCGTATTCGCTTCCGTAGAGCAATTGCAGCCGCTCATGCACGCTTCTAAGCCCGAAAGAGCCGCCTCCGGCTTCCTCTGGCAGCGCCAGCCTTTGCCTGATTTCCTCCAGGCGCTTGCTGCTGATGCCGCTGCCGTTATCGGCAATCGTCACCCAAATCCGCTCCTCCTTGCGCCGCACATCCAATTGAACTTCATTGTCCATGCTGCGCGGCCGCAGGCCATGTACGACATAATTTTCAATAAGCGGCTGGAGCGCCATCCGCATCACCTGTCTGTCGCCGAGCCCCTCCTCGCAGCTGATGGCAAAGGAAAGCCTGTCCTTATAGCGAATGCGAAACAGCTCCAAATAAAGGCGCGCCGTTTCCAGCTCATCCTTTAAGGTGTTGCTCCCCTTCGGCTGCACAAAGCTCTTGAACAGCACCGACAAGCTGTAAATCATCTCTCCTACATCCTTCGCCCCTTGCGAGACGGCCCGCATGCGAATAACCTCCAGCGTATTATATAGAAAATGCGGATTGACCCGCGCCTGCAAAGCCGCAAGCTCCGTATGCTTTTGCTTGATTTCCGCCTTGTACACCGTGTCGATATGGCGGCTCAGCTCATCGAGCATATCATTGAAGCTGCGCGAAATTTGCCCCAGCTCATCGCCCCGGTCATCCTGGATGCGCGCGGTCAGCTCGCCGCTTTCCACCTTGCGCATGAAGCGAATAATTTTATTCGTCCGTTTGGCAAAATTGACGACGGCTAGCGTCGGCACCAGCAGTACGACGGCAATGCAAAGCGCGCTGATCAGCATAATCATCTGCTTCAGCCCGTGGGCCGCTGCAGCGACCTCTGCCTTCGGCGCTACACCGACGACGATAAAGCCCGCCTGATTTTGCGTCAGCGTCGTGACATAAGACTCCTGCTCCAGCATCGCCGTTCCATAGAGCGTGTCCAGCTTATCCATATAGGGATATATTTTTCCATAGTAGGTATCCGAGGAATCAAACAGCACTTCCCCAGCCGGGTTCAGCACAACAATGTAGCCTTTAAGCTGGCCCTCATAATTTTTCAGCGCCTGCCTAATTTGATCCGATTTATAGTAGACGAGCAATTGGCCTAGCCCCTTCAGCGTCTGCTTGTCATTAATCGGGAGCCGAAAGGCATACAGCTCGGGATCACTTTGCTCAATGGCGCGCCGCACCCAAATATTTGGAACGGACACACGGGTGTCTTCCTGTGCCATCGCATCGGGAATATAGGAGCGCGAGGCGTTGGACGAAATCAGCCTCGTGACATGATTTTTCTTATACACATATAAAAACTGCCGATTGGAGCTGTACAGCAGCAAATTTTCAATATCCGGGTCGTCCTCCAGCTTATTATCAAAATAGTCGAGCCCTTTCGGCAAACTCGTACTTGTCTCATCGATATTTTGGTCGAGCCTGAATTTCATATAGTCATCGAAGGGATTTTGCAAAAAATAAGATAAATTCAGCGACAGCGGCTCATTGCGGTATACATCCACCATCATGGACTGGACAGAATCATATTTGCGGGTCATATAGCTGTTTACGCTGTCCATCGCTTTTTTCTGGTTTTCCAGCTCATTGCGGACGATCGATTGCGACATAAAATCATACATAAAATAAGCGAAGGTGACAATCGTCCCCGTCGTAATCAAAACAAACAGCAAAATCATTTTCATAAACAGATTATTTCTGACGTATTGGTCGTACAGCCGTTGCAGCTTCAATAGCAGGCTCCCTCCTTGCGCAGCACTTGAGGAGCCTGCACATGCATTATAAGTTATTACTATACTCTGAGTTGCAAGAAATCGACAAGTACCCCGGTGTAAAACGGAATAGATGCTTTCGTACAAGCGTAAACGGCTATCGCCGTCCTCTGGCGGCAAAGCTACGTTTCGCGTAGAAATATAGAGAAAGGATGAGAAAATCATATCCTTTCCTATATTTCAAGCGTAAACGGCTGTCGCCGTCCTCTGGCGGCAAAGCTACCGTTTCGCTGTGAAATATAAGCCCATTCCATTATAAGGGTGAAACTTATAATCTCTTATATTTTAAAAAAAGCAGCAGATGCTAGCGATATTCGCTCACATGCTGCTGCTTTTTCAACTTGTACTCTATGGTATAGTATGCAATGTCTGGTGCGCTACGTATCCCAGGAAATCAGGGCAACATCATGAATCGCCCCGCTTTTGCGCTGCACAGCGAACGTGTCCATTTGATGGGCGATTTCCATTTCCTGCAAAACATCGCAAATCACCTGTGCGCGGCTGCGTTCCAGCTGCTTTCCGCCATACATAGCCCGCAGCGGATGGGCAAAAGGCAGCCCGATCGACTGCACGAGATAGACGCGCCTCCTCGCAGTAAGATTCATCTGGGCAAGGCTCTCCTTCATATCGCGTATCCGGTAAAAGGCATTGGCGCTGAACAGCACATCACAAGCCAGCCCCGACGACTCTTCCCACTTCGCATGTATCGCCTCCGGCACAGCTTGCGCCAAACCAGACTGCTCCCAGCTTCTTGCCAGTATTTCATACATCGCCGCCGAAGGCTCCACGACAGTAAGCTTGCCCACATATGGAGCAAGCAGCTGCGTAAATCCGCCCGTTCCTGGGCCTACTTCAAGGAGTTCATCCTCGCTCCGCAAGCTTGCTATAACGGTGCCCATTAGCTCCGCCGTATACGGCGCAAGCGGATTGCGTTCATCATAAACAGGCGCATGCTGCTGCCAGTAGCTTTCTTCCTCGGCATCATTGCCGACGCGGGAATCGCTTTGGGCTGCCTGCTCCCAAGCGAGCGTCCAGTAGGCTGCGGGCGTCAAGCCAGCTTCGTTGTACCATTCCTTCATCCCACACACGTTCCTTTCCTTTTGCAAAATCTATATAAGTTGAACGATTGACTAGCATGAGGGCTATGGTCGTCACTGCGAGAAAGCTTGAAAAGCATTCACCAGCTGCTGCGTATAAGGATGCTGCGGGCGCTGCATTATACACTCGCTCTCATCAAGCTCAACGATACATCCCTCTTTCATAACCGCAATTCGATCGCACATATGCCGCACCAGCGCCAAATCATGCGAAATAAACAAATAAGTCAGCCCATATTCCTTGCGAATGCGCTGGAGCAGCTGGGTAACCTGCGCCTGCACTGAAACGTCAAGCATCGACGTCGGCTCGTCCAGCACGAGAAACTTCGGCTCCAGCATCAAGGCCCGGGCAATGACGATTCGCTGAATTTGCCCGCCGCTTACCTGATGGGGATACCGCGTCAGCACCTCTGCCCGCAGCCCGACAACCTCCATTAGTTCAAGTGCCTTCTCCCTGGCTGCTGCCTTATTCATAAGTCGATGCAGCAGTACTGGCTCAAGCAGGCTTTCCAGCAGCGTCCGCCGGGGATTAAGCGCGGAGTGCGGATGCTGAAACATGATTTGCAGCTCACGGCGCAGCGGCCTCATCTGCTTCATGGAATACCCGCTTATATCGGTTCCTCTATATATAATACGGCCGCCATCAGCCGAAATCAGCTTTAACAGCAGCCGCGCAAGCGTTGATTTTCCGCTGCCGCTCTCCCCAACTAGCCCAAGCGACTCGCCTTCAGCGATATGAAAGGTTGTTGGCTCCACCGCCTGATGACCTTTGCCTGTTAGCCAGCTGCTGCGATACCGTTTGTGCAGTTCAATGATTTCAAGCATAAAGGAAGCACCTCGCTTTGTGCTGGGAGACTGCTTGCGGGACGGCTGTATGCAGGGCGGTTGTATGCGGGGCTGCCGCTTGCTGACCCTCAGCCATGCCGCTTACTTGGTCAACTGCCTTATTCGTTATGACGGTGTGAGCTGCCTTGTACAAGTCAGGCTGCTCAGCTTTGCAGCGCGGCATCGCAAAACTGCAGCGCTCATAAAACTTGCAGCCAACAGGCTTATCCGTCAAACTTGGCGCTGTTCCAGCTATCGGTATCATTCCTCTGCTGGGCATAGATGCGATTAATCCGCGCGTATAAGGGTGCATCGGCTGTGCAAACAGCTCCTTCGCTGGTCCCTGCTCAATGATTTGACCGGCATACATGACGCCCACTTCATCGCAAATCACCCGCGCTGCATCCAGATCATGCGTAATGAGCAGCAGCGCCGCACCTGTGCGCCTCGCCATATTGGCCAGCATTTCCGTCACCTGGACGCGGATTAAAGCATCAAGCCCTTTCGTCGGCTCATCGGCAATAAGCAAAGACGGGCTTCCGGCAAGTCCCATTGCCGCCAGCACACGCTGCTTCATTCCACCGCTCAGCTGAAAGGGATAGCGCCGCAGCTGCTGCTCGGCATCCGGCATATTCATGGCATGCAGCAGACCAGCAGCCTGCGCGTTAAGCTGCTTGTTCCCCGCTCTACCTGCATAAGCGCGAATCGCCTCGCGCAGCTGACTGCCGAGCGTCATCACCGGATTGAGCGAGCTTGCCGGATTTTGCGGGATGAGGGCGATTTCCCTCCCCCGTATTTGCCTCATTTCTTTTGGGCTCAGCTTTAGCAAATCCATGCCTTTATACAGGATGCTTCCACTGATAGAAGCCTGTGCGGGAAGCAGCCTCACCAGCGAAAGGCCCAGCACCGACTTGCCGCTCCCGGTCTCGCCAATCAGTCCAAAAATGCGGCCACGCTTCAGCTCAAGCGAGGCCCCATCTACCGCCTGCACCAGTCCTTCCCTTGTCTGAAAGGATGCATTAAGCTGCTTGATTACGATAAGCGTTTCGCTCAACTTCATTCCTCCTACAGCAGTGAATGCTCTTTCTCCGTCCGTGTATCCAGCTTATCCCGAAGCCCGTCACCCAGCCAGTTGATACATAGCGATACAGCGGCTATACAAAGACCGGGGGCGATCATCAGATGCGGATAGCTGCGAAAATACGGCCGGGCATCATTCACCATCACTCCCCAATCTGCCGCTGGCGGCTGCAAGCCTAGACCGAGAAAGCTAAGCGAGGCGATAGATAGAATAACTCGCCCAATCCGAATGGTGAACAGCACGATAAGCGGCCCTAACAAATTTGGCAGCATATGCCTGACGATGATATACGCATGGCCCGCTCCTAAAGCACGGATGCCTTCCACGTAGCTTTCTTCGCGAATTTTCATAACCTCGCCGCGCACAACCCGAGAGAAATCCGCCCATGAGGTGAAGAGCAGCGCGACAAACAGGCTTTTCACCCCAGGACCGAGCGTACCTGCAATGGCCAGCATAAGGGCAAGACCCGGCAGCCCTTGAAAAATGCTAACGACAATTTGAATGGCTTCATCGGTCCAACCGCCAGCATAACCGCTAATGGTGCCCAGCAGCAGGCCAACGAGCATTGTAGCGAGCGTAACAGCGACCGCGAGCAAGATCGACACCCTTCCGCCATACAAAATGCGGCTCAGCACATCCCTTCCCAGCGTGTCCGTTCCTAGCCAATGTGCGGAGGACAACGGCGCAAGCCTTTCCGCCATATTAATCTGATTCGGGTCATAAGGAGCAAGCAGCGGTGCCAGCAAGCTGGCAAGCAGTACGAAGGCAAGCACGCCCGCGGCCACCCCGTAGGACATCTTCATCGCAGCTTCCCTCCCAGCCTGATTTGCGGATGAGCGAGCCCGTAACATAAATCTGTCGCCAAATTAAACAGCACGTAGATGAGACCGGTAAATACGACATAGCCCTGAATGACCGGATAATCTCTGCGAAAAATGCCGTCCATCGCAAAGCGCCCGATGCCCGGTACCGCAAATATAACTTCCACGATGACGGAGCCGCCAACAATCGCTCCAAAATAACTGCCGATAACCGTGAGCAACGGAATACAAGCATTGCGCAGCGCATGCCGAAGCACAATAAAGCTCTCACGCAGCCCCTTCGCTCGGGCTGTCAGCATATAATCTTTATTCAGCTCCTCCAGCAGCGCCGCACGCGTCAGCCGCATCAATATGGCGCCTGTACCGGAAGCAAGCACCGCCGCTGGCATAAGCAAATGCTTCCAGGTGCCGTAGCCGCTAGTCGGGAGCAGCTGCAGCTTCTCCGACCATAAGGCAATGAGCATGATCGCCAGCCAAAATCCAGGAATGGAAACCAAAATCAGCGCAAGCGCCCTGCCGATATGATCGAACAGCCGATTGCGCCGGATCGCCATGAGCATGCCGGATGGCACTCCAAGCAGGACGGCGAACAGGACAGCTAGCAAAGATAGGCTTAATGTTGCTGGCAGGCGGCGCAGCAGCTCGCCGCTAACCGATTCCTTCGTCATATAAGACGTGCCAAGATCACCTTGCAGCGCCTTTGATAACCAATGGCCATACTGAATGAGCAGCGGATTATTCAGCCCCATCTCTTCTCTTTTCAAAGCAATTTGCTCTTCGGTCGGCTGGCTGAAGCCGTTCATGCTGAGCAGCTCGACAGCCGGGTCACCCGGAGAAGCGACGCTTAAGGCAAAGGCTATAAACGTAATGCCAATCAGGACGGGAACCGCCGCCGCCAACCTCCGAATGAAATAGGCCATCTTATTGCACCCGCTCCAGCTGCGGCAGCGTTGTACCATACACAAGTGCACCGTATCCGGTAATTTCTTTGCTGTACGCAATTAAGCTCGCATCATTAAACAGCGGAATCGTCGGCAATTCCTCGGCTGCAATATCCTGCAGCTCGTTATAAATCGCAGCGCGGTCATCCATATCCAGCGTCGTCTTCACCTGCTTTAACAGCTCATCCACACGGGCATTGCTGTAACCGAGCGTATAACTGATATTGCTTGAGCCTTCGCTCGCCATATAATTGTTCAAAATCGAATAAGGATCGCCATTCGGCAGCCCCTGAATGGCCAGTGCCAGATCGAAGTTTCCTTGTGCCTGTGCTTCCTTGTATGCCGCACCATCCAATATTTGAATCGTCACGTCCAGCTGCAGCTCTTGAAGCACAGCCTGAAGCAGCTCGGCTTGCGCTTTATACGGATAACGATCGAGTCCATAGGTAGGCACAATTAGCGTAACCGCCTGCCTGCTGTCCCCAAGCACCTCATGCGCCAGGGCGATTGCCTTTTCTGAATCATGGACGACAGGAATGTCCTTATAAAACGGCGATGTCGCATTCAAAATGTTCGCCGTAGCGGTCGGATAGCCCAAATACAGCTCCTTCACCAGCTGCTCGCGGTCAATCATCAGGCTCAGCGCCTGACGCATTTTCACATCATTGAATGGCGCTTTGGCACCGTTCGGATGCAGGTAATGGGAAATCGTCGATTTTGCCGTCGATACAGCAAAGCGTTCATCCTTCAGCAGCTCCTCGGCAAGGGCAGGAGGAATAGCGCCCAAATCCATGACGCCCAAAATCTCGCCAGATTTCAAGGCAGCAAGCCTTGTATCAGGGTCCGGTATGACGCGGACGCGGATTTTTTGGGCTTTTGCTTTTTCGCCATAATAACCGTCGTAAGCCTCTAGCAGTGAAAATTGATCCTTCTCATGCTGCACAAGCTTGAAAGGGCCTGTCCCTTGCGGCAGGCCGTTAAAGTCGCCACTTTCGTCAAAATTATTCGGGCTGTACATCGGGCTTGAAAAGTTGATCATCGAATACAGCAGCGTCGGCTGCGGATTGTCGAAAACAAGCTTAATCGTGCTATCATCAACCTTCACGACTTCCTGAAGGCTTGGGTATGAATTGTTGATGTCGAGCGTATAGAATGGCGAGCTTTTCGGGCTCACTTGCTTGTAACGGGCAAAATTTGCAAGTACCGCGTCCGCGTTGAATGGCGCGCCATCATGGAAGGTGACGCCTTTGCGCAGCATGAAGGTCCATTCCTTGGCATCAGCAGACATTTCCCACGCTTCCGCCAGCTTTGGAGCAGGCTTTCCATCCTCGGAAGCGGAAATCAACGGCTCCCATACATACAGAATGGTGCTCGTGTAATAAGCATCCTGCGGTCCCGGTGCTAAATCCCGCGGCGCAGCCAGCACGATTTCTTCAGAAGCAGCTGCTGTAGAGGCGGACGGAGCAGCAGACTGCTGCGACAGCTCATTATTGCTGCCTGATTCATTGGAACCGTTAACGCCACTGCACCCCATTAGAGCCAGCAGCAAGCATAGGCTAAATAAAACACCTATTGTTTTTTTGTTTTTTGCCATTTGTGTACGTTTCATCTTCTCTATTTCCTCTCCCTCTAGCAAAATCATCTTCCTGCAAAAATCCGCAAAAAAAGACAGCTCTACCTCCAGTCATAGGAAAGATAGAGCTGCCTGTTATTGTTATTTTCCATCATAGCAAATAAGCATGCGCGCTAACACTTCCCTATCCTCCGTAGGTTACAGCAGTGTTGTCAGAACAGGCAGGTCTCCTGGCTACCGGAAATTGTACTGGAAGCTGCCTTCCCAATCCCGCTAAGCGAGATCAGTGGCCTTGTAGCTTCAGCTAATCCGTAACAGTGGCGGGACCGCGTCGGTTTTGCACCGAACTTCCCTTTTAAGCTCCAGCCGCAGCTGTTGCACCTTATTCCCACAATTTTTCAGTTGTTTGCAAATCTGGTTGATTATATACCAGCCCTTTCATTTAAGCAACCTTTCCACTCCACTTTCCTTTCGTAATTATCTGATATAAAATAAAGCACATAGCATTTCGTAACTGGAGGGAACTACTGATGAAACCACAATTTCAGCCTTTATTTGAACCATTCACTTTCGCGAGCGGCATGTCTGTACATAATCGAATTGTCATGGCGCCCATGACAACCTGCTCGTCCAATCCGGACGGCACAGTGCCTGATGAAGAGCTTGCCTACTACAGCCGCCGCAGTGCTGGGCCCGGCATCGTCGTTACAGCGTGCGTCTACGTGAGCCGCAACGGCAAAGGCTTCCCCGGCGAATTTGGCGCGGATACGGACGCAATGATTCCAAGCCTCAAGCGTCTGGCCGATGCTATTAAAAGCCAAGGTGCGAAAGCGATTTTGCAAATTTTCCATGGCGGAAGATCATGCTTCCCTGGCCTAGTGCCAAATGATGATTTGGTGAGTGCCAGCAGCATTGCCCAGCAGGAGGGCGGAATTGTGCCACGCGAGCTGAACGAGGAGGAAATCAAGTCGATTATCGCCGACTTTGGCGAAGCGACACGCCGCGCGATTGAGGCTGGTTTTGACGGCGTTGAAATTCACGGTGCCAACGGCTACCTGCTGCAGCAATTTTACTCCCCGGCTTCCAATGTGCGTACCGACGACTGGGGCGGCTCTGTTCATAAACGTATGGCGTTCCCGCTCTACGTCGTTGAAGCTGTTAAGAAGGCAGCCGCTATGGCGCCGCAGCCGTTTCTTGTAGGCTATCGCTTCTCGCCGGAGGAGCCGGAAGAAGAAGGATTAACGATGGAGCATTCGTACCATCTGGTTAACGCTCTAATCGAGATGAAGCTGGATTATTTGCATGTGTCGCTTCAAGATTTCTGGTCGAAGCCGCGCAGAGGCGAGCAGGATTCGCAAAGCCGCATGGCATGGTTCGTCGAAAAATACAGCGAGCACATTCCGTTCATCGGTGTCGGCAGCATCACAACCGCAGAAGAAGCGCTTGAGGCGAAAAACTCCGGCGTGCCGTTTATCGCCCTTGGCCGCGAGCTCATTATGGACCCGGATTGGACGGAGAAAATCAAGCAAGGCAACGAGCAGGATATTGTGACTACGCTATCCAAGCAAGATCAGGAGCGCCTCGTCATCCCGAATGGCTTATGGGGAGCGATTACGCATGCGCCAGGCTGGTTCCCGATAACGGAATAAGCGCAAAATCCAACCATTCGCTCACAAATAGGCACAAGGTGAAACGGCTGTCGCCGTCCTTCGGCGGCGCGGCGCGTTTCAGTCCGAGAAATATAGAGAACGGATCGCGTTAGGACATCCTTTCCTATATTTCAAGGTGAAACGGCTGTCGCCGTCCTTTGGCGGCGCGGCGCGTTTCAGTCCGAGAAATATAGTGAACGGATCGCGTTACGATACCCGTTCCTATATTTTATAAAACAACAATTTGACATTTCTATAAAAATAGATATACTAAGCCTCATGGATACTTTGTCAATACTTAAAGCTGTGTCTAACGAGAAACGGTACCATATTTTAAAATGGCTGAAAACGCCTGAGGAGCATTTTGGGCCTCAATGCCATCTAACCGATGCGTGTCAGTTTGCTGGAGGCGTATGTGTCGGTTCTTTTGCAGAAAAAACAGGACTTGCGCAATCCGTTATATCCAGCTATTTAGTGAAAATGCATAAAGCAGGCTTACTGGAGTCGAAACGGATCGGGCAGCACACCTATTACAGGCGTAATGAAGCTAACATTCAGTTTTTCAAAGAAATGATTCAGGATGAGCTATAACCTTGCTTACTCCTGCTCATTTCATGCTTTTATATCTATTTTTATAGAATTATAGATTTTTTATTCAATTAGGAGGTATTTTATTCATGAGCTCAATTCAATCGTTGTTCAAGCCTTTCTCAGCAGGTCCACTTACACTGCCTAACCGTATTGTAATGGCACCAATGACCCGCGGTTTTTCTCCAAATGGCGTTCCGGGCGAAGATGTAGTTGCCTACTATAGACGCCGCGCCGAAAACGGCGTTGGCTTAATTGTGACAGAGGGTACGCTGATTAACCATCCGGCTGCCACTGATAATCCAAACATCCCTAACTTTCATGGCGAAGCTGCATTAAATGGCTGGGCAAAAGTCGTTGAAGCCGTTCACCAAGCTGGCGGCAAAATCGTTCCGCAAATTTGGCATGTTGGCACAACGCGCAAGGTCGGCTCCCATCCGAACCCGGAAGCACTGCCGATTGGTCCTTCAGGTGTTACCGCCGAGGGCGAGGTTGTTAATGAGCCTTTGACCGAAGCCGAAATTAAAGGCCTTGTTGCAGCTTACGCGCAAGCAGCTGCTGATGCAAAACGGATTGGCTTTGACGGCATTGAGCTGCATGGCGCACATGGCTATTTGATCGACCAATTTTTCTGGGAGAAAACGAATAAACGGACGGATCGTTATGGTGGCGATATGCTGTCCAGAACACGTTTTGCGGTTGAGATCATTGAAGCTTGCCGCCAAGCTGTAGGGCCTGATTTCCCGATTATTATCCGTCTGTCACAGTGGAAATCGTCCGAGTATACAGCGAAGCTTGCGAGCACTCCTGAGGAATTGGGACAATTTCTTGCTCCGCTTGTTGAAGCTGGCGTAGATATTTTCCACTGCTCAACCCGCCGCTTCTGGGAGCCGGAATTTGCAGGCTCGGACCTAAACTTTGCAGGCTGGACGAAAAAGCTTACCGGCAAACCAACGATTACTGTTGGCTCCGTAGGTTTGGACGGCGACTTCATGAGCCTCTTCACCGAAGGCAAAGGCGCAGAAAACGCCAATGTGGATGATTTGGCCTCACGCCTGGATGCAGGCGAATTTGATCTCGTAGCTGTCGGCCGTGCCCTGCTCGTCGATCCTGCCTGGTCAGATAAAGTCCGCGACGGACGGCAAGATGAATTAATTCCGTTTACGCCAGCTGCTTTGCAGACGCTGCATTAAGAACCTATTGCTCGCAACCTAATAAATCCCCAGCTCCTCCTTTTTCACGGATTGGAGGAGCTGGGGATTTTAATGTTTCTACCTCCACAAAGATAGACTTGGCGGACTCAGGAGCCGCTATTCCAACGGAATCACGGGTTAAGGCGCAGGACGCGGACTCAGGAGCCGCTAATGTGCCACCAATAGCTGTTTTGACGGGATAATGAGGGTTATAACGGATTTCCTGTCCGCTCATAGCCTGGAATCGGCTCAACAGCCAGAATAGCGGAACCTCAGTCCTCCAAATAAGGAGTAGCAGGGCGACTTAGGCTTGCATACACACCCTAGCTATTTTATCTACTAATTCTGCCTCGCGAATAACGCTCTAGCCTCTTGATAGCTCTCCAATGTCCCGATATCAAAGCGCTGCCCTTCAAACTTGTAGGCATGAACCTCTTTATGCCGAATCAGCCAAGGCACAAAATTGCCCGGTGCATCAGCGTTGTTGCCCTCTACCAAATACTGCTTGATTAAAGGCAGTGTTGACTGCCCGTAAATATAAAACGGCGGACATGCCAAATTGGATTTGGGCTGTTCAGGCTTTTCCTCAAAAGCAATGACTGTTCCATTGCCATCGATTTGTATGACACCTGTGTGCCTCAGAAAATCGATGTCATCCATCTCATGGGCTGCAATCGTATCTGTCCCCGAGCTTTGATAGAAATGAACCATTTCCGTTAGTTCAAAGTCGAACAAATTGTCGCCAGCCATGACTAGAACATCATCGTCCACCTTTTCCTGTTCCAGAACAAACTGCAAGTCGGCAATAGCCCCTAAACGGTCCTCATTGCTTGTCGTCAGATCATCAATGACTTTAATCGGCTTAAAATAGTCTGATTGGCTCGCCCAATTAACAAAATGCCCATAAAAACGATGGTTAGTCACAATAAAAATCTCGTCAATTAAGCTAACCCTTTCAATCTTCTCCATAATATGATCCATGATTGCTTTCCCTCCAACCTCCAGAAGAGGCTTTGGAAAGTCCTTGGTCAAAGGATAAAGGCGAGTTGCGTAACCCGCTGCTAAAATAATGGCCTTCATTCGTATTTCCCTCGCTTCTAACCCCAGTTATATAATTCGCGCGCCATCATCGGTTTTGCTGAAGCTAACCTGATACAAATCCTTATACGCTGGATGCTGCTTTGGATATTGTGCATCAATGGCGGCTTTGATCTGCTCCTTATAAGCGGGATCTACGAGCCCAATACAGCAGCCTCTATAGCCCGCTCCGCTGAATCTGGCTCCATATACGCCTTCTGTATGCTTGAGGATACGGAAAATGCTGATCAGCTCGGGACAGCCGCAATCATAATTATGAATGGAGCTTTCTCCCGATTCAAGCATCAGGCTGCCGAATTTTTGCAGGTCCCCCTGTTTCCACGCCTCGGCGCCTTGCCTCACACGTTCATTCTCGGTGAAAAAATGCTCTGCCCTCTTTTGAAATCTGCCTTGCAAGCCTGACTTATGCTCCCGGTAAACCTCATGCTCAATATCTCGGAGCTGGGTCCCTTTCAGGTTTTTCATCGGCAAGCCGGCCATCTCGTGCAGAAGCCATGCGGCCACTTTGCATTCATCTACACGGTTGTTATAGTCGGTCCCGATTAAGGCCTTGCTCACACCGGAATAAACAATAACAACTTCAAATTCCGGCATCGCTTGCGGCCTTTCGATTAACTCATAGCTTTTGGTTTTCGTATCCATCACGGTCAAATAGCCTTCACGGCTTAAAATATTGATCGACTGGTCCAGTATGCCATTGTTCAGCCCAATAAAATGATTCTCCACCCAGTGGCTGTAGTTAATGAGCTCAAGCGAAGGAATTTTGATCCCGTTCACGTCGCAAAGGGCCAGCAAATAGGCGGTAGTTACCGCTGCTGAAGAGCTCAAGCCGCCAATCGGATGCTTGCCTCTAACTAATGCGCAAATGCCGTACTTTAAAATATTTTGCTTTCTTAAAGCCAGGACGGCCCCCCTTAAATAATTGCCCCAAAATCCCGGCACCATCGCCGGAACCTGATCCAGATGAAAATATTCCTCGTCGGGGAAATCCAAGCTTTGCACTCTTATATATTCCTCTTCATTCTGAACATAAACCATATCCACCGAAATATCCAGCGTCATCCCGGCTACCAGCCCGGCTTGATGATCGACATGAGCCCCGAAGGGACAAAAGCGAAGCGGCGATTTAATCGTTTTTACCTGATTTTTAAGATGAGGATATTTGAGCTTTAACCGTTGTTCCAAATGGTCCATTTCCTACACTCCCTCTTTTTGTGAAGGCAACGTATATCGTAAATATAGGCAATCAGCCCTTCTTCAACCGTTTTAGCAGCAGCGCTCTTTTCTCTGGCGAAATATTGTCCAAAGCAGAGGCGCGCTCCTTCCCGGCACCTTGCTCGGGCGCCGCCTCCGCAGCCGTCTCCCGAAACATCGCTTCGAACGCTTCCCCAACAGCAGCTATAGGAATTTTCGTCAAATACTTTTCCTTATACGCTTTCAAATGGGGCTGGCTAACTCTCTGCTCGACCGTCCGCAGCCCTCTTGTCGACTTCATATGGGCAATGGTTACATCCGCCGTCAATTCAGTACCGGTGTAGGATACCAAATCTTCCTTGATTGCATAGACCTGATAGCCGCCCTTATTGATCAAGCGCGACAATGCTGGGCTTTCCTTATGGTTTTCCGTCCCGTAATACATTTCCTCCCGCCATTCTCGTATGAACGCAGGAGCCTTGGCGATGGAATTGATCACAAAGAAGGAGGCGATATATTCACAAAAGGCTTCCTGCTCTTCGCGGCGGCAGGCGACGAAATCAACGTCTTCCGGTATTAAGTAGGTGAAATCGGCAAGGAACAGGCAATCAGAATCGATCATGACGGTTGGCAGCGAATCCTTTTCAATGACCTGCAGCAGAAAAGCGGTTTTGGAGTATACATTTTTGCGCCAGTCCTCATCGTGAAGCAGCACATGCTTCGTGTTCAGCTCGGTTGATACAATTTCCATCTGCGGAAAAACAGACAAATATTTTTTATCGTCCTCGGATAGTCCCGTATCGTAAACGTACAGCTTATGAATCCGGCTTAAATCGACATTGTCATAAAAGGAATTAACAAACAGCTTTCCAAAGTCAAAATAATCACTGTTCAATACGGTCATTACATTAAATATCATAGCTCTTCCCCCTGCTAAAAACTTTCTTACTCGCCAGCTGTTTATTTATCCGCTCCAGTTCCCGATCTTCCTCCTGCTGTATGCGATCCTTATCCCTTATAAACAGCGGCCCCGGAATGGCATCGGGTAAAATATCGTCCATATACCGGAGCGGATTATACCTTAGTCCGAGGAAGCTCCATGCCGCCATAAACAAGCCGATTAAAATAAACAGCAGGCCGATTCCCCGTGTCGGTCCCGTGCCTACGAGCCAGCCCAGGCTTTTCACAAGCTCCGGATGATCGACAAACAGCGGCTTGAAAATGTTGTCCGACAGCAGGCCGCCAATATAGTAGCCCAGCGGAATGGTAGGCAAAGCGAATAGCTGATTGATCGAAAAAACCCTCGCCAGCAGCTCGGCCCGCACCTTGGATTGGATCAGCGTCTGCCAGTGGGCATTTGTCATCGACAGCGAAACACCGTAAGCGAATACGCCTGCCATAACCAGCCCAACGATCGGCGTTAGCCCCATCACGATATAGGAAAGGCCGATTAGCAAGCTAAAACCAATCATGCCCTCCGCCCTTCTGCGGGTACCGCCCCATAAACCCATTGCGATTCCGCCTGCCAGTCCCCCTATGCCGATAGCCGAGGTCACCATTCCGAGTACAACAGTTGATCCAAAGGTTAAAACGAGCGGAGTTATGAGGACGTTGGCCATGCCCAGCATCAAATTGGAAACCATAAAAAACAAAATCAACGCCATGAAGCTTTTGCGCTTCCTTATAAAATTCCAGCCTCCGGCCATTTGGGCCCAAAAGGGCTCTTCAATTTTGCGGAATAAGGAATTCGGAAATCGAATAAAGAGCAATGTCGATATAGCAAACAGAAAGGATAGGAAGTCGATGAAAAGAATGCCCGGCAGCTCAAACGTCAATACGAGAACGCCCCCGAGCAGCGGCGCCAGCACTTCACTTGAAGAGGTAGCCAGCTGCACAATTCCATTGGCTTGGCCGAGATAGCGCTTTGGCGCAATTTGGGCAACTGCCGCCAAGTAGGCCGGACGCTGAAAGGCATTGGCGATCGATATAGCCGCCACCGCGACATAAATATGCCAGGTCTGCAGCGAGTTGCTGTAAAAGAACAAGGCAATCATAATCGTGACCAGCGCGGAGCAAACATTGCTCCAAATGAGAATCAGCCTGCGATCCTGCTTGTCCGCTAAAGTGCCGGCGAAAGGAAGCATTAATATACCCGGCAGGCGATGGAACACCAGCGTTGCGGCAAAATCCATAATCGCGCCTGAATGGCTGTAAACCCATAAGCCCATTGCAAATCCCGTCAAGCTGGAGCCCATCATCGAAATAAACTGACCAAATACAAAAATGAAAAGCGTTCGCAAATTCGGCAGCACTTCCGGCGATGATGCCGTTTCCCGGGTATTTGGGTTCTGGTTGTCCTCGTCCCCCTCGTTCTCCTGTTTCTCCTTCTGCTGCTGCCACACTTTCAGGCCGGCTCCAATGCTATCCGCTACGGCATGGGACTGATGCTTAAAGAAATAATGTCCCGCATTCGGGATCAGGTCGATATCCACATGGCTGCTGAAAAACTCCCAGTCCTTATACTGCTCCTCGTAAAACTCGGTCGTCCTGTCCCGCTCGCCGATAATGCAAAGCAGTGGCGCCTTTAATTTCGCAGGCTCAGCAGCGGCGTACCGATCCGAGTAATACCGCTCGCTTTCACGACGGTCATGCCTGAGGCTGCGGATAATAAAATCCCGTTCCTCCCCTGAGAGCGTCTCGCTGAAGCCGCCCAAAGAACGGAGCATATCCATATAGGCACGGTTTGAAATACGGCGGTCCCTTGGCAGCAGCTTGTTCCACAGCTTGAACAGCTTACCCGGCAGCTGCGATACAGGAAAATTCCCTCCCATCACGACACCAGCAAGGCTCATATTCTCTTGCTCCAGCAGTCTAGCTATTTCAATTGCTAGAGCGCCTCCAAGACAATGCCCGTAGACGACGATGGATGGGGCGGATACTTTGTCCTTTATTTCCTGCACACAGCGCCTTGCAACTTCTTCTAAGGGCTCAAGAGCTTCATCTTTTTTGCTGAAGTCATGCCCAGGAACTTGAACCGCATACAGGGCGTAATGATCCGCCAGCGCATCCGCTAGCGGCTGATAGGAAATCGCGCTCCCCCCGGCAAAAGGAACACATACGATGGCCACCTCCTCGGAGGCGTCCTTTTCTCTCGAAAGACGGTGGAGAACATCCCCGCTGTCCGTACTGCCTTGAGAGACAATGGCAGACAGTTCCCTGATCGTCGGATATTTGAAAAGGTCGATAATGCTCAGCGCATGATCGATTCCCCGAACGACCTGGACCGCCTTGAAGGAATCCCCTCCCAGACTAAAGAAATCATCGTTAATTCCTATTTTCTCGATGTTCAAAACCTCGGACCATACAGCAGCCATCCTCACTTCCAATTCGTCCCGCGGCGCTTCATAGTCGCTTTCCGAAGCTGCTTCTACGGCATTCGGAGCAGGCAGAGCGCTGCGTTCCACCTTGCCATTAGCGTTCAAGGGCATTTTATCCAGTTCCATAAATACGGCAGGAATCATGTAGCCTGGAAGCTTTTCCTTCAGAGCGTTCCGCAGTGCGGATAGGTTAACCGGCTGTGAGCCGTCCTGCACATAATAGGCAACGATCTTTTTTTCGCCGCTGGCCTCTTCACGGACGGTCACAAAAGCATCCTTGATGCCGGGGTATTCGAGCAGCGAGGATTGAATTTCTCCCAGCTCAATTCGGAATCCCCTGATTTTCACCTGCTCGTCAGCTCTGCTCAAAAACTCAATATGGCCGTTTTCCAAATAACGCACAATATCTCCGGTCCGGTAAAGGCGTCCGCCCTTCTGCGCGTCAAATCGATTCGGAATAAACTTTTCTGCGGTTAACTCTGGCCTGCCTAAATATGCTCTGGCAACACCAGGTCCGCCAATGAATAACTCCCCGGGAACTCCTATAGGCGCGAGCTGCAAATGTTCATCCAGCACATAGATGGATACATTCGGCAGCGGACGGCCCAGCGGCAATACCGATGTATGCTGCACAGGCCTTTTGTCGGTTACGGTATAGGTCAGCATAGACACCGTCGTTTCAGTCGGCCCGTAATGGATCTGGATCTGCGTCTCAGGCTTCGCTGCCTTGATGTCATCAATCATGTCCCAATAGGAGGGCTCGCCAGCAAGGATAAGCCGTTTATTAGGAATGATATCGTGGAGGTTCGCCCGTTCCCGCAGCGCCTTGAAATGGCTTGGCACCATTTTGATGACATCGATTCCGTGTTCCCTGAAATATTTGGCATATTGCTGCGAGTCGACGGACTGGTCATAGGTCAAAATATGAAGCTGCCCGCCCGTATTTAAAGCAGCCCAAACGTTAATGGTGGCGAGGTCAGCCGCAAAGGTGGAAGCAATCGCGTATTTAAGCCCCGGCTCGACATCCAGCCGCTGCATCACGCCAAAATAGTAATTCAGAAAATTTCCATGCTCGACCGCAACCCCTTTTGGCTTGCCTGTAGAGCCCGATGTATAGATGATGTAAATAAGATTGGCAGGCTGCAGCGGCACTGCCATATTGTCACCGCTTTGCTCTGCGATTGCAGGCCAATCGGCATCCAGATAAACCCATTCGGCAGCTGCCGCATCGCCTAAAGAAACTGTTAAATGCTTCTCTGCAACGACAATATCAATTGAGGCATCGTCCAGTATGTACTTGATGCGGTCAACGGGAAACAGCGGGTCGAGTGGAACGTAAGCTCCGCCTGCTTTCAAAATGCCCAGAATGCCTACTACGGTTTCCAGTGAACGCTCCGCAAACAAGGCTACACGTTTTTCAGGGCCAACTCCT
Organism: Paenibacillus sp. JT22N15; assembly: GCF_059383755.1. NCBI lineage: Bacteria > Bacillati > Bacillota > Bacilli > Caryophanales > Paenibacillaceae > Paenibacillus > Paenibacillus sp. JT22N15. The sequence goes on along the minus strand of NZ_JBXENV010000008.1, from coordinate 215,875 downwards.
TTCGCGGATAAATAGCGGGCAAGCTTGTTGGCTCTTTGATTGAGCTCCTCGTAGGTGTAGGATCTGCCCTGGCAAGCAACCGCTATCGCATCTGGGCTTATCAGCACCTGCTCCTCAAAGAGCTTGTGAACATACGGAACATCAGGATGATTTTTGTATTCGGAAAAGCTCCATTCTGAGAGCAGCGTTTGTTTTTCTAGTGGGGTAAGCGTCTCAAGTTCATGAGCCTTTAAGCTTAAGCTGTCAGCCATGGAGGAAACGATCTCCATGTAATGGCTGGCCATGCGCTGTATCGTTTCAGGAAGGAATAGATCGGTGTTGTAGGTCAAGAAGCAGGTCATTTCGCCTTCAATGTATTTGACGGCAAGATTCAAATCAAACTTGGTCGTATTGTTGCTGCGCAAAAAAGGACGGACTTCCAGCTCACTCAGCTGAAGAACGGTTTTCTCCATGCTTTGATAATTAAACATCGCCTGAAAAACCGGGGAATAGCTTAAATCACGCTCAATCTGCAATTCCTCCACCAGCTTTTCAAACGGAAGCTCCTGGTTTGCGACTGCGCCCATAACCGTTTTTTTGACGGTCTGCAGCAGCTCCCTCATTCGGGGATTGCCAGACAATTGAATTCTAATCGCAAGGGTATTGATGAACAAGCCCATTAGGTCTTCCACTTCTTTATGGGTACGCCCCGCAATCGGCGAGCCGATAACGATATCATCAGCCTGCGTATAGCGATTAAGCAGGATAGCAAAAGCCGTTAATGAAAAAACAAATGGGGTTATCGCTTCCGCACTTGCAAGCGTATGGATTTTGTCCGCTATTCCCTCTGGAATAATAAATTTATGAACTTTCCCATTATAGGTTTGAACATCTGGACGGGGAAAATCCGTCGTCAATTGCAGACACGGAGGCGCTCCTGCGAGTGTCTCCTTCCAGTATTGGACCTGTCTTTCTGTTACTTTTCCCTCTAATAGATTCCTTTGCCATACGGCATAATCCATATACTGTACGGGAAGCTCTGGAAGCTCCGGCTGCTGCCCAGCAGCATAGGCATTGTACAGCACTTCAATTTCCTTGTTCATGACACGGAGGGACCACATATCCGACACGATGTGGTGAACGACGATAATCAGGTAATACTCCTTTTTTGAGACAGACAGCAAAGTCACCCGTATAGGCAAATCGTTGGCCAAGTCAAAAGGGTTATGGACCTCATCGTGGACAAAGTCCTCGATTTCCCCCTCCAGCTTCGTTCTGGTGAAGGCCTTCACGGATTTCTCAGCAATCGTCATAACCGGCTTCGGGTGACGGCAGCAATAAACCTCATCCTCATGATTTTGGTAAACCATTTGCAAAATCTCATGCCTGTTCATAATCGCATCGAAGGTTTGCTGGAGCGCATTCACGTCCACCCTGCCCATCAGCTTGGAAACGAGATGGGTATTATAGGCGGCCTTGTTCGTATGCCACTGGTCAAGAAACCAGAAGCGCTTTTGCGCATAGGAGGCGATAAAACGGTCTTCGCCGTTCCTCTCCAGCCGGGTTATCTTCAAGCTTGGCGCCGGCTGCTCTATACTTTGTTTTTTCATCCTCAGAGCCAGCAATGCCTTCTGTTTGTCCGAAAGGCCGCTCCATTTATCGGCAAGCGCTTCGTTCTCCAATCCTTTACTCATGGTCATTACCCCGGCTTTGATTTTTTTTATTTAACCTTAAGGCGAGCAGCGCCTTCTGCGCAGGAGTAAGCTTGTCGGTCATTTTGGCAACGGCATTCTCTTCAAAGGCAGGGACAAGCTCTGGCTGCTGCGTATTTTCCGCTCCGACTTGCAAATTCAGCAAATACGCTTCAACCTGCCTGCTGCCTCCCCTATTTTCGATGTAATCCAGCGCAGCCTCTCTGGAGCGTCGTGATATATCCTCATAGTGCTCCCTCTCACGCAATAAACGCTCCAATGCCTCTTGCCAAGGCTTTATATGCTGCTTCGGAATGTCCGATACGGGCAGGCTGCGCTCATCAACGGCTTGCTTGTAGCCCTTAATCGGATTTACCGGAAGCACATACTCCACTCCCAGCTTGGCTTCTGGATTTCCTCCGACGTCACTTGCCAACACCGGGATGCCTCGCAGCATAGCTTCTACGATCGTTCTTGATTTGGCCTCAGCCCACAACGACGGTACGAGCATAACGCGAGTTTGGCAGAAAAGCTTATTCATATCGTCTACTGGATCAAAAATCCGAACATTTTTGAGCTCCATTAGCGCTTTCATATCATCGGAGGTTGTACCCCATGTCGGTATGGCTGCAAATGCGTGGTTAGGAAACGCGCGCGCCAGCTCTAGAAAAATGGAAATCCCCTTGTAGGCACATGGATTAACCATGGCAATATAGCCTTTATCGAAATTTCCAAAGTCGGGAAAAGGACCATCGCCAAACAAAGAAATGGGCAGCACCTCTGCTTTGAGCTTTGCCCACTGCCACATATAGTCCTTCAAATAATCGCCAACGACAACAATGGCAGCCGCTTTCCGCAGCAGCTCTGTTTTATCAGGCGCCTCCAAAAAACAATCCGGCCCAAAGGGCAAATAGAGGGTTGTCCTGGCAAGGTACACGACTCTGGAAGCCGCATGGTTCACGGCAGCCTCCAGCAGTAAATGCCCGACGTCCTCCGTCGAAATTAAAATTCTGTCGGGCGCAAATTCATTCATTTGCCTGATCAAATAATTCTTCAACCTTGCGCTGTCCATCGCTGCTCGTACTTTCACAGCATGAATAGCCACACCTTTAAGGTTGAAAACGGAAACTTCGGGGCTTGAGGATATAACCTCAAGCTCACCAACACCCCGCTGGTCTTGTTCTGAGGCGCTATTGACCAATGCTGTAGAAACGACGCGGCAATCGTGCCCTAAGCGGCTTAACGCTTCCATAAGCGTTCGGTTGGACTTATTGGCTCCACCCAGTGCAGGATAATAGGATGCATTTTGAGCTAGTAAAAGCTTCATATTTGCCTCACTCGCTCTCTTCCCGAAGCAGCAGCTCGATTTCTTCTTCCGTCAGGTTTTCCAAGGCCGCTAATTGTTCAGCAATTGCGTCCTCATCAAAGCTGCTGAGCAAGCTCGTTTCCACCGCCTCGGCAAGTCCGGCAATCGTAAGCGAACCTTCGAACAGCACCGTCATCGGCAAATCCACTTCAAATTCCTCCCGAATTCGGGACAAAATCTGAATCGCTTTGATCGATTCGCCGCCAACCTCAAACAAATTATCCATTACTCCGATTTGCTCAATGACTAAAACATCTTCCCAAATGGTTAATATTCTTTGCTCAAATTCATTTCTTGGAGCTACGTATTCTGCCCGTTCGCCAGTCTTGCCCTGCGAGGCCGCCTCTACTTTGGCGTGGATGCTTCTAGAAGTATTCAAGTGCCGCCCAATATCATCCAGCACATCTAAAATAGCCGTATCCGCCCCGCTCGCCGTTTGTTCCGCAGCTGCATGTACCTCCTCGCGGTAGTGGTCGGCTTTTTCCAGGTAGGAGGCAAAGTTTATGGTTCTGGCAAAGGCCGCCGTGAACGCATATACTTTGTGATCAGTCGAAGCCGTGACGTCCTGTTCTCCGATTAAGCTTAAAAACTGACCAGCTGGCTGGTTTTTGGAGGTTGGAACAAAAACGACCTCTACTTCACCCAGACCATTGTCCGCCGCCCATTCGCCAAGTCTAGCAAGCATCGTATATTCTATACCTTTGCCTAGAGCTCTGCAGCTAAGAAGGAAGCTGTCCACCCTAAGCTTTGAACCCTGCTCGCGGCAAACGGCCAAGCCGACCATTCCATAGTCTCCAAATCTATCACTTGCCGTTACCGTGAAGCAGCTTACATTGTCTTCGCTGCATCGTTTTCTGAGCTCGGCTTCCGAATGCCTGACCGTAGTAAAATTAAATTGATTCACCCTTTGAGTCAATTGAGCGGCTCTTGCCAGCTCCTCATCAACCAAAGGAGCAATACTTACGTTCAGCTCCAACCCGCTTATAAAAGCTTCGTAGGACAGCATTTCCTGCTGGAACTTATTCCGCTCCGTATTTTGTTTAACCTGTTCCGTACGGCTTTGGTCTGCCGCAGTCGTGTTTATACGGTCAAATGCCCAAATGTTGCTTAAGTAAAGCGGAATGTCCTCGTCCTTTTCAGGCAAGCATAATGTCAGAACTTGGGGACAACGTGCTTTAACCTCCATACATTCGACAGGGTTATCGTCGATAAAGATGAAGCTGTCGAGACCCAAATTCAGCTCTTTAGCCAATGCTTCCAAATTATCCGATTTGCGCTCCCAGTTGATTCTCGAAGCCGCGATGTGTTCGGGCTTGATCAGCATATCAGGCCGGTTCAACGCCTCTATGACATCGCTTTCATTATTTTTGCTGCAAAGACATAGAAGCATCCCTAAGCGCTGCTGCTCCAGCATAAATGCCTGCAGCTGCTTCCGATACGGGTCCACCGCTATTCCTTCAACGCCGTCTTCACCGCAAATGCCCTTCCACAGCGTCTGGTCGCAATCCAGCACGATCACTTTATATGGCAGGCTCACAGCCGAATAGATTTTTCTGGCAATGACCGTACCTAACGCATCAAAGAAAATTTGTTTGTATGGAATATGTCCCATTTTATCCGAATGAAAATCATAATAATCCGCTACGGGATAGAGATCCAAAATGTCAGAAGAAGCCACTGGTAAAATGCCGTTCAGTCCTTGAAGCCCTTGATATAGTCGGTCCTCTATTTCCTTATAATCGCAAGCCGTCTCGGAGCTCCATTCCATCAATGGCGAAGGAGGGCAAATACACACAATATGAATGGCTGATGTGCTCTCTACTGATGTTTTCAATGCATTCAACAGATCAACGATGTTACGGTCAAGCTTGGATTGTATTAAAGCATCCTTCCTGATCTCCGTTTCCAAGCCGTCCTCCACCCTGAACCAATCATCAAAACGAATGAGAATGACGTTGATCCCGTTGTTTTGGCGCATAGCGCTATAAGGATCGAGCAGCTGCTTGAAAACCTGATTCTCATATTGAATTGCAGCGTTTATTCCGAGCTTGTCCAACCAAAAAACGAGTGACCTTCTGACTGGTTCTGCGGTAAACGTTGCCGAAAATACGAGATTTAAATCACGACTGATCATATTCACGAAACTTCTCCCCTTGCTTAGATTTAGGATAGCATTTTTACAGCCTTCTCTAGCTTTAAGCCGCTACATCTGGGAGTTTATAAATTTTTACAACAAAGTCAATTTTATCGTAGTCTATCGTCGAATCATTGTCAACGAATTCCCTTTTTTTGTCGAGGATGTCAATTATCTTGTTTATTTGACAGCAGAGGATTATATTATATTTGTGAAGTGGGCGATGAGCTTATAAGCCGTTGCATGTGATTAAATGTGTGGAATAGAGCAGCTAAACTTTAATAGGAGTTGAGTTATATGAAAGTACATCATATAGGGTATGTCGTAGAGGATTTAGATAAAGCTTTACAGGAGTTTATCGCGCTAGGGTACGAGGTGGACGGCGAAAAATGCCATGACGATCAACGGAATATTTTAATTCAATTTATTAAAAATGGCACCTATTTGGTAGAGCTGGTCTGTCCGCTGAATGACAATTCTCCGGTTAAAAATATTTTGAAAAAGGTTGGCAGCACACCCTACCATTTCTGTTATGAAACGGCGAACCTCTTGGAGAAGACCGAGCAACTGAAGAAGCTGGGCTATCTCGTCATAGCCGAGGCTTTGGCAGCTCCGGCTATCGGCAATAAGAGAGTCGTATTCCTGTTCAAAAATAATATGGGCATTATAGAATTGGTCGAGGAATAGGCTCAGATCGTTTCCTTGTACAGCTGAGGGGACTTCCACGTTTTTACGGAGCCATCGTCAGCTTCCATATTGGCATGAAAAAATCCTTTACCGTCTATGAATGCTGGGACACCGTGCTGCTTTCCCTCAATTGCAGCCTGCAGCGCTAGAAGGGCGAGCGGTTCGGCTGTATCAAAATTCGCATACTTGCTGTGTCTGGCAGGGACAAAATAGCCGAAATGAAATTGTTTCTCTATGATATTGTCTCCTATTTTTCTAGCCATCTCCAAGTATTGCGAATGTCCGAATGTTGAATAAACATCAAGCATCGCATAAAGAGCTCTTGGATCGTCGCACTCTGTCGAAAAATCCAGAGCGGCATCCACTTCAGGTTCACTGCCCATATCTCCAAGTCCATTCCCTTTGGCGATGCTTCTTGCCGCTTCCCATAGGCTTTCGTCGCCCGTTTGGATAAATGTCCTCACGCAGGAAAGCAAAAATTTGCTAGTAGCGGGAAACTGGCCGATGATGGCGCCTTTATCTCCATAATAGCCGTCCCGTTTAAGGGCATATCCCGATAAATCCGTACCGTCCGTGAGCATCGGCTTAAACGCATTCCTTTCAGGAACGTAGCCGTATTTCAAAAAAGCGCCGAGCCCTTGCCTTGACCATTGCGCCAGCTCCTTCACTACTTCCCCCAGCCCACTTGCAAGCTGAAGCTGCATCATCGTATTTTCATAATAGACGGTAGAGGCTTGCGCTTCCAAAAGCATTTTGCCTTCCAGCGCTGCGTCTCCAAACTCGGGACCGAATTGCCGCCCAGCCCTGTCCCCGAAACGGGAATGTGTATTGCTGTCGTCATTCGTATGATACACTTTTCTCGCTTTGTTGAACTGATACGCACCTAAGCCTGTATCCGCATTTCTAGCCTTGTTATACTGGCGGGCAAGCCTTTTCAGCCATAACAGAGCGCCTTTCTCGCCCGCCAGCTTGTACAGCATTCCTGCCGCATATATCAGATCATTTCCCGCGTTCAGAAAGGACAGCCCGCTAACCTCTGAGAACGGCTCCGCATCCCGGAATTCGTGTGCCCACAGCCTGCTGCTTTTCAAGCCGAAGCTGCCGTGTCTGCTAATCTCAAGGGTGCTCCAGTTGAAAACATGTGCATTCCATAACGCTCTAATGTATTTGACGGTAGCTGCAGGGTCAACCTCGTACATGAGTTCATAATACGGAAAATGGTTTTTCAGTTCATGCACCATACCGTTTTTTTCCTCTGCCCCGGCAACCTGCAGCGTTTTCAGATCAATCAGCCGATGCCCGCCCCATTGCAGCAGGCCACACTCACTTTGAAGATGGTCAAAGTGAAATTTGATTGCTAATTTAGCGGCATTTTCATACTGCTCATCGCCTGTAAGCCTCGAAAGCCCCACAAAGGTACGAAACAGGTTTTGCTGGCTCGCCAAATTGGACATGACCACCTCGCGCCCTCCGGGAAATCGCCATGTGACGGGCTCCTTTGTCCTAACATCGATTCCGTCAGCGAACAACGGGCTAGCCTCCCATCCGCTGCGGCCCCTTCCCTCCTTAAGCACATTGTCTGCAAATGTTATGACCGTGTTCAATCGCTGCTGATCCCTCGTACTCTTTTCCACCAATACACACCATCCTCTTGGATTTCCGGTATAAAAGCTTCGATCTCCACTATGATTCTCTCTATGGTCAAAAACAGCTTTTTTGCAGGTTCATAGCTAATATACCATAAATTTACCAGATTCTGTGATAGATTAAAACGCGGAAAAGCCGCTTCCCTCGCAGCTTCATGACAAAGAACCCCCGCGCAGCGATCCAATCGGTGCGCGGGGGCTCAAAAACAAACAAGCTACGGACCCTTAATCTAGCTTCTAGCTGCCATACGTCAATGCGAGCTTAGCGAACATATCTTCCAGAGTAAAGCGGACATCCACAAAATGATAGACACGGATCATTCTTTCCTTCTGATCATGCACATAGTACATATCCTCGGTTATTCTCGGAGCAGGCTTCATTTCATACCCGTATTCGTGCTCATCCAGAAGCAGGCTTATGGCAGGTGAGTCGCCGAGCGACCACATTTCACCTTTGGGCCACGGGGAGTCCTTGAACGCTTCTGCTGCCCAATTGTTGAAGTCGATCAGCTGCTGGAACAAATATTGCCCGATTTCACCGTACGGCTTAACCTTGTACATCATCTCCGCAATACTTACCCTCATCGTCGTATAAACGGTGTGCGGCACCTGCCACAGCTCCACTGATGATTGGAACACCACATTAGCGGCAGCAATATCGTTAAACAAGTTATACTCCCAGCCACCGAGCGGCCAGTGCCCGCCGCCAATCCAGACAACTGTCAGCCTATCCGAGATGCGCGGTTCCATAAGCAATGCTGACGCCATATCTGTAAGCGGTCCAAGGAATACGACATACAGCGGAGAGGAATCCTCCTTCATGGCTTCATGCACAATCGCAGCAGCCCCCTCGGAAGGGACGGGCGTTTCTTCGTTCTCCAATGCGCTGACCGCCCCCTTATAGTAAGGGACCTCCTCTTGCAATCCCATAATCGAGAGCACCTTCTCGATCTCGTCATAGCTTTGCTGCATCGTGTCCTTCCGGTTCATCATCGAAGCCGTTTTTTCAAATTGGGCAGCTATAATACCTTTTATCCTGAAACGAGGAGTCAGCAAGGCATGGACAATGGCAAATTGATCATCAGCTTCATTTTTCGCGTCGGTATTAATGATTAGCCTGATTTTCTTGGACTCCGGTACATCAAACGGCAATTTCATACTCCGCCACCTCCGTTTTTCAACTTTTTATTTGCCGTTAGCAGCCGCCCATTCATCAAGCTGCTTTTGTTTCTCAGCAATAATCTTATCCAGCCCAGCCGCCTTCAACTTCTCGTTATACTCCTCAATGAGTGCAGGATCCAGCGAGCCGGATTCCAGCCCGACCTTGTATTGATTGACCACGTTAGTCGCCGCCGCCACCTCCGTTTTTACCGGCGTCGCATCGAAGGAGAAACCGAGTGCCGGAGATACCTTCGCGGACTCGTTGAATTTTTTCGTCTGCTCCCAAATATCCTTATCCGTACCTTCCCACACATATGTTAAAAAATTGTTGCCCACTTCCCATTGGTTGAACTGATATGTCGTTTCCTTCACGCCTTCTGGAAGCTTGATCGTTCCGTCCTCATTCTTCACATAGTGCTTGCCTTCAATGCCGTTCGCCAGCAAGTTCATCACTTCGGCATCCGAATAAAGCAGGTTAAGAAGCTGCATAGCGCGTTCCGGGTTTTCGCTGTTGCGGGGAACCGACATCATAAAGCCGCTTGCTCCATTCGATTGGATCACAGGCTCAGACAGATGGACACTGGTCATTTCATAACCGGTAGTCTTGGATTCCTGTGCCTCAAAGCCTGGCTTCATATTATTAAAATAACCAAGCGCTTTGCCTGCTTTTACGAGACTTGAGCCCTGCTCCTGCGTCGTTGCTACGTCCTGCATAATATAGCCGGCTTCATACCACTTGCGTGCAAGAGTGACCTTATTTTTGAAAATGTCTGTTTCCAGCAGATTTACGACTTTCAGATCATTACTGTCCAGCAAAATCACGCCAAGGCTGTCTCCAAGCGGATCGATCTGCGGTGTATACATTTGATAAGCAACCGTGCCTGTTTGCGTGCTTTGAACGAGAGGCACAATGCCCGGTTCCTTATCCTTAATCGTCTGGAATACTGTACCAAGATCCTCAAAAGTCTTGACTCCCGAAAGATCAATGCCGTGCTTGTCAATCAAATCCTTACGCATGACCATGCCATAATCTGCGCCCACGTCGCGTATGCTCGACACGCCATAAATACTTCCGCCGATTTTCGTACCATTGTAAATTTCCGAAGGCATCGTATTTTTAATTTCCGGCGCATACTTCTCAAGAAGCTCGTCAAGCGGCAGCAGCTGTCCTTTGGCAACCTGAGAGCTGTAATTAAAAAAAGAGGAAGTAACAAGCAGGTCCAGAGGCTCGTTGCCTGCCAGAAGAAGATTGACCTGCTGGTTCCATGCTGCAATATCAATTGGCATCAGCTTCACAGTCGCATTAATTTTGGACTTGGTAATTTTGTTTATCTCCTCCTGCACCGCCGCAACATCCGACATCGTGCCGAGATTAATAAAGGCCATCGTCAGTTCCACGGCTTCGCTATCGCCGGCTCCAGCTTCACTTCCAGATCCGCCAGGCGAAGCGTTGCCTCCATTTTCCGAACTGCCGCAGGCTGCAAGAAGCAGGCTTAGTACAAGCATAATCGATAAAAGCAGTGTCGTTGTTTTCTTCTTCATCTTCGATTTCCCCCTGTGTGCTGATGATCATAAATCTATACCAATCGGACCTGCGAGATCCGAGCTTGGCTGCCTCTAACTAACCTTTAACAGCTCCAATGGTAAGGCCTTTAACGAAATACTTTTGGAAAAAAGGATACACACACAAAATGGGCAATATTCCTGCAACTGCCATCGCCATCCGCACGGAATTCATAGGAAGTCCCGCCGCAGCCGTGCTGTTGTTGCCCCCAATGTTGGTTTGCTGTAGAAATTGGATATTACTCAGCATCCGGTTCAATAAATTTTGGATACTGTATAATTCAGGCTCCGTCACATAGATCAAGCCGTTGAACCAGTCGTTCCAATAGCCAATCGTCAGCATGAGACCGATAGTGGCCAAAATCGGTAAAGAAAGCGGTATCACGATCTGGTAAAAAATTTTAAACTCCGTTGCCCCGTCAATATAGGCCGATTCGATAATGGGAACCGGGATTGAGGTGCTGAAAAACGAGCGGATCAGCAGAATGAAGAAGCCGTTTGTAAGCAGGCCAGGTATGATCAGCGCAAGCAGTGTATTTTTCATGTCGAATACCTCGGTAAACACGAGATATGTCGGCACCAGCCCCCCGTTGAACAGCAGCGTGAAAAATACGATAAAGGACAGCGTCCCCCTCAGCGGCATATCTCCCCGCGACAGCGGATACGCCAGCAGCGCTGAAATGAGCAGCCCCACGGTTGTCCCGATAATTGTAATCGTTACCGTTATGCCGTAAGCCTTAACCAGCGACGTGGATTTATTCCACAAATACTCGTAAGCCTCGATGCTCCATGCCTTAGGCAGCAGGCTGTATCCATCCCTCACAATCGCCTGCTCCTGTGTCAGTGATGATGTGATTAACAGCAGAAACGGAAATACACAAGCAGCTGTCAGCAAAATAAGGATGGCATGTACAGCATATTGATTCATATGGTTCGTCTTCATGAAGTTACCTCTCCTAACAAGAACCTTTTTCTTATTCTAAAATAGCGCCTGATCTCTGTTCTTGCGGCTCACAGCGTAATTAGCGGCCAATACGAGCACAAAACCGACAAGCGATTGGTACAAGCCCGCAGCCGACGACATTCCGATATCTCCCAAAGTCATGAGTCCTCGGTATACGTATGTGTCTATAACATCTGTCGTTGGCTGAAGAGGACCTGAATTAAGCGGAACCTGATAGAACAGCCCGAAGTCAGAGTAAAAAATACGTCCGATCGCAAGCAGTGTCATAATGGTAATGGTAGGCATGATGAGCGGAACGGTAATGCTGCGGATTTGATGCCATTTGTTTGCGCCGTCAATCGTCGCTGCTTCATAATATTCGTGATCAATGCCAATAATAGAAGCTAAATAAATGATGCATAAATACCCTACATTTTTCCAAATATTAACAATTGCGAGAATATACGGCCAATATTTAGCCTCTGTATACCAAGCTATCGGATCCATACCGAGCAGCGGCAGCAGTTGTTTATTGATGAAACCGCTCTCTACATTGAGCAGCGACAATCCGAGATAGCCGACAACGACCATTGAGATTAAATACGGCAGCAAAATGGCACTTTGATAGAAGCGCGACGCAAGCTTCTTCTTTACTTCATTTAATAAAATCGCTACCGCGATAGCCAACACCGTATTAATGACGATAAATGCGCCATTGTACAAAATCGTGTTGCGCGTAATAATCCAGGCGTCCTTCGTTTCAAACAAATATTCAAAGTTCTTAAACCCGATCCAATCGCTCCCAAGAATTCCTTTGGCATAATTAATGTCCTTAAACGCTATGACAACTCCAAACATGGGCAGATAGTTATTGATAATCAAATAAATCATGCCCGGAATGATCATCAGGAACAGTGCGCGGTAACGCTTTAATTTTCTCAAAATAAAATTCAGCCGCCCGCTTTCTTTCCGCTCTCCTGCACGAACAGCCTGTGCGATTTGCGGTGTTTCCATCGCCTTCCCTCATTTCGTTGTTGTATTCTATCTTGTAGCTCTATTGTAGGGTGTACGGAACATAGGCAATAACCACTATCCGGACTTTACAGTTTCGAAATCTCGACCTCTTTCGACTGGGCTTGCTTGCGGTAATCGCCTGGATTCATACCTGTCATTTTTTTAAACAGAGTGGAAAAATAAGATAGATTGGAATAGCCTGACTGCAGGGCAATATCACTAACGGTGTAATCTGGCAATGCTAACAGTGCTTTTGCATATGCAATGCGTTGTAATTGTACATAATCCGAAATGGACATGCCCGTTTCCTTCTTGAATACCCGATTCAAATAATCAGGGTTCAAATATACGCAGCCCGCTACCTCTTCCCGGGTCAGATTTTGCTCGCCTATATGCTCTTGAATATAGGCCTTCACGCGGTCGACCACTGAAAGGCTTTTTTGAGTGGCGTGAATTTGGCTCATCGACACGTCAATGAGATAAAGGATCCATTCCTTGAGTGACGACACGGAGCGGAGCACCTCTTGCGGCTTGTCTGTAAGCAGACTTTTCGCGAACACATCATTGGCCTGTAATCCCTTCACTTGCAGCACAAAAAACATCATCTGCAGAAAATTTTGATAAAACAGCTGCAAGGCCTGAGCGTCGACGCCGTACTTCCTGTCCCTCAAATCATCCAAATAACAAGCGACAGCCTCCGTCAACTTATCCTTGGCTCCCATTTTCATCCACTCTTCCCACGAACTCATGGAAGGCGGCTGCAGGGTTCCCACTTTAGACTTCTTGTAATGGCGAAACAAAAAGGTTTGATTGGCATGCGTCACATTGTCACGGTCCATTTGAATAAGATTGTAATAGCTTGTCACCATTTCAGTAGCATACACAGGCTGACCGATGTAACAGTTTAAATCACAGCTAAAGTATTGGCTGCAGCCGCGCACATAGCTGATGCAATCGTCCAGCATCGCTGTATCCATCCTATCTGTTGATGCTTCAAGCAGCACAAGCAGCCCACCATTAGGAACGGATATGACGGCGGACCCGGCTTCATTTTTCAAAATTTGCTCATTCGCTGCATTTCGCAGCGCATACTCCATAATCTGCTCATCCCGCTGACTGAGCGGTTTATACCATTTTTGGACGCGAATTAAGATCGGCAAATATTTAGACCTCACCAGATTAGGCAGCTTGCTGCTCGCAGCATATTCGGAGATTCTTTCCGGGGAAGAGCCTATGCTTTGCTTGATGAGCTCCTGCCAAAAACGCTCTTTCATCAACGGCTTTTGTGATTCCCAAAGCTGAGCATAATGCTTGTAATCGCTTTCATACATTAGAAGCTCCTGTGTTTTTTCGATTTTAGCTAACGCTTTACGGATTACTTGCTCCAGTTCTTCATAATCAACCGGTTTAAGCAAATACTCGAAGCTGCCCAGCTTGATCGCTTTCTGCGCATAAGAGAAATCGGAATGCGATGTCAAAAAAATCGTCTCTACCTTTGGATCATGCTCCCTTACCCATTCCAGCAATTCGATGCCTGTCCCTTTAGGCATTTCGATATCGCACACCATTAAATGAATCGGCTCATTCAAATAAATTTGCTGAGCCTGCTTCAGGCTTAGCGCGGTATGCACATGTTGAACCTTCAAGGATTTCCAGCGGACGCCTACCTCCAGCCCTCGGATCGCATGAACCTCATCATCTACAATTAATACGGTAAACATATAAGCCCCCACCTTCTGGATGTAGTATGATCATGAATGTCCAGCAGCGGGCATTGGCAGCGACATCGTTACGATAGCCCCGCCGCCGCTCTGATTGTTCTCGAAGGTTATCGCTGCGTCCGATTGATAGAGCAGCCTCAGCCTGCGCTTAATATTCCAAATGCCGACATGCTCGCCCTCTTCGCTTATTTTTTCCTCATCGGCATGCAGACTACTCAGCACTTCTTCGGGAAAACCGGAGCCGTTGTCTTTTATCGTGATTACAATACGGTTCCCGTTATCCGACTCCAGCAGCGCTGCAACAACCTCAATTGTAATTGGCTGATCGATATCAACCGCATGTTTAATGGTATTTTCAACGATTGTCTGAATGACAAGAGGCGGAATTTCAACCTCCTTCACTTCGTCCTTCATTTCGATGCTGCTGCTCAGCGAGTCAGGAAACCGAAGCTGCTGGATACGCAAATAATTGGCAGTATGCAGCAGCTCTTCTTTTAACGGTACGACATATCGGTTCGTTCGAAACATGTAACGGAAGTAGACGACCAGACACTTCGACATTTCCTGAATCAGCTTGTAATCCTTGACCGTTGCCAAATTGTAAACAATGTTTAACGAGTTCAAAAAAAAGTGCGGATTAATTTGCAATTGAAGCAATTGAAGCTCCGACTTCTGATGGTTTAATTTTTCTTCATATACATCGATCTTCAGTTCGCGAATTTCCGCAATCATACGATTGAAAGTTTCATTAACGATTTCAAATTCGGTGGACGTACTGCTCTGATGCAGTCTTGTACCCCAATGACCGTCTCTCGTCTTCCTCATCGCCACGACCAACTGCTTCATCGGCTTAAGAAACACATAGCGTATAAAAAATAAAAATACGACAAAAAAAACGACAGCACCCGCCGTTATGAATGAGGATACCCTCTGTAGAAAAGGAAGCTTTTGCTGAATAACATCATCCGGCACAAGCGCCATAAGTTTAAAATCGCCTTTGTCCGACGATTCATCCATCATTAAAAATGATCTCTCCTTGCCCGTTATCGTATACGCTTCTGAGGAGCTTGCCAGTTCAATGCCTTCCCTCTCGATCATCTCGCTTTGGCTCATTGGCTTGAGTTCGCCCGTCGTCAGCAGTGCGGCTCCCGCTTCGCCGAGATCGATCAGATTTAAAGGCACCATCAGCTTATTGCTGTTAACCCACGCCCCGACATACACCCCCCCGCTGCGTATAAGACGCAGCAGCGCATAATTATGGTTACGTCCTTCCCACACATGCCAGTCAGGACCGCTGTAGGCCCCCGGCTCCCCCTGCAGCATCTGCATAATTTCCTGTTTGGTTGCGTCCCGTTCTTCAAACGATGAGCCGAACTGCTGGGTCATAATAAGCTCACCGTTTGTTATCGAATAAACAAAAAAGAGATCGATTGAACGATGTACGCTAATATCTGTCATAATCGTATTGAACAGTCGCAATTTGCTCATCATATAGGTCGTTTCGTTATTTTGTCTCGGCAATTGAAATCCGATCAGATCGGTATCATTTTCCGTAAAATCGAACAAATACTCATCCACTTCATTCAAATTGCGGTCGATTTCATTCATATACAGACTGAGCAGATTTTTGTTCGATTGGGCGACCTGATTACGGACAACCCCCACTGAATAAATGCTATTCACAATAATGACGATTACAAGCGGAACGATCATAAAGAGGATACTGGCAAACATTTTAAACCGCAGCGAATTTAGATATGCACGCATCAGGCATCTGTCCCTTCAAGCTGATTAACTCGTAGTTTTCGTAGCGAAATATTCAGTCTCTTTCAAAGCTGCAGCAGTCGCCTATCCTAATTGTACCCCCAAATCCTTCATAACGCTTTTGTTATGACGACCTAAACATTATGAAAATCGGACTAGAACCGGACTTCCTACCGGAATAGAATGAAACGAATGATGCAAGCAGCTATGTGAAAAAGAGAAAGCGCCCCTATCTTTGAGAAATGGTGTTTGGCTAAAACAACATCGCTCAGAGAGAGGAGCAACTTTAAGGTGAAGTCTATCACAAAAATCTCAAATTTGAACACGGAATTTCCTGTCATAAATGCATAACAAGAAAAGCAATCAGGCCAGCCCGGTCTTGGTTGCTGATGCCAAAACCGGGCTGGCCTGATTGCTTCAGGTGTAGGGTTCATTAATGACACTACTCATCGTCGTCGTACATAAGCAATTTAGCTCTTATAATAATAGTCTGGAATGGCTTCCCACCGTTTCTTCAGCTCATGCGCCGCTAATTTTGGTTTGCGGTCACGCGTAAATATGCCTTTTTTATTCCCTTGAACGCGGAAGATGCCCTGACTGGTGCTGAAATCGGCAAAGTTCCATACATGCTCGCCGACAAAATTGCTGCACTCGTCGAAAATCTCATGATTTGCCCGTAAAAATTCGGTCTGAAATTCCTCGGTAAACATGACGGGATCAACATCATGGAAGCCTGCGATCGTATCCGCGCCATATTCCGTCATGATGATTGGCTTCTCTGGGCAGCGCTTCTTCCAGCCTTGGAGCTCCTGGCGGAGTCTCGATTTAGCAATCTCCCATTCCCCGCCTTCAACGTACCAGCCGTAATACCGATTCAAGCAGAGAACATCAACCAGATCCGATACCTTGCAATGCTCCGGGCTCCCTTCCTGAAGCGTCACCACTGTGACGGGACGTCCTTGCGGGTCGCATTCCTTCGCATATCGGAGCAGCGGCTCGAAATACTCGCGCGCCCCTTCCTCGGAAGTCGCAGGCTCATTGGCGATGGACCACATCACAACGCATGCATGGTTCTTGTCTCTCGCTATCAGCTCGCGAATGGCTTCCCGATGCGCTTCATAGGTTCTCAGCTCTTTCCACGTGTCCCGTCGCTTCCCACCCGTCAGCGTTGGAATGAAATTCAAATGCAGACCGACGGCAGCCACCTCGTCGATAACGACGAATCCTTCCCTGTCAGCCAGTCTCATGATTTCTTCCGAATATGGATAATGGGATGTACGGAACGAATTGGCACCCATCCACTTCATCAATCGAAAATCCATGACATTGGCCGCCTCGTTAATGCCACGTCCATGAATCGGCGAATCCTCGTGTTTGCCGAAGCCCTTGAAGTAGAACGGTTTGCCATTGATTAGGAATTTGCCGCCCGCCACTTCCACAGTCCGGATGCCAAAGGGTTGATCATACTCATCGATGATTTCTCCTCCTTGAACTAGCTCCACCTTTAACGTGTACAAATAAGCATTCATAGGCTCCCAAAGCTTAGCATCCGCCAGCAAGAAGCTCCCTTGCTCCCCTTCTCCTTGGGCAACGATGCTTCCCGCTTCATCTAGGATATAGATACGCACGTCGGACTCTCCGGTGCTGTCAATCTTGCAGCTCACTTCCGCGGAACCGTCATCCTTGACGCTTGATATAATCTGTACATCTTGTATATAGCTTTGAGGTGTCGTGTAAATTTTCACAGGACGATGCAGCCCCGCATAGTTAAAGAAATCGAAATTGGGATTATTCCGAGCGACTTTGCCCACTCCTTCAATATCGCGCTCCACGAAATGTCCCACGGGCAGCGTCGATTCGTCCAAAATATTATTGACGGCAACTGTCAGCCTATTTTTATGCGGCAACAGATGACCGTTCAGTTCCACTTCGAACGGTGTAAAGCCGCCCGTATGCTCTACGGCCAGCGTTCCATTGATATACACCTTCGCTTCATGGGTGGCCGAGCTGAATCGAAGAACGATTCGCTGCGAGGCCAGCGTCTTTGGAATAATGATATCCCGTTCGTACCAAACCCATCCTACATGATTTCGTATTTCGGCGTTCACGCCGATATCGTTATAGGAAGACGGAACAGCCATCGCAATCGTGTCGCTTAGCGACTGCATCTGCCATCCTTCCAGTAAACCGATTCCGGGATCTGTTTTGAAATTCCAAATGCCGGACAAATCGATAACGCTGCGAGAAGACGTATTAATAGGGTATAGCATCCTTATCACTCCTCATAATGGATAATAGATGTGCAGCGCGAATACCCATCCGCGCTGCACAGAACTTTTTACTGCTTGGAATCAATAATTTTCTGAACCTTTTCTTGTGTATTGCGAATCGTCGTATCAATGTCGACGCCGGATAACATCATTTTGTCGAATTCCTCCAGGAACACCTTTTCTAACTCCGCATGGTAAGGAACAGCGACAGCTGGGGTGGCCTGCTTCGTGTTTTCGAGAACGTACATCAAGGATTCCTTATCGATTTTTTCAGGCGTTTTCGTGCCAGCAATAATGTTATCTACAACCTTGTTCAGATCGGCCTTTTTCCACGATGGGAAGTTCTTGCCCTGCAGGACGATTCCTTCCGTTGTGAACCAGCGGATAAAGGTGTAAGCAGCTTCTTTATGCTTGGACTTGCTGTATACGCCAAATACGTCGCCGCTGACGTTGCCTGTGAGCGGATCCCCTGCGTTCATCGTTGGAAGTGGTGCGAACACGGTTTTGAACGTTGCAGGTACTTGCTCCGTTCCCCCTGCTTCCGGCACCAAGAAAGATGCCATCGTAATCATGCTCGTGTCCTGGTTGAAGTATTGTGGACGGTAATTTAGCTTCTGGCTCACAATTTCTGAGTAAGGCGTCGCCGAGCCTTCTCGTTCCCCTTGCAGGCGAACTTCCAACGATTTCCTTATTGCAGGAGTATCGATGTTTGCTTTCAAGCCATCGTCCGTCGTGAGATTAGCTCCGGTAGTCGATTGCCCCATATTCTGAATGAAATAACCGAATTGAATCCAGCTGTGGAAATAGGTGCCGTATTGCGTTTTGCCGTTTGCCGTCGTCGTCATCGCCTTGGCATACTCCATATACTGGTCCCAGGTCCATTCCTTCGGAAGCTCCAGTCCCGCTTGCTGGAGTCGGCTCTCATTGATGAAAACCATAGGTGTAGAAAGCTTGCCTGGCAAGCCATAGGTTACATCTTTGATTCGTGTGTCCGTGGAGTACTCGTCCGCCAGAGAGAAACCTTCCTTCTCTATATACGTATCAACTGGCTCTAACAAGCCGAGCTCGGCGCGCTGGCTGAGAAATGCCATGTTACTAAACATAATAACATCCAGATCGTCGCCAGAAGCCGCGGCTAAATCCAGCTTTTTATAATATTCATTCGAGTTGTTGTCTTCTGCGGAGTTGAACTCCACCTTGATCCCAGGATGTTTCTTCTCGAACTCCTCGATTACGATATCCCAATTATCAGCTTTCTTCGGATACCAAGTATGCAATTTAATGGTGACTGCCCCGTCTGAAGAGCCCTTGCTTCCCGTCTCCTCCGCCGTACTATTGCCGCCTGCCCCCGAGCATGCTGATGTTGCAAGCGCAACCAAAACCGAAACGACAGTCGCCTGAATCCATTTTTTCTTTAACATCGAAATTCCCCCTTGAATAATAGTTTTCTATCCTTTGACACTTCCCGAGGCCACGCCTTCAATCACTTGTTTCTGGCCTACAATGAAGATGATCAACAGTGGCAAGATCGCAGAAACGGCTCCCGCCATCATAAGCGAATAAAACTCTCCATTAAAATCGGCAAACTTCCGAATCCCCAGCTGAAGCGTGAACAAGGCTTCAGAGCGCAGGAAAATAAGTGGATTCTGATAATCGTTCCATGTCCAAATGAAACGCAGAATCATATAAGTCGCAAGCGCCGGCTTGACTAACGGCAGCCCGATCCGGAAGAAAATAATCCAATGATTCGCGCCGTCGATTCGCGCAGATTCGATAATCTCATTATGGACGCTCATGAAGAACTGGCGCAGCAAGAACGTGCCTAATACTCCCGATGCTGCAAGCAATACAAGACCGAAATGGCTATCGAATAGACCAAGCCAGCGAAACATCATAAATTGCGGAACAAGGATGGCCTGAGAAGGAATCATGTAAGTAGCCAGCACTAAGATAAACATAGCTTCCCGGCCTTTGAAGATCACCTTGGAAAATCCATAAGCGGCCATAGCCGAAATGATTAACGACAATGCGGTAGCCATCAGTGTCACTTTAATGCTATTCAAGTAATAAAGAGTGAATGGAACAGCACCTGACCAGACTTGTGTGTAGTTTTCTATCATGTACCATGTTTTCGGAATCCATTGTATGGGGTATGTCATAACCTCCAATTCAGGCTTGAACGAGGCCGATAACATCCAAATGAATGGCAGGATAAAAAATATCCCGACGATTCCCATTAGAGCCGTGACGATCAGACGGCTCGCGCTGACGGATTGCATATGTGTATTCCCCCTAGTAATTTACCCATTTCTTCTGACCCACCCATTGGATAAGTGTCACGAATAAGATCAGCAGCAGCAGCACGATCCCCATCGCAGACGCATAGCCGGATTGCAGGTTAACAAACGCCGCTTCGTAAAGGTAATAAACGATGACCGATGTAGAGCCGGCAGGGCCGCCGCTGGTCAACACCATAATGAGATCGAAAACCTTAAACGAGCCAACCACACCTGTAATAAGCAAAAAGAAGGTTGTCGGAGAAAGCATGGGCAAGGTAATAGTGAAAAACTGCCTCAGAGGAGAAGCTCCATCTACATCGGCCGCCTCATAAATATCCTTTGGAATTCCCTGCAAGCCTGCCAAATAAATGACCATATTAAAACCAAGCGAAGTCCAAACCATAATAATCATGACTGCAATCAGTGCGAATTGCGGGTCCGCCAGCCAAAGCGGCGGATTCTCAATGCCTATCCCCCGCAAAAATCCGTTAATTGGTCCGCTGTTGGGATGGAACAAGACTCGCCATAATAAAGCGATTGCCACGAAACTTGAAATGAAAGGCATAAAGTAGATGACTTTGAAGAAATCTTTAAAGTAGGTTGCTTGGTTAATCAAAGCCGCGAGCACCAGCGCGAAAAGCATCGATACGGGAACAACCGCGATCATGATGACATTGTTCCGAAGCGCTCGATGGAACCCTTCATCATGCAGCAAATTATTATAATTCTCAAATCCGATAAAATTTAGCCCATCAAGCCCTGCAATGAAGTTCCACTCGGTAAAACTTATCAACCCTGACAAAATGATCGGGATAACGACCAGCGTCAAAGTCAACAACAGCATTGGCAAAATAAATAGATAACCATTAATCATGTCGTAAAACCCTTGCTTGCGGATTCGGAGAGCCTTGCCTGTTTTCGCCCCCTGATCCAAACCATTTCTCGTTGTCTGCTCCAAATTTGCCACCTCACTGTCCTCTATGTCTTCCTCATTATAGGTGCCGCGTTCCATGCAAACATGCAACGATTTTTTCTATAGCAAAAAAGTTTTGCGATATTTTTTCCCTCATTGCAAAAAATGTTGAATGAATCGTTCATCAGCATGCTGTAGTATGGCTTTATAAAGAAGAATGGCAACGAGGGGTGGCACAACATCATGCGTGTTATATTTAAGCTAAAACATTTATCCTTGCGGCAAAAGCTGATTCTGACATCTATTGCCTGTCTGGTATTGCCTACGGTAGCTATGCTGTATATTAGCAGCTACTACTCCAAGTTAATTATTCGAGAGCACACGCTTGAGAAAGCAACGCAATCCCTTGCCATTGTACAATCTCAAGCCAATGCAATTATGGAGGAGCTTGTGTCTATCTCAAATTTCGTCCAATTCGATCCCGAGATTAAAACCTTGCTGGAGGAAGCCCAGGATCATCCGATTGCTGCTAGACAACTAACGACCCGGCTAGAGCAGATTGCGGGAGAGAAGCCTGATTTACGGCTTACGCTGCTGACAAGGGATGGCCGCGCTTATTCCGATTATTCCTTTTACGATTTCGAGCCACAGCAATTTACTCAGCAGGACTGGTTCGCCAAGGCATCCCGACTGACGGCATACGAGACGTTGTTTTTGGGTGGATTGCGGAACTACTTGCCGCCGCTGGATCAAGATCAAGGATATGTTTATTTGACGGCTCGGGCATTGACGGAGGCTGTTGATCAAGCCCCCTTCGCTTATTTGATTGTCAGTCGAACGGAAGACTCCATTCGAGATCTGTTCGCTGGCTTGGAAGAGGATGTTTACCTGCTGAGTGACGAAAATATCATTCTATCCAATCGAAACGCCGACGTAATTGGTCAGCCATTCCACACGATCATGAACGAGGAGACAAGCTCTTCACCAAGCTTTATTCACCTGCGAGGAGAGAATCAAATTCATCTCTCGCTTCCACTCCGTTATGCGGACTGGAGACTGGTAAGTCTAGCTCCTTACGAGCAGCTTACCGGTAAATTAAATACCTTCTATCAGTCCGCCTTATTGCTTCAATCGCTGTTTGCCATCTTTTTCTTATTTGCTTTGACCTATCTATTGGGTAGATTCACGAAACCGGTTCGATTGCTGGGCGAGGCGGCCAAGAAGGTGGAATCCGGGGATTTGCAATACCGCTCCAATATTCGCGGCCGTGACGAGATTGGGCGGCTCGGACGCTCATTCGACATGATGCTGGATCGGATTCAGCAAATGCTCCAGCAAGTTGAGATCGAACAACAATTGAAGAGGCAAGCGGAAATGGCGATGCTCCAGGCGCAAGTACATCCGCACTTTTTGTTCAATGTCCTAAGCTCCATACGCTTGAAATTATTGTTAAAGCATGATGAAGACACCGCTCATGCGGTCGGCTCCTTAGCCTCGCTGCTGCGGGCAAGCTTGATGAGGCAAAATGAATTCGTAACGCTGTATGCCGAGATTGAAACGACGATGCAGTATATTGATTTAATGAAATTTACAATGAGATTCCCGACCGAGTGCCACCTAGACATTCAGCCAGACCCGTTAACCATAACGGTGCCTAGATTTATTTTGCAGCCAATCATCGAAAATGCTTATAAGCATGGATTTACGCAGAGCGGCGGTATCATCACGATTAAGGTAGCCACGGATGCTCATATGCTGCGTATCACAATCGCAGATAATGGTCTGGGCATGACACCAGAGACGCTTCAGACTTTGAAAGATCGATTCAATGTTCAGAAGCGGGACGTAATTGAGAGGATGATGGCGGAGGAGCGTACAGCCGCCTCAGGAATTGGATTATTTAATGTGTACAGCAGGTTGAAGTTGATTTATAGTGACCGTTTTGAGATGAACATTCATAGCGTGTACGGCGAACAGACGACAGTCGTATTAATATTCCCTGCTGCTGAGCCAGCCGAATCTGTAGAGGTAGGTGAACACCATGTTTAAAGTTGTTATTGCAGACGACCATTACCCCGTGCTTGATTATTTAAGCAATATCATTCCTTGGTCCAAGCTTGGATTTGAGCTTTCCGCGCTCTGCTCCAATGGAGGTGAAGCATGGGAAGCCTGCCAGAACCAACAGCCGGACATTCTTATTACGGATATCGGTATGCCCGTGATGGATGGTCTTGATCTCATCGAGAAGGCTCGCGAGGCAAATCCTCGTTTGAAGACCATTATTTTATCCTGTCACGAGGATTTTCAATATGCCCAAAGAGCCGTTAAGCTTAACGTCAACGATTATATCCTGAAGGAAAGCCTTCGCATGGAGCATGTCGTTACGGTTCTGCAGCAGCTTGCTTGCACGTTAGCCGAAGAGAAACAAGCCGAGAACAACCGTCTCCAGCTGCAGAACGTCGTGCAGCAAAATCTGTCCGCCATTCATACCCGATTTATTCGCAAGCTGCTGGAGCAGCCGATATGGAACGAAGCGGAGTGGAACGACGAAGCAGAGAGGATGGGCATCCACCTCCGTGATGGCATGCCATACCTGCCTGTTGCGGTGCTGCCGGAGCGCTCCTTCGAGCTCGCAAGCCGGTTTGGCGGAGCCATGAATATGCAATTCGTCATCGACAACGCCTTGCAGGAATTGGTTCAATACGAAGGTGTTATCTTGCTTGTACCGAACGAACGCCAATACTTCCTTCTGTTTCCTTTCCCGGCCACATTGAAACGTAATCTTCATGAGGACATCCGCTCCGAGCTGAAGCGTGTTCAACAATTAGTGTACCGACATCTCAGTATTGGGATATCATTCTATCGTGGTGATGTGGCTCGGGATTTCCTGCAATTGAAGAAGCAATTACAAGATTTGATGAATGTGAAGATGTTCCGTTTCTATGCAGGAGAGCTCGTCTTTGCGGAGCTGCGGCCGCTCCAAACGACGAAAGAAGATTTGTTCCTGCATTATGCCAAGGCCTTTCAGGAGCTGAAGGACAGCATGCTTGGGGGAGAAAGGGCGCTCATCCAATCTACGGTGAAGCGATGGGGAGCATTCATTCAAGATCGTGTTTATCCAGTCGAATCTGTGAAAAGCTGGGTACTAAAAATGGCATTGGAGCTAGAGCTCAAATATACGGTGATGCAAAACTTCGTGATCAACTTCAACAGTGAGCTGCAGCAGCAGCAAATCGCTTCTATCGAAACGCTGAATCATCTTTTGGAATGGCTTCAGAACTTTCTCGAAGAGAAAGCTACCGATATTCAGATGCTGCGCGACCATACGGTACGGAGGGAGATCGCGGAAGCCCAGCGCTACATTCAAACCCATATTGGAGAGAAAATCGCAATGGATGAGATGGCCCATCGGTTGAATCTGAATCCGTCGCACTTCAGTCGTATTTTCAAGCAGGAAACCGGGGAAACCTTCGTCGAATTCGTCACGCGGACGAAGATGGAGAAAGCGAAAGAGCTATTGAATCAGTCCGACATGACCGTGGTAGAAATTGCGGAGCAGCTAGGCTACGAGCATACCAGTTACTTTATTAAGCTGTTCCGCAACGCCTCCGGCATGTCTCCAAACGAGTATCGTAAATCAATGTGAGCACATACAACTTAAAAAATACCCCCATTAAATATAGAATCCAGCTCATATGCGAGCTGGATTCTAATAAGATTATTTAAACAGCAGATTCTACCATAAAAAAAGAAAGAAATTTATGCTTAGTCATCCCCACTTAGCCAGGATAGCATCGTACTCACTCTGAGTGACCGGCATCACCGTTCCATGGCGTTTCTTTAAACGACCAAAAGCATATTCTTCTGCCGCCGGCTTCCGCCAGCACTTCCCGGTTGTATCGCCGATATTCGTTGTAACGAGTGGCAAGTAGCCACGATTCGTTCCATACTGATCAACAAGAAGCCCCCACTTCTCTTCGCCGTTAAACTTGAAAAACTCTGGACCCTCTACATCCTTTCCAGTTAGTCCCAGACCTAATGACTCAAGTGTAGAAATAACTTTCCATTCCCCCATAAGTCACTCGCTGGATTCGATCGTGATTTGCCCATCGCCCGAAGCTCGATAATACATACCGCCTGCTTTAATAATAGTGGTGTCGATAATCGTACGCTCTTCACCTCGAGTGATGTACAGTTCAGAAGGTGTAAAGGTTCGAAAATCCCGTGTTTTGCTGGCGTAGATGTGCAATCCTTTTTCCTTGCCGTTACTGGACACCATGCTGGAAGCCCAGAAAACCAGGTAATCATCTTCCTCTTCATCATAGATCGCTTCCGGCGCCCAGGCACAGCCCGCTTCCTTTGGAGCGACCTTAACCATTCGAGGCTCAGACCAATTTACCAGATCGGACGACTCCCAAATCATGAGGGAGCGGCTTCCAGTGACCGTTGCTTGAGACCCTTGCCAACCGCCGCGATGATAGATACTAAGATCAGTAGCCATTAAATAGAATTTGTTGCCGTCGATGCTACGAAGCAAATACGCCTTTAATAAATCGTTCAGAAATTGCATTGATGAAATTTGCAGCAAAAAAAGACCTAATTCAATAAAGTGCGTAGAACCGCAATTTGGGTGCACCCCTTCGAATATAGATCTTGCAAGCCTGAACAGTATACAGGTTTCTTGAAATAGGAAAAATAAGCTGCACAACGGCTGGATTTACCTATTGACGGCATTCGCTCGCCTTAATCTCTTTGACATTCTTATTTAATTTTGATAATACTGCCCTAAAAGCAACAAGTTCTTCTTCACCAATATCAGCGAGCAATGCCCTTGCAAAACTCTCTTTCTCTCTTTGTGCATTTTCAATTAAGTGTCGCCCCTGTTCTATTAGTCGGACTAGAATTATACGGTTATCATCCTCTTTTCTTCTTCTTAATATAATCTCGTTTTCTTCAAGCTGTTTAATATGTCTAGTAACGGCTGACTTATCAATGGTCACTTTTCTTTGCAAATCACCTTGACTGATTTCGAACTCTTGGTAAATTAATGAGAGTATTTCAAAACGAGATTGACTGATACTAATGCAGGCATCAAATGAGGTATTAATCGTTTTGTTTACACCATACATTTGGAATAAAATTGCGGCTTCCTGAGCCCAATCTGTTTTCAAGAAACATCCCATCTTTCATTAAATAGATATTTGGCAAATTTTTTTGACAATGTATTAGACACTATACCGCTTAATTTCTTTTTTTACAAGCAGCTAGGCAGCTCGCCTATGCTCCACAAAAACATGTATAGCTTATGCCTGTTCCATAAAAAAAAGCCGCTCTAATAGCAGCTTCTTTTACTTCGTCTAATTAAATTATACTTTGTTTGTTTATCTCCACTCAACGATGTCACTCAGGATTTGCCTTGTTTTTGGACGTTTAGGCTCCTCTAGCCGATATCCGAAAGCAACTAGGCAAGCTACCCCAAATTCGTTATTATGAATAATTCCCTCTTCTTCAAAAATAGCAGCCACCTTCTCTCGGTCGATGCCTTCAATTGGGCATGAGTCAATCCCGATTTGAGCCGCAGCTGTCATCATATTACCGATAGCAATATAACTTTGTTTACATGCCCATTCAAAAATGAGCTGGTCATCATCTTGAAGTTCTGTTTCAGTAAACGTTTTATAAATGCTGGAAACAAATCGGGCAATGTCTTCCGGCATATGTTGAATATCCTGCATCATTTTGTTTACGTAAGGAGAATCGAATCTAAGCCCGCTTTGTTTTCTAGCCAAAACAAACAGTAAATGGCTAGCAGTCGAAAGCTGTCCCTGAGCGCCGCTAGAAACCGGTCTTAATTTTTCACGAAGCGCAGAATCTTGAACTACGACAAACTTCCATGGTTCAAGACCAAATGAACTTGGTGATAATCTGCCCGTTTCCAAAATGAATATAAAATCATTATCGGGGATCTGTTTGGCTGTATCAAAGTTTTTACATGCAAATCTAAATTCATAAGCCTTTAAAATTTCTTGTTTTTTTTCTTCGGTATTCATACAGAACCATCCTCCATACATGCTTTTTTTATTTGCCTGAAAAACTTAAAAGCGTTAATCTTTATATTGTTTATACATCAACCGTTTACACATCAACTGTTGATGTGTTAACAAGCGTTCTTTTTATTTTGGATGCTAAAGGGGATGCTTTCTGATACAAAAAAGGTGAGGACTGGTTTAATTACAGTCCTCACCTTTACGCGAAAAAACGAAGTCATTACTTCATTTGATAACCGATTTTATCCTTCCTCTCTGTACTGCCCCGGTGTCTTGCCCACAAGCTTGCGAAAGGAACGTATAAAATTGGCAGAATTATTATACTGCAGCCGTTCGGCGATTTCTACAATCTTCAGGTCGGACTCCTTCAGCCATTTCTTCGCTATAGCAATCCGATGCTGTGATAGATATTCCCCGAAATTAATGCCCGTCTCCTGACGGAACACACGGCTCACATAATGCGGGTGATAGTTGATGCGCGAAGCGCATTCCTCTAGCGTAAGCGCCGAATCAAATTCTCTTACTATAATATCAATTATTGCATCGGAAATATGCTTGAATTGAGAGTCCCGGCGAGTGCCTAACTCCTGGATATATGGCAGCACGAATATGGACCAGAACCAGTGCTCCATCTCCTGTACGTTTCGAAGCTTGAACAGCGACTGAATTAACGCCGCTTCATCCTCCGGAATCCGCTCCATTGGAATAGATAACTCCTGTCCAAACTTGAGAAGGGCAATCAGAAGCCGCAGCAATGACAATTGATAATCACGATGCTGCTCTTGAGGCCAAAACAACTCGCCAATTAATTGCTTCAAAGCGGCTTCTGCCTGCTCCTCATTTCCAACCCGGATTGCATCTAACAAGGCTTGCTCACCCACAATCGGATATCTGTTCAAATGACTCTTCTGCGGCTGCACATCTTCAATAAACAGGATCGATTCCTGCCCTAATCCTACTCTGGCCTTAAGGGCGGTCGTTGCCTCGTGAAGGGCTTGCTGCGTCTCTGCAAACGACACGAACGGACGGCTAATACCGATACTGATTTTAATCTCCAAGTACTGGTATATGGCCTTCTGAATTTCGTCTGACAAGTTGAAAATCTGCTCTTTAAAGCGCTCTCCCGTCTGCAAGGAACCGATCAGCGTCACTTGGTAGTCCGATTTGACAATCGGCTCCAGCCTTTGCTCGGAAAGAATCAATTCGCCAACGATGTTGTTAATAGCAAACATCAGCAAGTCCCGATTTCCTTCCGCGTATCTCGTATCCTTAAGCGTATCGATTTGAATCGCAACGACGCACATAGATGGCCACGGCTGCTCCAAACCATACAAGCTCAGCTTCTCTAAAAAATCATTAGGCTGAATCGTGCCGCCAAATAACTTTTGCATAAAAAATTCTTTAAGCTGCGTTTGCTGCCCCTTCAACTCATTCATAATAAGAGACTGATTACGAATCAAATAGTCAACGCGTTCGCCGATTACCTGAAGCTCACCGCTCGACTTCACCTTTTCATTCATTGCAGGAACAACTGTTAAAGAAGAATATAGGGATTGAATCGGACTGTACATTTTTTTGGAGCCAAACCAAGCAACGATGAGCGTTACGAGCAGAATAATCAAGCATACGAGCATGGTAATCCAGCCGATTATTTTATTTTGCTCGTTTACCTGCTCATTGGAAATGACGGATACATAGCTCCATCCGTTATAGGGGGATTTACGAAAAGTGACCGTAACTGCCTCTCCGTACCGATTAGTCGCGTATTGACCGATAGTTTCATTCGTATCGATAAATGATTTCAGATAGGGTTCATCCACGATTCGGCTTCCCAGTTTGTCGTGGTCACGGTGAACAATAATCGTGGCATTCTGATCCACGATAAATGCGCTGCCGAACTTACTGTTCAAAAACTCGTCCATATTTTTCATCACATCGGAGGACAATACCACACAAATAATACCTGTCGGGTTGGGAGAGTTGAACGGATACTTTTTCACAAAATAAACGGACTGGAACGAATCAGGGAATTCTACTGATCCGCTGCTCCAGAACGAGCCCTTCGCGTTCCGTGAAAACGATTCTAGTACTGGCCTAAATTCAGGAAAACTGTACTCGTTTACGCCGCTGCTCGAAACGATCCAATCGTTGTTCAGGCTAAATAGAAACACTTCCTTGATGCCTAGCTCATACGTTTGAATCTGCGAGATGCCTTTATATAGCTCTTGCACCAATTGGAAATCATGATTGGATAAACTTCGATTGAAAGCGCTTGTAACATTTTGCGACTGGAGCAGCTGTGTTGCAGAATTATCGATCGTCCTGAGTGTTTGCTCCGTACGCACCTGCATTTGTTTTAACAGCAGCTTATTGCTCTCGTCCACTTTTTCCTGCACCGTTCTGGAGGCGTTAAAATAAGCGAACGTGCCTAGCGTAATAACTGGAAGCGTACCGATTAATATAGACAACAGCATCAGCTTCAATAAATAAGACGGGGACCGGAATCTCATAATGCCTCCAATTGGTCGTTTCCTGATATTCCTTAAAGTGTACAAGAAAACTCCTTGTTTAGCCATCATGCAGCTCCTGACTTCCCATACGTTCCTGTAACCTTCCGCATCCATTATTCATGCAAAACGACTAGCAAGTCAGTCTCCGTTTTGATTGTTCTTGATCTAATTAATGCTTCATTGCATTCGGCTCTGA
This sequence comes from Paenibacillus sp. JT22N15, assembly GCF_059383755.1. NCBI lineage: Bacteria > Bacillati > Bacillota > Bacilli > Caryophanales > Paenibacillaceae > Paenibacillus > Paenibacillus sp. JT22N15. The sequence goes on along the minus strand of NZ_JBXENV010000008.1, from coordinate 185,991 downwards.
GCTTTGCTCTTATGTCATTTCCCAGCCTGCTTGGCGTATTCGGCGTTCATTTCTTCAATCACTTTGCTGCCGCCGCTTTGAAGCCATTGCTTGACCGCACCGTTCCAATCGTCCTCGTTGATCGCGCCCATAATGAATTTCACGGTTGCATCAGCAATGATTTTGGACAACTCCTTGCCTTTCTCGATATCCGTGTTTGAAATAAACGGCGCAGCAGGGTTTGGCACGGCGAACGTCGCATTGTCCTGAAACAATTTCGAACTAAGCAGCTCCAGCTCTGTTCCGTAATTGACGACCTCATCCTGTAGAATCATAAATTGACCGCCGTCGGTAATATCTGCTCTGAGCTTCGCATCTGAACTCGGAGTATACACGCCATTCTCTATCTTATATTGCTGGCCTTCAATACCGTACTTCATCAGGTTCTGATTTTCCTTCTCAGACACTTTATCAAAATATGCCAATATTTGCTCAAGCTCTGCTTCCGTTTTGACGCTTGTTTTCGGAATCATATACATGCCGAGATAACCAGAACCAGCGCGCGTACGATCACCCAACGATCCTTCGATACGGTTAAGCAAGTTGATTTTGGCATTAGGAACGACCTTCTTGATGTTGTCCTCAATGTTTTTACCGTCTAGCATATTATCGATCCATAGCCCTGCATGGCCTTTATACATGACCGAACGGCCGTCCTGAACGGTTGCGAAGTCCTGATTAATGATTTTTTCGTCGTACAGCTTTTTGTAAAACTTCATTGTATCCAAATAGGCTTGCGTCATATGAGCTGGAACGAGCTTGCCATCCTGAAGCTCCCACTCGTTAGGTCCGCCCATATAAACGAGAATGTCTTTGAACCCTGCGATGTTGTTTCCTTGCATGCCAACAGCGAGTCCAATCGTATCCTGCTTGGCATTTTTGTCTGGATCTCCGGTTGTAAAGGCTTTCAGAACATTGTAAAGCTCATCGACGTTTGTAGGCGCTTCAATCCCCAGATTGCTAAGCCAATCTTGGCGGATCATCAGCCCGAAGCGAGCGAGATCACGTTCGCGATACAAGCCGTACACTTTCCCGTCAATCGAAACGTTGCTTAAGACGAGCTCCGACATTTTGCTTAGGTTTGTATAATTCTTCAGGTACGGACCGACTTCCCAGAACATGCCAGAACGGGCGGCGTTAACGATGTAGGAGGCTTTCGGCTCCAATGCCACGAACGTTTTTGGCAATTCGCCGGATGCGATAGTAGCGCTGAGCTTATCCGTATAAGAGGCTGATGGAACCCAGGAGACGCTTAGCTTCGCGCCTGTTTGCTCCTCCAGCATTTTCAGAACAGAACTATTGGCCGGCATTTGCTCCGCACTGTAGGTTGGGAGCATCATTGTCAGCTGAAGCGGTCCTTGTGCATCTCCTGAATTGCCGCCGCTTTGCGGATTTCCATCATTGTTTCCTCCGCAGGCCGCAACGGTCAGCGCGATTGCGACCAGCAATGCCCCTGCTTTCGCTAATCTTCTTTTTTGATATTTTCTGTTCATACTTGCATCCTCCCTTTATCTAAATACTATTATATCTTCATCCCTTAACCGAGCCTAGCAATACCCCTTTTGCAAAATGCTTTTGCAAGAACGGGTATACAAGCAGAATCGGAAGAGTTGAGACCACGATTACCGCCATCTTCACAGCTTGATCCGGTGGAGCGACATAGTCCGTTTCCATTGTACTGGAGTCCCCAATACCGCCCGAGGCCAGGATGACGATTTGCCGCAAGAGCACCTGGATCGGCCACTTGGTATGGTCATTAATGTAGAGAACCGCGTTAAAGAACATATTCCAATGGCCAACCGCATAAAATAACGAAAAAGTCGCGATAGCGGGCATGGATAGCGGCAGCACGATTTTAAGAAAAATGCCAAGATCGTTGCAGCCGTCTATTTTAGCCGATTCCTCCAGCCCATCCGGCAGCTGTTGAAAAAAATTGCGGATAATAATCAAGTTAAAGGCGCTGATCGCTCCGGGAATAAGCAAGGCCCAATAGGAATCGATCATGCCGAGCTCCTTCACCACGAGGAACGTCGGAATCATGCCGCCGCTGAACAGCATGGTGAACACAACCAACATCAAGATCGGCTTTTGAAAATCCATATCCTTGCGCGCTAAAGGATAAGCCATCAAGCATGTGAAAAAAAGGTTAATCAGCGTGCCTACAACCGTAATATAAACCGTTACCAGCAGGCTTCTGACAAGTGTTTGAGTAGAAAAAATGTACTTGTATGCATCCAAAGAAAATTCAGTCGGAAATAAAATAAAGCCTCGCATTAACAATTCCTTCTGGGTAGCAAATGAGCCTGCAATGACATAAATGAACGGAATGACAGTCATTAAAGCGAACACAAGCAGTAGTACAACGTTCACGCTATCGAAAATCCGGCTCCCCCAGCTTTGTTTAATTCGCATGGTGGTTTCACGCTCCTCTCTCTAATAGATGCCTTCTTCTCCGAATTTTTTGGCTAGTCGGTTGGCTACAACGACAAGGATCAGACCAACAATCGACTTAAATACGCCTACCGCCGTGCTGAAGCTGTATTGTCCTTGGCTGATTCCGACGGAGTATACGTACGTATCGAACACCTCTCCAACCTCACGGTTCATGGCGTTAAGCATAAGGAAAATCTGCTCAAAGCCCGTGTCGAGAAAGTGGCCGAGACGCAAGATGAGCAAAATAATGATGGTGCTGCGAATGGCCGGCAGCGTAATATGCCAAAGCTGGCGAAGCCTGTTCGCTCCGTCCATCCGGGCCGCTTCGTAGAGCTGAGGATCCACGCCGGACAATGCCGCAAGGAAAATGATCGTGCCCCAGCCTGTTTCCTTCCACATGACCTCAGCCGTAATAATCGTCCGGAACCATTCATTGCTAACGAGAAAATTAATCTTTTCGCCTCCAAAGCGGACTAGCAGCTCGTTCATAATGCCGCCTTCCGTCGTCAGGAACATGTAGGAGATACCTACGACAACAACCCAAGACATAAAATGCGGAATGTAAATGAGCGTCTGCACGATACGCTTTGTAAATTCCAATCTCAGCTCGTTGAGCATAAGCGCAATAATAATCGGCAGCGGAAAGAAAAAAACAATGTTGTAAGTCGCAAGAATGAGCGTATTCCGAAACAGAATCATAAAGCTGGAATCGCTGAACAAACGCTCGAAATGCTTCAACCCTACAAATGGACTGTTCCAAAAACCGAGAAAAGGCTGAAAATCTTGAAAGGCGATGAAGATTCCGTACATCGGCCAGTACTTAAATATAAGAAAGTACAATAATCCGGGGAAAACCATCATATAGAGCCACCGATTCCGCATAAGTCTGCCGACCAATGTAGACGACATGGATGTCCTCAGCGCAGGGACTCGCACTGACTCTGTATTTCTTTTTAACATGCTGCTGCCTTCCTTTCTTTGCATATGTAATTGAATCTGCAGCCTCATCATACGGGGCAACCGTAATTGCCGTCGATAGTCCCTACTTGATCTAATTGGCCAGTTATGTGCCATTTCTGCTGTAATTGCAGGGCATTGTCATTAGTTGAGGTCGCTGTCTTTGGATGCTTTTTCGTGTTTTTGCCCATGAAAAAAGAGCCCGCAGTACGCAGACCCTTAATTTCATATCCCAACCTCACAACCGATTTGGGTGGAGTGAAGCATATCCAGCAACGTGAGCCCGATTACCGAGTCAAAACGATTTAAAATATTTTGTTGATGAATTTCTTCAATGACTTAAAAAAATTGAAACGCAACCGGAGATACTACTCGTTAATCTCTTACCGATAAATTGTACATAATATTCAATCGAATGCAAAATTCCATAGACGTAATAAAAAATGTCTTCCTTCGAAATAATTGTACTACTATATGTATAAAAAATAATTCACCACAACGAAATATTGATGTGTATTTCACTTGTGAGCCTACGACTATTATGCCAGGCAAGATCGAATTGCCATCTAGAAATAGAGAGCATCAAGTGATAAGACAAGGTCAAACACTTTATCCACTGTAATTTTTACCGATGATGTGTATGTTTATAATACTTATACTAAGAGAGGTGGTGAAGAAAATGAATTTAGATATCTTATCAAGTCAAGAATTGTTCGTTGTGTTCTCAAAGAATCGATCAGAAATTGAAAGACATAATGAGATAATGAAAACAGGTATAGATGTATTAATGAAGCAGGTACTCCAAGACGTGATTAATAAGTACCAATCAACGAACGATCTGGTACATGATGAATTAGGAAGGCGTGATTTATTGAAATACCTTCAGTAATCATGGACCTGCTGTCTTAGAAACAAAAGAGAGCACTAGTCAGTTGGGAGTGAAACTGATTGGTGCTTTCTCCTTATTAGTACATGGATTAATTACTCCCTGTTCGAGCGGAGGCGATTCATCTACTTGTGTCGTTGATGTGAGATTATCTATTAAAAATATATGCTGTAACCTTGAATTAAGCCTCTGCCTTAACTACCAATCGGCAAACCTAACCCCATTAATCCTGATTATGAAACCAGCCTGAAGCTGCTTAAGTGCTGCCGCTACAGTCTGGTTTTCACTTTGAATGTTTATGCACTCACATCTATCGACGCATAAATATATAGCATTGTGTATGCATTAGCTTATCTCAATATATATGACGAATATTTCTCACCTTTTATGCAAAATCACAATAAAACAAGACTTTATCTATAAGAAAGCTTTAATTACATCGGCTGTACCCGCAATTGCTGCACTGCTTGCAGCCTTCTATATTAATCAACGACGCTGACCCACAAGAAGGGCAAAGATCGAGCGAGCTTGCGCTGCTGCGTCTTTTTGCTGAGTCTGGAATGACGTTAGCAGCCGCTATTGATGCAGCTGTTGCGGATGAAACTACTTTTAAGCCCTTACTGGCTTCAGTTCCTTGAGCTGCTTCACGGCTTTCCTCTGACCGTTCCACATCCAACTGCTGCAGGTCAGCAGCCGCTATATGCTGCTCCAACGCCTTCGCCACAGCATCAGCAATCGATTCCACGCGGTTTGCGCCAAACCCAATCGCACCTGTGCCGCCGATCCCCTTCAAGTGCTTGATTAACAGCTCCACCTTATGACCATGATCGCCATAACGAAGGAAAAGCGAGCAGACGCGGCCCAGCGCTTCCGCCATGGCGAACACGTCGGAGCCAGCTTTGCCGACATTCAGAAAAATTTCGCCCGGCAAGCCGGAGAGATCATTGATCGTAATGTACGCCATGCCGAACGGCGTATTTACTTTGTAGGTGGCACCGCGCAGTACCTGCGGGCGATTTTTGTATGCTTTGTCCAGCGTTTTCGGACTAACAGCGGTTGTAGCTGTAGTTGTTATTGGGCCTGCTGCGTCCTGTACACTCTCAGCACTTGGAGCATCTTGAGAAGCCATTTCCTCAATAATAGCATTGGCACCATGATCATCCAATCGAGCAGCTTTATCCTCGCTACCCTCTCCTGGTGACGGCTGTAGCTCCACTTCCTTCTCTTGTTTTTTCTCCTTCTCATCCGTAGTCGACAGCACCTGCACATCCCTGCTGCCGTCGCGATAAATGGTCACGCCCTTGCAGCCAAGATCGAACGCCAACTCATAAAGCTCCTTCGTCTCTTCCACTGTAAAGTCATTCGGGCAGTTCGCCGTCTTCGAAATCGAGCTGTCCACCCAGCGCTGGATTGCCGCCTGTACCCGAATATGATCCTTCGCAGACAAGTCCATCGCCGCTACAAAATAATCCGGCAGCTCCTCGCCAGGATGCGAATCCTTCCACTGCTGGGCAATCGGAACGAGCTGCTTGTCATAGCCAAGCCTGCTTTGGCGAAAATATTCAAAGGCAAAATACGGCTCAATGCCCGTCGAGGTGCCGACCATCGTTCCCGTGCTGCCCGTTGGCGCCTGCGTCAGCACCGTTACATTCCGAATGCCCTGCTGCTCTACAGCAGCTCGAACCTCAGGATAGTGCGACGTCAAGCTTCGCATAAAGCCGCTTTGCAAAAATTTATCTGCCTCAAAGGCAGCAAAAGCGCCTTTCTCCGCCGCAATTTCCGTCGAAGCGAGATACGCCTCGCGGGCCATAAATCCATACAGCTTATCGAGAAAATCGAGCGATTCCGCGCTGCCATAACGGATTTGCAGCTTAATCAGCAGCTCCGCAAGCCCCATCGTGCCGAGCCCGACGCGGCGCTCGCGCTTCTGGTTCGCTTCATTTTCAGGAAAATGATACGGTGTGGTGTCAATGACGTTATCGAGAAAACGCACCGACCAACGCGTCACCTTCGCCAGCTCCTCCCAGTCGACATCATGCTGCTGCTCATTATAGAAACGCGACAGATTGACCGCTGAAAGATTGCAGACACCCCAGCCCGGCAGGCCCTGTTCACCACATGGATTAGTACTAGTAATCCGATTGAAATACCAGCTATTCGACATCTGATTATAATACTCCATAAAAACCACGCCGGGCTCTGCTGACTTCCACGCTGATTCAATTATCATGTGCCAGATATCGCGGGCGCGGACTGTTTTGTACAAAATCACCTTTTTGCCAAGTGCCCGCCAATCATCCATATCTCCCGTCCAAAGCTCGTTGTACTGTGCATCCTTCGTATCGGGGAATACAAGCTCCCACTCTAAATCTTCCTTTACGGCTTTCATAAAAGCGTTGCTGACGCATACTGATAAATTCGCGTTCGTCACCTGGCCCATCGTCTGCTTGACTGTAATAAAATCCAGCACATCGGGATGCCAGTCGTTGATCATCAGCATTAAGGCGCCGCGGCGGCTGCCGCCCTGCTCAATCAACCCCGTCGTATAGCTGAACAGCCCTCCCCATGATACCGCCCCGCTTGATGCGCCATTTACCCCTGCGACAATGGCGCGGCGCGGGCGAAGCGACGATAGATTAATGCCAACGCCGCCCCCGCGCGCCATAATTTCCGTCATTTCCGTCAACGTCTTCATAATGCCGCCACGGCTGTCTGCCGGAGAAGGCAGCACATAACAGTTAAACAGCGTTAATTCCTCGCTGGCACCTGCCCCCGCTGCAATTCTGCCACCCGGCACGAGCTTCCAGTCGTCCAAAATATAGCGAAAACGTTCCGTCCATTCCGCCCGCTTCTCCTCGCTGCCCTCGACTCCGGCCACCGCCTTCGCCAGACGATCCCACATTTCCTCCGGCGCCTGCTCAATGGTCAGCGTCAGCTTCTCAACTGCAGCCGTTATACGCTCACCGTTTCGGAGCTGCACCTCCACCTGGTCCCCCTCACGGGCAACGATCTCTCCGACTTCCTTCGTCGGAAACTTCGGATCATCTTTTGTCAGCACCAGCACGATGTCTCCGGGCTTTGCGCTGTTGGAATCAGCATTTTTCCAGGCATAACGATCGAGAAAAATTTTCTCGCTGAGCCCCTCCAGCCTGCCGCTGCCTCTTCTATTTTCATTTAAGGTTTGTTTCTTCTCCATAAGTAACGCCGCCTCTCCTCACATTTGCAAAAACCCACCTATTTGCCCGCTAACACGGTGTCCCACAAATCCGATATATTGTGTCTAAATATCATTATAACATACTACATATTGTGTTTCTCCTTCATTTCCAGCCAAAAACGCCCAATTTTCTCGTTGGCCAAAGCCTGCGCTTTCCTTTGCTTGTCCTCACGCTTTTTTTGGCCCTTTCTTATGAATAGGCGATGAAAGGGCCATACTAGAAACAAAGATTGCAACCTACTCATTTTGTTCGATTGGACGATGAATGATTGGCTTTAACGATGAAAGGAGCTGCTCCCTTGTCTTTAGATAATAAACAACCGCTACACGGATCTTCCGCCGCTCCAGATGCTGCTCTCGTCACCCGCAAGCTTCATCCGCTCGTAGATTTGCAATATGACCGTTCCACCTTTGACGAGCTGCAAAACCGTATCGCCAAAAACGGGCCATGGGACGACTGGACGTTATATCAACTATCGATGGAGGCGGAGCAAGCAAAAAGAATTGAAAGCTTCGAGCAGCTGCAATGCTTGCGCAGTCTGCCGATGCTCGAACCGATGCCCCATCAAATCTCGACCGCGCGCAAGGTGCTGCATGAAATGGGCGGACGCGCCATTCTCGCTGATGAGGTGGGACTCGGCAAAACGATTGAAGCTGGGCTCGTGCTAAAGGAATACATCGTTCGCGGGCTCGTGCGCCGTGCGCTTATTCTGGTGCCAGCCTCTCTAGTGCTGCAATGGGTGCGCGAGCTGAATCAGAAATTCGGCATTTCCGCCGTCGCCCAGAAAAAAGCCCATACGTGGCATTATGACGTCGTCGTCGCTTCGATGGATACGGCTAAACGCGATCCGCATCGCGACGTCATTCTCGGTACCGACTACGATATGGTCATCATCGACGAGGCGCATAAGCTCAAAAACAAAAAAACGACCAACTACCAGTTCGTCACCGAGCTGCGCAAAAAATATTGTCTGCTGCTCACCGCAACGCCGGTGCAAAACAATTTGGATGAGCTGTACAATTTGATCACTCTGCTCAAGCCTGGCCAGCTCGGCCGCCAAAGCGAGTTCGCCGCCAACTTTGTCGTTGACAAGCGTCTTCCGAAAAACGAGGAGCAGCTGCAAACGGCGCTGTCCAGCATTATGATCCGCAATCGCCGCGGCGACGGCGGCATTTCTTTTACGAAGCGTTTTGTGAAAAATATTCCGCTGCAGCTGTCAGCTGACGAGCAGGCGCTTTACGACGCAGTGACCGCCTTCGTGCATGAACGCTACGATGAGAGCGGCCCCGACCTGAGCAGCATGCTGTCCTTGGTCACGCTCCAGCGCGAAGTTTGCAGCAGCCGCGATGCTGTCTTCCTGACTCTCGTCAATATGTTCAAAAAGACGGCTGAGGATTCACCCGTCCGCGCAAAAATATGGGAGCTCGTCGAGTTTATTAAAAAAATTGAAGCCAATACGAAGGCGGAGAAGGCGCTTGAGCTCGTTAAGGAAATGAACGATAAAGTTATTATTTTCACCGAGTATCGGGCTACGCAGGAGTATTTGCTGCAATATTTCCGTTCTCACGACATGATTGCCGTCCCTTACAGGGGCGGGATGAACCGCGGCAAAAAGGATTGGATGATGGACCTGTTCCGCGGCCGGGCCCAAGTATTGATTGCAACAGAGGCGGGCGGCGAAGGCATCAATTTGCAGTTTTGCCACCATATGATCAACTTCGATCTGCCGTGGAACCCGATGCGCGTAGAGCAGCGGATTGGCCGCGTCCACCGGCTTGGACAAACCGAGGATGTGAAAATTTACAACCTATGCACCCTCGGTACGATAGAGGAGCATATTGTGCATTTGCTGCATGAAAAAATTAATATGTTTGAGCTTGTGATTGGCGAGCTGGATCATATTTTGGAGCGTTTTGAGAAAAAGGATGGCTCGCTGGAGCAGCAGCTTGCCCGCATGCTGCTCGAATCAGGCGGCAGCGAAACGGAGCTGCGCGAGAAAATTAGCGATCTCGCCTCCTCGATTACGCAAATTCGCGATGAAGTGCAGCAAGGCCCTGAGCTGCAGGCAAGCGCGCAAATAGTGTCACAAATGACAGCCCTCGGGCAGACGGTGGAGATTAGACATGAATGAGAAGCAGGTACACAAGTTTGTACAGCGATATTTGGAGGCGACGCAGTGCCAGGTTTTGGAGAAATCGCCCTGCCATTTCACCGTAAAACTGTCTCCTGATGCGGATCGGGAGCTGACGAACCGCCCGTACTACTGGAGCTTCGTTGACCGTACGAATGCCGCTCCCGAGACGATGACCTACCTGCTCGTAACCGACCGCGAAAAATATGACGCCGCTCAAGCCGGGACACTGCCCGCGCAGCAGCGCTTGCCGGGCGGTGCCGTTGGGACGGCGGACATAGTAGCTGGCGCTGCAGGAAACGTAGGTGCAGCAGCGTTTCCCGGTGCAGCAAGCAGCGTGAGGCCTGATGCGGGCATAGGCCCCGCAAATACAATTGCAAGTCCAACCGTCCACGGTGATACGGCAGGTTTAGCATCAACCTCGACGGCGCCAGCGAGTTCTGGTCCTGCAGCCGGCCCTGCCGAAAGTGCCGATAGCAGTGCCAGCACAGCGGCAGCCGACACGGGCCAAGCGGCAGCAGCTGATGCAGCGCTTGGCCGCTCGCTCGGCTTCGTGCACGGCAATATCAATCAGACGGGGCTGCGCATTCCGCGCGAGGAAATGTATTTCGGCTCGCGCAAGCTGGATCAGCTGTTTGGTGCGGCAAAATCGAAGGGCAGCTACGTCTTTCTTTTTCAAGAACCGGAACGCGGTGCCGCCTCTCCCTACAGCTCTACCCCTTACACCGCCTGGCTCGGCATCAATATGCGCGTAGAGTTCGCCTGCGACCGCAAGCGCGAGGAAATACACAGCTACGGCATTTCGCTGGCAACGGGGCATTGCACCGAGCAGTTCCATGATCGGCTTCAGCGCCTCAGGCTCACGCCGCGCCTGCCCGCGAACATTCATTTGGCGAAAAATGGCCTTTCCTTTAACAAGGCGCTGTCTATTATGGAGCAGGCGCTCGAACGCAAGCTGAAAAGCTACGATTATGAATGGGCAGGCGCCGCAACCGAGCGGCTGGAAGAGGAGCTGGAACGCATCCGGCTGTATTATGAGCCGTTAATTGAGCATGCGGCTGACGATGAGCTGAAGCAAAGCGTACGCGAGCAGTACGAACAGCGCCAATCGGAAATTCGCTGGCAATATGAGCCCCGCGTGACGGCTTCCGCCATTAACTGCGGTATTTTCCATCTGGAAGGTATCGAATAGACGAAGATCAGACCCGATCCGCACCATTGCGGCAAAAAAAGAACGGGACAGGCTGCTGCATGCCTGACACATTCCAACAGCCTTCTCCCGCTCTGCCTTTTATAATGAAGCTGCGAGTTAATAATAGGCAGCATTCGCCACTTTAGCGATCTGCCTCATGAAGAAAAGGGTGAATTTATTGCTGAGCCAAATTCGGAAGCTAATGATCGGCGCATTATTATTAAGCGCTTTATTATGGACAAGCAGCCTCCAACTCCTGCAAGCTGCCGCCATGCCGGAGCAGGAACAAGCAGGCCAATCGTCCCTCCTCGCCCATGCAAAGGCATGGACCGAACAGCTCGCAGCTCAGCCTGCTTTTAAAAGCTGGCAAGGCGCAACGCTCAGCATATCCGCACTTGGCCCTGGCACACACAGCTGGATGGCCAGCGTTATTCAGCACAAAAAAACCGTCGGCTACCTCGTTGTCCATGCAACGGAGAGCGGCGGGTTTGTTTTAGGTGAATATGGGCTTGGCGACTATCTGTATAATTTAACGACGCTGCAGCAATCGCTTCAGCGGCTTGAACTCATTCCATCTGCCATTACGAGTACGCCGCTATATGTCCATCCCCTGCTGTCCGTGTGGAAAATTTCCGGCAAGTCCACTGCATTTACCGATGCCATGAGCGGTGAAGCGCTGCCGCTGAATGATTCTCTCTGGAGCGCCGAGGCAAGTCAGGAGCTCAAGCTTATTCAAGTACAAACGCCTATGACCGCCACTGCGGGCATTGCCAAAGCGGTATCCAATTCCTCATTCAGCCCTTACGAGAAGCTGCAATGGCTGACAGATGCTCCTGTAGACAAGGCTGAATCCAAAGGCTCAATAAAGCTGCTGCACATTTTGGACAAAAAGAAACACCTTACCTATACAGCGGCAAGGTTTAATGGCGACATGCTGTATGTGTGGTCGGCAACGGGCTATCACAGCTGGAATAACGGCGCTGTCTACGTTGCCCTTGAAACAGACGAGCTAGGCGAAAGCCAGCGTTATGTGCCGCTATCGCTGCTTCTTGAGCTAGGCGACTTTTACCGCTGACGCTCGCTTTTTCCCCGCCACCACATCATTAGACTGACAGGACCCCAGCCGAACCAGCGCGTCAGCCATGGCTCCCTTATCGCCTTCGCTGACGCTTTCATTTGCTTGCGTTCCCCTTTTGGCTTTTCCATATATTCCACAACCTGAACGGTCACATATTTAATTAAATCATCCCCGCTGGCCATTTCTGTCGCTCTCCTTTTTTGCTTAAGTATCAAGACAGTCGCTTCTTAGGACAGTTGTTTCTCACAACCATTGATGATATCAGTTTGCCCTGTCATCTCCAAACATAAACATGCATGAGATTTCCTCCATTGAGCCACGATATAGCTAAGAAAAAAGCCTTTCAAAAGGAGGATGGCATGTGCTTGCTTGCTTTAGATGTTTGATCATTACACTGCTCTTCTGCCTTCCTGCCCATTCCGCATCAATGGCAGCAGAAGAACATAACGCTTCAAAAGACGATGCGGCTCCACCCTCCCAACAATCCGCCCCACATGCTGGGCATTGGACTATGCCTTCTTCCGTCGTACTCATTGATGCAGGACATGGCGGCATAGATGGCGGTGCAACAGCTGGAGGCGTAGTGGAAAAAGACATTAACCTTGCTGTAGCCAAAAAGCTTTATTTGCTTCTAAACAGCCAAGGCATTACCGCCGTGCTGAATCGCACGGACGATTATGCGCTTAGCGACGATAATCGCTGGCATATTAGCGGCTCCCGTCATCGGCGCGATTTGTCGCAACGGCGGCAGCTTACTGAGGAAATTCCTACGCAGCTGCTCGTCAGCCTGCATGTCAATTCGACACCCGACCGCTCGGAACGCGGGCCGCTGGTGCTGCATCAGAGCAGCGGAGAAAGCGCCCTGCTTGCTTTCTGTATTCAGGACACGCTTAATCGCCAGCAGCGTACACGCTTTCTCCCAAGGGAAGGCAAGCCGTTTTATTTACTTAGACGCGTATACCAGCCAGCCGTTATTGTAGAAATGGGCTTCGTCAGCAATAGCGATGATCGAACGATGCTCACCGACCCCCGCGAGCAGCTGCACATCGCATCAGCGATCGCTTCCGGAATTCGGCAATACAAGCTGATCACCAAATGATTGCAGCACCATATCCGATAGCTTGACGATGGAAACAGCGGTGTTCATGGCAGGTATCGACTGTCTTAGAACAGCCGCTGTTTTTTTGCCTGGAGGCCCCACATGACCGATTACGACGCAGGTAACATGCGTAGCGAGATGCTTTTGCACTTCATTCATTTGCTTGCTAATATGCTGCACCGTATACACATCATCGAGAAAAACATCGTTGGATAGCAGCGGTACGCCAACCTCCTTGGATACCTTCGGTACAACGGTCTTATAGGTCGTCCGGCTATCGAGGAAAAACAACCCGCGCTGCTTGCAAACGTCAAGCACGATACGCATAATCCGCTCATCCGCAGTCACCTTGGATCCCATATGATTATTCATGCCAATCGCATGCGGCACATTGTCAATGGCCGCATTGATACGCTTGCGGACTTCGTCATCGCTTAGATCTGCCGTAATGGCTCCGGGACCGAGCCATTTTTTCAAGCCCTTATTTGGCTCCATTGGCATATGCACGATGACATCATGCCCCAGCCGATGCGCCTCCTCTGCATCTTTTTGCGTAGAGGGCATAAACGGCATCACCGCCGCTGTAAACTTGATCGGCAGCTTCAGCATTTCCTCCGTCCCCTCCATATCATTGCCGAAATCGTCAATGACGATGGCAAGGTGGCGCCGCTCCTGTGCAGGGGATTGCACTTCATTCGATGGTATTTGCGAAACGGACAGCGTCTCCGAGACTAGCTGCTGCTGTATCTGCTGTTGTTGCTGGAATGCATGCGAATGCTGCTCGGCAGCAAAAACGGAAGCGGTTCCTGTCCCATTGCTCATAGACAAAACCAGCATCGTTAATCCAAGCAGCCTAACCGCCTTCTTTTTCCATAAATAGCTTCTCTTCACGTTCACACTTCCACACTCCTCATTCGCTATCTACGCGTCATCACTCATTCCCTTTCATTGTTTGTGAACTTGCGCCAAAATATGCTGAATGCTGGAAATTAATTCGCCGTTATTCTGCTTCCTTTGTCACATATCGCCAAAATCACCAATTCCATAGTAAAATAGCTAGGAAGGATGCTGGATATTTATTTATGAGGAGGCGATTCGTTATGCTCGCTTTAAATAGCTCGATTTGGTCGGAACTGGAAGGTCCTTACGGCTTCGCCGATTCTGTACCGGAAATGCTGCAGCAGCTAGCGCAAAACTATGACTCAGAGGTCAAAGACGAGCTTTACTGGGAACATCTTTATCATCAAAATACGATTTATCCGTGCACCTACGCCGCGGTCCCTTATTTGGCTGAAATCGCCCGGCTCTCGAACGATCCGGAAGTGAAGCTGGATATTTACATCACGTGCGGCTTATTCGAAGCAAACAATTCTTGTCATTTAACATCGGAAATGCCGGCTGAATTTGAGGAATTAGTACCTGATATTACTGCAAAGGTACGGACTGATATTTATCTTTCTTATTATGATGCCATTAAAAAGTTTAGTGAAATGTCCGAGCAGATTGCCGACTATGCGCGGCCTAATAAAGATGACTCAGAGAAGCGTTATATCGCAATCGCAGATGCTGCTTTTCAAGGGGAGCAAGCCGTTGCCAATATGCTGCAAACCCACAGCGAGGGAGATGAATATGTCGCTGCATGCCCTGCTTGTGAGCATGAAACGTACATTTGGCCGGATGAAAGCGGGGAGAAGCTTGTCGCGTACAAGGCAGATCCCGTTTTTAACGACAAGGATGCGCCTGTGAATATTACCCCTGCTGATCCTGCAAGCTCAGCGGAAGCCAGCCTTCGTTATGTACACAGCCGAGCTGAGCGTTTGGGGGATGAGCAGCTTAAGGCACAGCTGCCCTATTTGGCTGGACACACGAATTGCCCTGCCTGCGGCGAGAAATTTCATATTTGGAAACAGCTGCTTGCCCTCTATAACTAAAAATAAAGCTTTTTCTATTTCATGTTTTCACCTCATTCTACATAAAGGCAGCGTGATCTTTTGCATAAATCATTTTATATTATTTGGACGGTATTGCTTTTATTAATCGGCTCCATTATGCTAGGCTATTTCATTAATAAGACGCTCAACCCAAGCCGGGCTTTTTCGGTTGGGCTAACCTCTAATACGGAAGCAATTCCTACGATTGCGGAGGAAGAGCCTGCTTTTACAATGGAAGAGGAACTGGATGATGAGTATGTATTGGATGAGGAGCCGATAACGGAGTCACCATTGGAAAGCGCTCCTATTAAAATATGGGAGAACTTGGAGGAGTTGCAATCCAAATTTAATGAGGCAGCCCGGCTGTTAGACGTAACGCCAAAATTAGGAGAAATGACCTTAACCGATATTGGGGATGGCGTAATTTCCTTTCAATATGACTTCTCTGAAACTCATAAATTGGCAGGCATTATTAGCCCATATGACGGGAGCATCCCCGGGGTGACGATTTTCATCCAAAATGATGAAACGCAAGATACGCTAAATAATCTTCTGAATACTATTCATACTACAATCGCTGCCGCTAATCCAGTATCCGAAATCGATACGAATGTGGAAGACATTGTAATCTCTCTGTTATGGGATGATTCTGATGTTGATTTGTATAACATGGAAAGTAGTGTTGAGACAGCTGGAATAACCTACTCCATCGAAAGTGACCGAAGCTCTGGCATTTGGTTCAAGATCGTGGCCAATGACATTGACGATTACTATTATGATGACGCAACCGATTAGACTGAAAATTTCAACTTCTTAAAGCCAACTTGACTTCCCCCATGACAACATGCTAAATTAAAAATGTAAATTTTGCATGTGCGGTCGTGGCGGAATTGGCAGACGCGCTAGATTCAGGTTCTAGTGGTGTAACAGCCGTGGAGGTTCGAGTCCTCTCGACCGCATTAAATCTTCAACTAACAGGTTCGTGAAATGGCTCTTAGAGCGATTCACGAACCTGTTTTTTTATATGCTTTTGAAATTCAAGCTGCTACACGCTCATCCCAAATGCATCTGCAATCAGCCTGTAGGAATGGATTCGCGCTTTCTCATCATAAATCGGGCTATTGATGAGAATCTCCCCAACATTGTATTCCTTGCTCATCAGAAGCAGTTGTTTCTTTACCTGTTCTGGCGTACCGATAACCCGCCGCTGGCGAGTTTGCAGAATATGATGCCGATCCTGCTCCGTATACGGATAATCGGCTGCAGTCTGCACAGAGGGCAGAAATGGCACCTCCAGACCTGTTTGAATACCGAGGAATAACAAATCGCTGCTCATCGCCAATCGATTCGCTTCTTCTTCCGTTTCAGCGCAAATCACAATAGTTGCAATTATAGAACGTGGATGATTTTGTAATACGTTGTTAGATTTAAAATGCTCGTTATAATGCTGCATCGCCTCTTCTCCGCCAGGCGTGCCGAAAAACTCCGCGAACGCATAAGAAGTGCCCAGCCTTGCCGCTATTCTTGCACTTTCACCACTGGAACCAAGCAGCCATATTTCAGGTGCCGTCGAAATAGCAGGTGCAGCGAGCAGCTTCTCAAACGGATGCCCAGCAGGCATTGAACCATGCAAATAGCCGATAATATCCTGCACCTGCTGAGGGTATTTATTCACATCAACGTATTTATCCTGTTGCAGCGCTCTGGTCGCAAGCGGCATACCGCCCGGTGCCCGACCCAAACCTAAGTCGATACGGTTTGGATGAAGCGCCTCCAGCAGCCGAAAATTCTCTGCAACTTTGTAGGCACTGTAATGTGGAAGCATGATACCGCCAGAACCGACACGAATACGGGAGGTTGCAGCTGCCAAATGGGCGATTAGCACCTCCGGACTTGAGAAAGCAAGCGCACGCATGGAATGATGCTCGGACACCCAAAAACGGGAGTAGCCTAGTTCCTCCACCGCTTGTATGAGACGAGTCGATTGCTGCAGTCCTTCTGTGGCTGTTTTGCCTTCAGGGACAAGTACTTGGTCAAGCACACCTAATTTAATCATATTAATCATTCCTCCTTTTCCCTGTGGGCTTACGGGCAAGATCCAAGACAGAAACGGGTATATTTATATTTCCATTACTATCCACTTGACGATTCGACACTACGACAAAAAATAAATGCATTCGCACGCATACATTATTGCACGCAAAATATGACATGTCAATATCATGTAATTCTTTTAAAAGACTACCTATTACAGGTTTCAAGGTTTCCTTGAGCCCTTATTCCTTATTATTGCCTTTTCAAAGTAAAACAAAATGGACTTGAAACAAAACAAACGTTATCATAGATTAAATGGATTTATGTATAACCCCGTGCCATACGATAATCATAGGTCTTCATTTTATAGAATAGGAGAATCTTATTATGAATAACGAACTTTTAGATAATTGGTTATCCCTTTCGCATATTCAAATGAAAATAAATAATAAACTCGAAATTGCATTTCAAGATAAACATAATATAACCTTGAAAGAATTTTATGTGCTCTATCATTTATTACTAGCAGATGATAAAAAATTGAGACTACAAGACCTGCCTGACTTGGTTGGGCTAAGTCAAAGTGCTGTATCCAGGCTTGTAACCAGGCTAGAAGCAAAAAATTGTAAGGGCCTTGAACGAGATGTTTGCGAGGGCGATCGCCGCGGTGTTTATACACGTCTATCTGCAAGAGGTGAAGAAGAAGTAAGGAAATGTATCGATACCTTTCATCAAATTTATCTCTCTGCTGCTTCTGAACAGAATATTAAACAAGAATTACAAATACTCATCAAAAAAATATAACCTTATCCATAATTAATCAAAACCCAACGTATATACGAATCCAAGTTTTGCACCTCTACTGACGATCCTTACCTCCCTCTTCATTAGAGGGAGGCCTTTTCATGACATTCATTCACCATGAATGAACCGCTTTTTATCGTTTGTATGCACCCCCTAACTGAGCATAAGTTTATTTTGTCGAAGAACCAAAATCAGTAATCTTCAATTTAATTTCAAAGGTTACGGGAACCCGGCTGAACACTTCGTCCCAGTTGTCCTTAACCTTTTTCCATTTATGCGGATATTTAATAGCGAGAGATTTCCCGAATCCAGCTACGTCTACCTTATATTTAGACTGCATTTTCTCCATCACATGATCAATCATCGTCGTTAATCTTTTTTCAAAAACCTTCTCTGCTTCCTTTAAATAAGTTAGCTTGGATGGATTTTCTTCCGTATCCCAATTTTCAATCAATCTCCCGTCTGATTCAATGGCAACGTGAAAGGAAATCTCATCACCCTGCAGTTTTGCAGTCATTTTACTTTTCATGGATTTAATCTCATAGGTAATGTTCTCATTTCTCCAATTATAACTTTTGATTACTCCTCCTTGACCTGTTCCTTGAATCCAGGATAGACTTTCCACATTTTCTTGATTCAAATCGCCAATCCATTTGCTCGAATCCCCCTTAATGATACCGGCACCTGAGAATTCTATTTCCCCCTTTGAACTAACAATATTTTGCAGCAAGAAGCTTTGCTTGGAATGAATCAATCCATCGATTCGAGTCAGATTGACCTCATTCATTACCTTATTGGTTCTGAAACTATTATTGATCATCGAGTTTATCCGAAAAGCGGGAACTTCTTCCGGTTGATTACTAATAAAGGTATCATAAGCCTTCCCCTTGCTAAAAAATACCCGGCAGCTAGGACGTATATCATTATCACGCAGCACGAAGTCCATTAGTTGGTCCATCTTATGCTGTTGTGCCACTTTTGTAGATACTACTATGACTTTAAGATGGTGCCCGATGACTGGACGTTCCCTTCTTGTTGAGTATTGGCGCATAATTTCAAAGACAGAATCCCCTGTTAGGCGCAAATTTGAATACTTCAACAGCTGCTTCTCTTTTGACTTTTCTTGCCGTTCGAACGATTTTATTGGAACAATTTGTATGGTAGCTGTAATCAGATTTTTTTTCTTATAATTGGCGCCTTGTCTTTCCAGATTGCGTTCAACTTCAGGCCGTTCCCCTACATCCAGAGCCAGACCTGCATAAACACTTAAATCCTCAATTTCTTTACTGCTCCAGCAGCCTTGAGTGACAACAAGTGACGATAAAAGAAGTAAAGCAAACAAGTTTTTAAATCTATACATGATGATTCAAAACCTTCTTTCTAAAGAGCAATATGACAGTAAGTAAGACAGGCACGAGAAAAAACAAAAAGATCCCCATCTTGCCTATCGTATCACCTAGCTTAAAAACTTCATTTATTCGCACAGGAAGCATCGTAGTGATAAATATAACGGGGATTAATCCAAATATCACCGGGTGAATTTTAAGATGAAAAACCTGTGAAATTCCTAACGAAGCATTAAAGTAAAAACTGGTGAAATTGCAAAATAACTGCATCATCCAAATGACTAGAAACGGAAACTCAAAACGTTCAAAAATTAATCCTGTAATTTCAAAGCTGCGAAGAAGATCGATTGTAGGCCAGGTGCTATTCAGCACCGAATCAATTGACATTCCCCCTATGACGACGACTACAGTCATAAGATATAGCACAAAAGGAACGCCTATTCCTGCAACAGTCGCTCTGACTGCCCGCTCGGGATGCTGCATATGTGCGACGAGAGTCATGATTACTTCGCATCCTGTAAATATAAGTACAGTTGATTTCAACCCTTTGAATACGGGGAGGACGCCTTCGCTCAAAACAGGACGTAAATTATCAATATCAAATAATCGAATACTGAGGAAATACGAAAGCACCAGTATTAGAATGCTGATTGGGAAAATAATTTGAAAAACTCGTGCAATGGAATTAATCCCTCCAAAGCAAATATAGGTGCCCACCCAAATAAAGGGAATGACAATAGCCCAGATCGGAGTTCCTTCCAGCAAGTAATACATGGTTATCTCTGCAAATATCCTTACCTCAAAACCCGCAATAATAATGTAATAGCAAATCAAGCAAACACCTAAGATTCCGCCAGGTATAGTGCCTACAATTCTTTTAGAGTATTGATATACCGTGTTATTAGGAAATTGCTGACTTAATTTCACCATGACCATCGTTACCAAAATGACGATAATGCCGCCTAATAGCACAGAAAGCCAGACATCCGGTGTTTGTGCAGCTTCGATCACACCTCGGGGCAAGGTCAAAATACCAGCCCCCAGCACTGAATCCGTAATAAAGATCGATGTTTGTGTTGTGGTGATTTTATCATCGTTGCGAATAAACACGTTTGCGCCCCCTCTCTAAGCCGTTACTATCTTCGCTTCTTATCTTGCGTCTTCATCATGTCCGGTCGTTTATTCATAAAAGGCAGCGGGGAACGCAGAAATAAATCCTTCCAGTCGTTAAAGCGAAACGGTGAGATCGGAGTCACATAAGGAACTCCAAAGCTTTTCAGCTTGCTTAAATGACCGCAAATTAACAATATAAACAAAATGGTTCCAAACATCCCTAGCACTGCCGCACATAACATGCCAGCGAAACGTAATATACGCAGTGTAATCCCTGCGCTATATACGGGTATCGAGAAAGACGATATAGCCGTCACAGCGACTACGATCACCAAAAAAGGACTGACAATTCCTGCCTGGACCGCTGCTTCACCAATGATCAAACCGCCAACAATGCCCATTGCCGGTCCAATAGGCTTAGGCAAGCGAATGCCTGCCTCACGCAATATTTCAATCGATATTTCCAAAATCATCACTTCTATCAATGAAGGAAAAGGGACACCCTGCCTTGTTTCAATGATCGTAACGGCAAGCTCTGTCGGGATTAAGCCCGGATGAAAGGAAATAAACGAAATATACAAAGCTGGTGCCATAAGGGCCAAGAACGCTGCGAAAAATCGCAGCATGCGCAAAAGAGTCCCCGGCAGCCAACGATCATAATAATCCTCAGGCGATTGCAGCAGCATGCTAAACGTCACTGGAACAATTAGAGCAAAAGGAGTGCCGTCCAATAGAATGGCAATCCTTCCTTCTAACAATCCGCTAATGACCCGATCCGGGCGTTCTGTATTTTGAGTTTGCTGAAATGGGCTTAGGTAATCATCTTCAATGAGCTGTTCCACATAACCCGATTCAGCAATGAAATCCATATTGATTTTTCCAACTCGATCTTTTACCTCCTGAAGCAGGTCTGGATTAACAATTTCCTTCATGTAAGCAATAACCAGCTTCTTTTTAATTCGAGTTCCTACCTCGTACATATTTATTTCCAGATCTTCACTGTAGCCTTGTCTGCGCAGCATCGATGTGTTCTCACTTAATACCTCGGTAAATCCGATACGAGGACCTCGAAGCAAAGCCTCAGAGCTTGGTTCATTGATTGCCCTGGTCTTCATTCCTGACGAGCTGATAAGCAGGGCGTGAGGCATGCCTTCAATGAACAAGGCTGTAAAACCCATCAAAATGGATTGTTTTAAATCATGAAGTTCTGCAACTTCATAGGCTTCGCAAACAGGTAGTACTTTATCTTTAAGATACGAGGAGAACTCCAATGGATTAACGAAATGGCTCCCGTCAGTCATATCATGCTTAACATCTTTCATTAAAATGTTCATGACCTGCTTACTGACCAGCTCTTCATTTTGCATCCCATCTACAAAAACGAGCGTAGCCCGAGCATGAAATTCTGTTATTTGAAATTCACGAAAATGGACATCACTGTTACTGCCAATAGCTTGTTTAATTGCATTCAAATTTTCATCATAATCTTCGGACAAATTCGAAGGAGCGGCATGGTGCTTACTCTTCCGTTCTTTTTGGATAGGAGCATTCTTTTTTGTAACTAATGACCGCAAATATTTATTTAGATAATAAAGAGTAATAGCAATGATCAGGCTTAAAATAGCCTGCGCACAAACTTTCCAATCAGGGAGGTGCGATATTATAACAGACCACACGCTATTCCATCCTTCCTAAATAAAGCTCAATTTTAACTTGTCCCTTTATTTTCTTTTCATGCACCATTTTTCAGAAAATCAAAAAGCCCGATTTAGATCGAAGTTGACGATCTAAATCGGGCTAGCGTTCATTTTTTCACAAATTCGGACTAATGGTTGATATCACATTTGTTCAATATGAACGAAATTTGATTTTCAAGTCGATTGATCGCTTCTTGTGCTTCTTTGTCCTCCGCTTGCTGTTCACGAAGCGATTCGAGCTCCTGCTTAAGTTGATGCAGATCATCTCCCGCATTTGCACAATCATAATTACTCTCGAGGCTGTCGAGCATGTTTTATCCCCCAATCCATAGGTAAGTGTACTTGAGTATTATGATGAATTTCCATTCATTTATTCATTTCCCTCAGATTTCACTATCGCCTATGCCTCGACCTTGTTTCACACCCCTCTATTCCTAAATTTTAATTGTCAGTTCAGTCACACTTTTTACGGCTTCCTTTGTAGGTTGCTGTTCTGAAGCTCGCGCCGCAGCCGCAGGAGGCTTTCGCATTAGGGTTGTCGATCGTAAATCCGCCAGTCATGCCTTGATTTTGGTAGTCAATTTTGATCCCTTCTAAAAATTCGATGCTCCGTTTATCCCATACGATATTGAAGGTTTCAGTCGGCAATACCTCATCTTCTTCCGTCAACAGATCGTCTAGTTTAATTTTGTAAGATAATCCGCTGCATCCGCCGTCTTCAATACCTACTCGAAGAAACAGATCAGCAATATTTTTATCCAAGATCATTTGATAGATAGCCGATTTGGCCTTTTCACTGATTTCTATCATCTCAGTCACTCCTCACTAAGTATCGCGATAACGAAGCCTGAATGGCTTGTGCTCGTTCATAGATCAGCATACCGGGGAGGTTAAACGGGGGATCCCCGCCTTCCAACAATAAAGCCCGAGCAGCTGCGGTATATTTCTTGGCCAGATTAATTTCAGCCATTCCACCAATTGAAGTGCCGGCTTCATCTGATTGCTTGCTGATGTTTTTTTCCATTAGCCCGATTTTTCTTTCAAAATCTCTTATAGCTCGCATATTCTTTTTCAGTCGCTTTTTTAGTTTGCGATCTTCCCCTAAAATTGGTTTAGAGATATAGCGGTATTGGCAGTATTGGTAAGGTAAACCGGGAAGCAAGCCTTCAAAGACCAAGCGCAAACTATACTGGCCATCAAACACGATACCTACAATCGGAAATCCTAGTTTAATGACTGACAAAATGAGAGCTTGAAGTTCCGCAACCGTTCCACTTTCCATATTTTTTGCAGCAATTACCGTGCCGCTAAATACTTCATATAAGATGTAGAGCGTTTCGTTCCCCTTTTTTTGCTGCACACCGTGCATCGACAAAACAATGCCGCCATTGAGCTCAGTCGTCACATGAAGTGCAGCAGTGAGTTCGCTTACCGTCATATGAGGTGTAAAGCAAGACTCTCCTAAAAGACCTAGCACATCCCCACCATAGGATGACTGTTTCATGCCTAGCATTTCGGCTTCCGCTGATTTGTAGAAGATGCCTTTGTGTGAGCAAATCATATTTTTGCATGTGTAGGCTATACTCCATGCTTCAATAATACCGTTTAACGTCGTAATTTTTTTGTGCCATCCTGTGTGGGCACGCTGTAATTTCTTCTCACAATGCGGGCAAAAAGTAAATTCGGGTCGAAAATATATTTTGCGATTTTCCTCTTGCCGATTTTTCGAAAGCAAGGCGAACACTCCTCAAAAGGTCTACCCCATTGCTCAGCAGTATTAATCCTGCAAAAAGAAAACTAAATTTGCGGGTCAATATTATGATTTTTGCGGAAAAAGTTTGTCGGATCGTATTGCTGCTTGATGGCGAGCAGCCTCTCGTAATTAGCTGCATAGGCATCTTTCGTTATTTGCTCATCGGCTCGAACGGTATTCAGATAAGATGACTTGCGAAGCGAATAGGGCAATAACGCCTCGTAAACGGATTCTATCCAATCGGCACACTTCTCCGCTTCCTCCATGGGAAAGTCGACATCCAAACTGAGAAGAAACGATGCATCACGAACAGCAAATGCGGTAGCATCGGAAGGTATGCGATTCATCCGGCCGTGACAGCTCCAGAATTGTACCAGTAAAGACGGTCTTGGAGGGTTTTCCAGTTTGCTGAGCAGCGTATCAATGATTTCATCGTTCAATTCTTTAACAAAAAGTGACGTTCCATAAACGGGAACATTTTTCGGAGCTGCTAGGTCGAACCTACTTTGTAATTCAGTATATAGAACGATACCCGTTTGATCGGCAATCGGGATAGCCAATTCACGCAGTGGTTGAATGGCCTTTTCCCCATCTGCCTTATCACCTGCATATAACCCGGCAATCACTATAACGCGTTTGTTATGCATTGCTTCAGGCACACTAGGCAGCGAAGGCAGCTGAAAGGTCATCATATTAAAGGACACTTCATCCGGTGCCTGCTGCAGGAAAGCCTGCGCTTTTTGCAAAATCTGCTTCGCATCTTTATAGTCATACATGACATCGACAGCCAAAACTTCAGGACCTATAGGGTAAAGCTGAAATTCGAAGGAAGTGACGACTCCGAAGTTGCCCCCGCCACCACGAATGGCCCAATACAAATCGGGATTTTCCTGTTCGCTTACTTGATTCTCTTCCCCGTTAGCAGTAACGATACGCGCCGAAATCAAATTGTCGCTTGTTATGCCGTACATCCCTTTTAGATAACCGAGTCCACCGCATAAAGCGAGTCCCGCAATGCCCGTTTCTGAAACCGTTCCTGTCGGAGTAGCTAGACCGTATTTCTGCGTCTGTGCATCGACATCCCCTAAAGTTGCGCCTGGTTCTACAACAGCTATACGCCTTATAGTGTCTACGGTAACCTTACGCATATCGGATAAATCAATCATGATACCTTTATCGCAAACGGCTGTTCCAGCAACATGATGACCACCACCCCGAATGGAAACGGGGATGTCTTTCTCCTTGGCAAATTGAACGGCAGCGACAACATCGGTTGAAGTCTTGCAAACCAATATGGCTGCCGGATATTTATCAATGGCCAAATTCCACACCTTTCTTCTTTCGTCGTACCCTTGCTCTCCTGGTAAAATGAGATTTCCATCAATATTAGCTTTTAAGGTGTTAAACATTGTACATCTCTCCTTTCGTTTATTTGTTTTTCAAGCCTGAAGTTTGAAGACTTGCTCTATTTGCTTCAGTTGCTGGTGTAATCCGTGTGCTAGCTAATAAACTCATAACGATTAACAAGAGATGAAAACCCATCGTTACAGTTAATGCAGCTTGCATCGACATCCCGGCAGCTTGGCAAACAACTAGGATAGAACCGCCTATCCCGATAACGACGCCCGGTGTAAAAGAATCTGCAAATTGCAGATTTGCCGAGGTTTTGCCAACCCCTTCTTCACCTGTTTGGGAAAAAGCCACTACGCCGCTAATCGGATGCGCCAATCCGATTCCAATCCCCGCTATAATTTGGCCAATAACCGCGACAGCAACGGTTACAACGGGTACCCAAAATACGAAGGCAATCCCAATTGCAAGCAGCAGCACACCCAGAATAATTCTTGTATGACGTCCACGTCCCTGGTCTGCCGAATCCCAACGTCCTTGCAGATAAGCAATGACGCACCAGCTCAGTGCGGCGCTAGCTACAATTAATCCGGCCTGAGAAGGCGTAATTCCTTTCACATCTATTAAAGCCAATACCAGAAAATTTTGTGTGCTCGTATAAGCGGCGAAGAATAGCCCACGTGTTGCGAGAATAGCCGGCATGCCTCTTCTCATAGCAAGCGTTCCCTTGGGGAGCAGTTTGCGCAGCGGATATACCATTAGCACTAAGCCGATAATGCCTAAAACAAACCCTGTAATGGTCGGCAGCTTGCTGAGACCAACTAATAAAATCCCCGTACCGACCGTCAATAGCAACGCCATCCATGTAGCGGCAGCTCCATTTTCCCCTTGTGTCCCCTGCGTTTTCAGCTTCCTAAAAGCAGGCAGGCTAAGCAGCGCTGAAACGATCAGGATCGGTAATATTCCCCAGAAAACGAAGCGCCAGGACCATTGATCGGCGATAAGGCCTGCAACGTATGGGCCGAGCATAGATGGAAGCACATAGGCAGTACCGAATGCTCCGAGTATTTTCGCACGTAATTCATCGGGGTAGCTTAAAGATATTGCCGTGTAAACACAAGTCATCATGGCACCGGCACCTAGGCCCTGCATGGCTCGGGCCAAAATCATCATATACATATCACTTGCTGTCGCCGCAGCGATCAGTCCAACGATGAATAATAACAGGGCGTAAGTGAACGGTGCTGCTGGCCCTTTTCGATCAATGATACGACCAACGACCAAGGTGCCAATAATCTGCGCAAGCAGATACGTGCTGAATATCCAGCCAAATAGGTCAATGCCGTTCAAGTCGCCAGCGATGGAAGGAGCAATCGTCGTTACCGAAAGGCCTTCGAATCCAACCGCCATCACGGACAGGATAATTCCTATAGACAATGCAAAGTAACGCGGGCTGAAAATGCTTTGATGATTAGACATTAAAATTGACCTCCAAACAAGATTGTTATGTATACACCGTATCCGGATACTTAGTAAACATTTTTCTTTACAAAGTATACGGTACCGTTCGCCTTTGACTTTGTCAACATTTTTATTTAAAATGTAAGGAGCGATGTAGTAGATTCAGTTGCTTAATAAGGAGGGCACCATGAGCCGAAATCAAACAAATAAAGATTCCTCGACCAGAACCCGAAGAGCGATCATTGATCTGCTAAAGCAGCAGGGCGGGATGGATGTGATGGCACTAGCCTCCGAATTTATGCTATCTGGAATGGCGATTCGCCAGCATTTAAATGCCCTGAAAGAAGAAGGATTAGTTACACATGAAGAAGAAGCCCGCCCCATGGGCCGGCCGGCAAAGCTATGGAGATTAACTCCCGAAGCTAATCGTTTTTTTCCAAGCGGTTATTCGGAGTTGTCCGTCAGTTTGATCCATTCGATGAGAGAGGCTTTCGGTAACGAGGGGTTAGACAAGCTGCTCGCTGTCCGGGATAAAAATATGCAAGCGCAATATCTTCAGCACCTTGGTGACGCATCGGACATAAGGGACAAGCTAGAGAAGCTGGCCGAGATTCGAACAAATGAAGGCTATATGGCCGAGATTAAGGAGCAAGACGATGGGAGCTATCTATTTATTGAGAAGCATTGTCCGATTTGCGAGGCTGCCGTAGTCTGTACCGGGTTATGTAAAAATGAGCTGCATTTATTCCGAGCTGTTCTCGGAGAGCAGGCGCTTATCGAACGGGTGGAGCATATTTTGGTGGGAGGCCGAAACTGTGTCTACAGGGTTAGCATAGGCAAGCAAGCCTAATTCTGCTTAAATAAAGACCCGCAAGACGGTCGCTTGGCTCACCAAGCAGCTGTTCTTACGGGTCTTAGTTTACTATTCAGCCTATTTTTTTGAACGTTTATTAGCAGATGCTTTAGCCCGCTTTGCGCGTCTCGCACTCGAAACCATAACATTTTTCTCCGTATGCGTGAAATGCTGCTTGTAGACAGGACAACAATGATGCTGCTTCACGGTTTCAATGTTTTGAACGACATTCACAAGCTGTGGGTGATAGTAGTTCTCGTATTGTACAATCGGAGGATCATAGATCGTCTGCGTTGGACAATCGGGACAAAAGTTCATGTCATTCATACCGCCTACATTACCCATATTGCCTATAACACCCATATTATAGTAATTATTTCTGTTCAAAATAATTATCCCCTTTCGGTTTTGGAATACACGTTATTGTATTCGCAGAAAGAGAATGCGGCTTGTATGTTTGACATGGAAGGCTATGGCCTCCCCTATTTCTGCGGCTTGGAGTGCGTGATACGAGCTCAAGCCTTGCTTTCACGCAGCAGCTCTATTTTGATCCCATGCATAAACGGCTGCCGCCGTCCTCTGGCTGCAAAGCTACCGTTTCGCGTTGAAATAGAAGCCCATTATAAGGATCGTACTTATCATTTCTTATATTCAACAAAAATTTTACGTCGCTCATAAGAAAAAACAATCATCGACACGCCCAATATCGCGCATATCATATACATAAAGGAATAAGAAAAAATATCCGCTATCGGCCCCATAATAACTCCTCCAAGCGAAACGCCCAAATCCGCCATCGCAATAAATAAACCAATTAATACATTACGATTCAATTGCGGCAATACAAACGTTAAATAAGTTGTTAATGTAGGATAAAGCAGCGCCTGAGCGATCCCCATCAAACCTGCACCGACATAGAAAAACCCGGCTCCACCCCTTGCAGAAAAGCCCACACATAACGCCGCTGCAGCTAGCATCAGCATAATAACCATGATAAAAGCTGAATGCCATTTTCCGTCTGATGGAATTTTCTTTCGTAATACAAATCGGGCCACGACTACCGCTCCTGCCTGCAGCATGAGATAAATAGCCGCATTGCCACCTTCGACTTGTGCAGCGTAAAGCGGTATGAAGGTGGTTACCGCTCCAAATACAAGGGAAGCGATCAGCATCAGCACACTGCATTTGAACAAATGCGGGTTTTTGAATAACTGGCCAAAGGAAGCGGACATTTTTGCCCCCTGCTCTGACTTGTCGGGAAAAGGCTTGGCCTCTTGATTGTCCATTTTGGCGCTATACCCTACTACGCCTGTAAGGACAGCAATGGCAATCATCGCCACTGTAAAATCATTCATCTGCCCTGTTTGCCAAATGCCTAAAGCCAGTAATGGACCAATAATACCCGGCATCGAAGCGCATAAGGAATACATGGAAATCCCCTGTGAACGATCCTTTTCTGGCAGCGCATCGATAATGCCCAGTTGCAAAGCCATGGAGAAAAAAGCCGTACATACGCCTTGCAGCATGCGAGCGACGAAATAGCCCTCTAATCCCGTAAACGTATATAGGATTAAAGCAAAGCCATTCATAATAAGAATGGTGCGCAGCACACGGATGGGTCCGTACCTTTGAATCATTTTGCCCGCCCATGGCCGAAAAAACATCGTTGTAAATAAATACGCCCCCATAATGATACCAATCGTTGTATTGGTAGCGCCAAGCGATTCTCCCTTCAAGGGGATAATGATATTAAGTATGGAGTTTGCACTAAAATACAACAGGGTCAAAATATATAATCGAACAAAAGGCCATGATAGAGCTCCTCTCACCACTTCTGCTCCTTCCTCTATTCTCCTTGTGACTGGCTCTGGAACTCTCTTTGCTGCTAGCGTCAGGTAATGATCATCTGCAGCAATCTCCTTGCATACGCTGACTGGACGTCTTTTAATTGTTCCATATGGACCATTTCTTCGATTTGACCATTTCTAATCATCAAAACTTTATCGCAAATATAAGCGGCAGCCTGAATATCATGGGTGATGAAAATATAAGCCATGTTGTAAATTTTCCTCAAGCTTTTTAGCAATTCCAGCACCTGCATTTGCACGGAGCCGTCCAAAGAGCTAATCGCTTCATCAAATACGATACATTTTGGTTCTGTTGCAACGGCTCTTGCAATGCATACGCGTTGAGCTTCCCCACCCGATAGCTCATGCGGATATTTTTTTCGATAGGACGTGTTTAAGCCCACCTGCTGCAGGAGCAAATCCATTTTGTCCTGAGCTTCAAGGCGACCTCTGCTTTGCTGCTTCAAAGGCTCCATCAGTGCCTGTTCTACTGTATAAAAGGGGTTAATCGAGGAGGAATAGTCCTGAAATACGGCGCTAATCTGTCCCCGTCTCGCTCGTCGATCCTCTACGTTGTTCCCCTCAAATAAAATCGTTCCGCTATCAGGCTTTTCAAGCCCCAATAATAATCGTCCCAATGTCGATTTGCCGCTTCCGCTTTCCCCGATAATGCCCAAGCATTCACCCTGCCCGCATTCGAAGCTAATGTCTGTCAGCACCTGCTGTATTTCTTTTGAGAAAAATCCGCCTTTTAAATAGGTTTTATGAACATGGTCAACGCTGAGCAAGGCTAACTCCTCCCATTAATCGCTTGAAATGATCATTCAGCGCTTGCTTCGAGGATACTAAATATCGGGTATAGGCATGCGCAGACTCCGAGAAAATAAACGGGCTCGTCCCGCGATCCACAATTTCCCCTTCTTTCATAACCAGAACGTCATCCGCTATTTTTCGGACGATGCCTAAATCATGTGAAATAAAAATCATCGAGCAGCCCATTTTCTCCCGCAATTGAATAAATTGTTCAACGACCTCGAACTGCGAGATCGTATCAAGAGCCGTCGTCGGCTCATCCGCGATAACGATAGCAGGCTCTAGCACCAGAGTGAGCGCAATCATAATCCGCTGCAGCATGCCGCCGGACAACTGATGCGGATACATATTCATCACCGCGATCGGATCTTTCAGCATCACGCTTTCCATAGCACGTTTCATTTTAGCCGTTATTTCTTCTCGGCCCCAACCGAAATGGCAGGCCAGCGTTTCCCGCAAATGAACGCCGACCACGCAAGAAGGATCAAAGGCACGCATTCCATTTTGCAAAATCATACACAGCTGCTTGCCTCGTTTTTTCCTCATTTCCTTTTCTGAAAGCTCGCTGAGATTGACCCCGTTAAACAAAATGTCCCCAGCTTGGCGGATGCCAGGCTTGTTTAATCTCATGATGGCTCTGCATGTGAGGGATTTCCCGCTTCCGCTTTCGCCGACAATGGCTAGGCAGCGGCCTTGCTTGACATGAAAGGAGCTGCCCGGAACAATGACCTGACCCGTCTGGCTGTCCCAAATTTTCAAATTCGCCACTTCCAAAATAGCCATAAAATCAAGCCACCTCCTTGCCTTGTAGTCTAGCAATGGCAGCAAGTCCCCGTGCTTGCTGTTTATATTTGGAGGCCAATAATTTAGTATCCAAAGCAACCTGAAGCGCATCCGATAAAAAATTGATCGCCGATACGACTATAATAATCGTTAAACCGGGCGCGAGCATAAACGCTGGCTTTGAGAACATTACTTCCCTCGCCTCATTTAACATCATGCCCCACTCCGCATTCGGAGCCTGAATGCCTAAGCCAAGAAACGAAAAGCCTGATAATTGCAATATCATGGAACCGAAGGAACTGCTTGCAATGACCGCAATTTCCGGAAGCGCTACTGGAACAATATGCTTGGCTATGATTTTGAGGTTGCTGACACCAAGCACTTTGGAAAATTTCACATAGTCGGATTCAGCATATTGCATCACAGAAGTTCTAATGATTCGCGCAAACCATGCCCATTTCATCAAGACGAAAGCGAGCAAAATATTTTCAAGGCCTACCCCCAAAATACCGATCACGGCCAAGGTCATGACATAGCCAGGGAAAGAAAGCATCACATCACAAATTCTCATCACAATGGCATCTATGATCCCTCTAAAGTAACCGGCTATTAAGCCTAAAACCGCTCCAATTCCGACTGATACGGCCAATGCAGCAAGCACCCAAAGCACACTAGGACGGATTCCAAAAATTAATCTCGATAAAATGCAGCGCCCAAGGTGATCGTTGCCTAACAAATACTCCCACGATGACGCAGCATATCGAAGCTCCATATGCACTTCTTCAGGATCATGCGGAGCAAATAAAGGAGCGAATATGCCGGCAGCCAGGGTCAAAACAAGAATCGATAAAGAAGCTGCGGCCAGCTTATCTTTCAACAGAAATCGCAATCGTTTCATTTAGTGTCCCTTCCTTAATTTAGGGTTCATCGCCGCATTCATAATGTCAGAAACGGTGTTGAACAGCACAAAAGCCATGGCGAGTACAAGGACATACGCCTGAATGATCGGGAAATCCCTGCTAAGAATGGCTTTAACACTCAGCGTTCCTAACCCCGGCCATGCAAAAATATTTTCCACAACGACCGTGCTGCCTAAAATAATCGGGATCGCCATACAAAACACTGATACAGCAACCTGCAATGAATTTCTCAATATATGCATCGTTATTTTCATCTCTGGCAAACCGCTTGCCCTGCCATACAGCACGTAGTCTTCATTCATATTACTTAACATCGAGCTTCGAACGATTCGAAAATAAATGCCTGTATAACTGATCGTGATTACAAGAACCGGTAAAATATAACTTGCGTACGAATCCATCCCGCTTGTCGGCAGCAAATCCAATTGCACGGAAAAATACCAAACCATAAGCGCCGCAAGCCAATAAGGCGGCATGGAGGTTAGAAAAAAGGAAACGCCTCTAATCGATTTATCGGTCATTTTCCCTTCTCTAAGGGCACTAATTACACCTAATCCAATGGACAGCGCAATAATGGCAGCCGCCGACACCAACGTCAGCTTTAACGTATTTAGAAAAGCGGGAGCCAGCAAGGACCACACGGTTTTGCCGGTAACATACGAGTTCCCGAAATCAAGCTGCAGGCATGACACGAACCAGTTCAAATAGCGGATTAGAAATGGCCGATCCATCCCAAGCGCTGCTTTCGTTTCCGCTATTAATTCATCCGTAATGGCCGGCACGCCTTGCGCGTGCAATATGACTTCAGCCGGATCTAACGGGGACAAATTGTTCAAGCCAAACGTTAAAAAAGATATGATTACAAGCAACGGAATCGAAAGGAGTGACCGTTTGATAATATAGCTGACCATAGCAAGCTCCTTGTTTTGGTTATCATCTATTCAAAATGCATTTGCTCAAAGGGCAGTTCAAATTGGGTTTGCTTAAATGAAATACCCTGCAAGTCTTTGGGAGCTACAATCGTAACGCTGCCATTGGTAATGGGAATAAAGACGGCTTCATCATGAACGATCGCTAAAATATCCGCATACAACGATTTCCGTTTTTCCTCATCCAGCGTGACCATTACTTCATCAATTTTCTTGTACAGCTCATCCGCTTGGTTGATGCCGCTTGTCGTGTGGTAATAAGCCGACTCGGAAGTAAAAGCGGAAATGGTGCTCTGCGGGTCGTAGGCGAGTCCCCATGTTTGATTGAACAGCAAATCATAGTCTCCCGTAGCTCTTCTGCTTGCAATGGAGGAAGATTCTTCGCCGATAAGCTCCAACTGGACCCCGATCTTTTTTACTGTGTTTTGAATGAACTCGGCCTCTGTTTTTTGCGAGGAGGAGCTGACGTCATAATAAAGCTTCATCGCTAATGGCTTGCCGTCCTTCATTCTAATCTCGCTGCCATTCTTCTGCATCCAGCCTGCTTTCTCCAGTAGCTGCTTCGCTGTATCCAAATTAAAGCCGCGTTGCTTTAGCTCGACATTGGCATAATGGACGTTAGCGGAAAATAGCGTATGGGCTGCTGTTTCCGTACCGCTAAAAATTTGCTTGCTGATCGTTTCTCTGTCAATCGAATACCAAATGGCTTCACGAACAGCCGTTTCATGGGCGGGATTATCCGCTTTGCTGCTGTTGGCAACGATCATTTTCGTATTCATCGCTTTGCTTCTGACAAGCTGGAAGTCGCCCGAATCCATTAACTGATTCATCGCCTCCACATCAATGCTGTCTGAGCCCCGATCATCTGTAAATATAAAGTTGACCTCTCCCTTTTGCAGCGCCAAAAAGGTTGTCTCCCCTGCCGGAAGCACCTTCGCTGTAATGTTCTTCACCTTTGGCGCACCGCCCCAATAGCTATCATTCGCTTCGAATACCGCATATTGATCGGTTTTATGTTCGGTCAGCTTATAGGGCCCCGTGCCGTTATGGCCGCTTACGCCATCTTTCGTTTCCCCATTAACAAAATCTTTGGGCGAGATGAATACATAGGGTCTAGTCATCGATAATTCAAGCAATGCCGGGTAATACGGCTCGGACAGCACCATTTCAAACGTATACTCATCGAGTACGCTTACGCTCACAATTTTCGTCGAAAGCTTGATCCAGGCATGCTTGCTTGCATTGCTTTGCACCGCTTCTATATTCTTCTTTACCGCATCGGCGTTAAATGGCTCGCCATCGTGGAATTTCACATCTTTTCTTAAATGAAAGGTGTATACTTTGCCATCGTTAGACACTGTCCAGGACTCGGCAAGCAATGGCTTGATACCATCCTCCGTGTTTTCAACTAATGATTCGTACACCATCCCTTGCGCTGGCAATGAGCCGGGATACAGATGGGGGTTCATATCATTAATATCTTTTGCTGTGGCGTACACCAGCTCCTTGCCTTGATCCGCTGCTTCTGTTTTTGCAGCATTTCCAGCATTTCCAGCATTACGATCATTACCTCCACTGCAGCCTGCCAATAATACAATTGAAACGATTAATGCAGATAATAAAACAACGATTTTTCTTGTCATGTCATATCCTCCTGTATAAGTGCGCACTCCATCACCTGTGTTCTATGCTGCTGCCGATTTCACTGCAGATCATCTTCAAATCTTCTTCAAAGCTCTGGACAACGAATGCATCCGATATTTTTTCGCCTTTAAGCGCTTGGGCAGCTTCCTCGATTTTATGTTCATAGGCTGCAATGAATTGATCAAGGGTTGGGCAGCTTGAGCCTGCGAATCTTGCAATGCCCTGAATGATTTTTATCCGATAATAATCCTCCTTGGGCATTCGTGGAATATCCCAATATTGCTCTTGGTTGACGAAGATTTGACGAATGGGAACGGCGGAAAAATCGAAATATTTCCCGTCCTGATCCGGCTCCGAGAATGGGTCGATTAACAGCGACGTATAGCGTATGTACAATAAATACTCTTGATGGATCGTCTCCAACTGAATAAAATTATCGATATCATGACGCGATAAGCTCTCTAATCTAACCGGATAATTATCATCGATCATGAACTTCAGCAGATTTACACCTTTCAAATTCAGCTTTTCGATCACATTCGTCATCTCTTTCCACCCGGCCAGCATATCGCGAATTAAATATTGCGTAATAGGTCCTTCGGGAAACATTTTATATACATATTTCCTTACAGCTGAATGGCCGAAGATAACGTTTAGTGAGAAAGGGTTCATAAACAATGGCGGATGGACATAGAGAGAGATGTTTCTCGTCTCCGCCTCTATGGGACTGCTCATGACTTCCAGCCTAATGCCCAATCGTTCAAATAATGCACAGAGCCTTTCTACATGGGGTGAAGCATTGTTCGAGGAGCCAATGAAAACCTTTTTCTTAACCCCTGTCGTCAACACATGATTGGTTGGCTCGCCGCTCTTCCAGCGTGTATCGCCAAGGTAGGTAGAAAAGCTGATGATGTCCACATTTACATTTGGCAAAATCGTATTCATATAATGGCGTACTAAGCTGTTGGAGCCGAAGGTGGGCGAAATTAATACGATGCACCTTACTTGTTGGAGCAGTTGATCATTAAGCTGCTTCAAAACCTCCATATACGCATCGGTTGTGACAGCAAAGATCAGCGTATCCCATTCTCCCGTCATGCTGCCATATCCATCATAAACATGATCGATGATACAGCTGCCTTCCATCTGCTGATGCTTTTTATTTTGAACGTCTACCCTCACTTGATTTTGGCTGTGCTTAAGTGCCGTAAAAAAACGTTCCGAACGAGCCGACTTTCTGCCAACAATGCCAATACAGCTGTTCAAATCCTTTTTTAGCGTGACGGCAAGCTGAATAGAAGCGGGCCCCGTGCCTACGATTAACACGCGTTGGAATTCACTCATGTAAACCTCCTTTTGAATCATGATGAAGCCTGTGCTTTTTTTAAATCTAAGAATTACGCTTGTACAAAGCTATATCAAACACATGGTCAGGACGCAATATGGTGTCAACCAGCCTCCACCTTCCTTCATCCACCGCTTGCATAGGGTAATTGAATAAGGACTTCAGTTGATCGCCGTATCTCATCGCCACGACCACTTGCTCATTCGTTAAGTCATATAATTGCTCCAGCAGCTCGTATTTATTGGAAACGGTTGAGCTGAAAATAATATGGGTCACATCCTTGATGATATCAAGCTGCTCTATGAACGATTTTTCTAACCGAATGTTTAATTCGCTTCCTAATTTATGTATCACTTTTCGTCCTAGCTCGATAGCTTCCTCATCGATATCAATGCCGACTACTTGTGCGCCCGTCCGCTTTGCGATAAATAATGGCGTCATGGGGAACGAGCCTGAGCCAATCAACAATACGGTGGATCCCTCCGTGACCTGAAAGCTGCCAAATTCTTGTTCAATGCAGGACTCGATATTTTTAAAATAATCGGTATTGTCCACTTCTCCATCCAGCAGCTTCAAGGCGCGATATTTTTCCATAATAGCGACGCATAACGAAGACATCTTCCTTAGGTCAGCGAGAAGCAGAGGAAGCTCATTACCGACTTGCTGCTCCAAGGCTTCCCATGATGCTTTGTTCCCCTCGTCTAGGATGAAAGCTGAATAGTCATCTATGACCCGCTCTAGCTCCGAGCTATTATGAGCTGTGCCGTCATATCGCTTTACTAAATCCGTAAACCGTTCTCGAAACAAGGTCAAGCTTTGTTCAAATGTCGTTAACTGATTCATTCCCTTCCCCCCCATACCCATTAATCGTTATACAGAAATAAATGCTTTGCCTTGTGCTACGATTCCAACAGATCCTTCAATTTTCAAGCTTGTTACTTCATCTTTATAGCAATCAGCCGTTACATGAATCGTGCCGCCGGGCTGCTTAACTGGTGCAGCAATAGCTCCTTTGTTTTTCCAAGACAGATATGCGCCAAGTGAAGCCGTACCTGATCCGCACCCTCGCTCCCATATCATGCTGTCTAAAGAAGGAACGTAAATGAGCGGAGCCATTTCATTAGAGTCAGATTTAAACAATAATATGCCGATCAAGTTGGCTCCTAACGTTATGCCAAGCAGCTTGGCTAGTGATTGTGCTCTGTCCTTCTCGGCCCTGTCGAACTGCTCTACTTCAATGACAATATGAAAAAAATCATCATAGCGCACAATGACAATATTCAAATCATCGCCTTCATACACAACGGTCTTCTGCTCGATTTTTCGAGGCATAGGCATCGCCACTTGGCAAAAAAACTCCTCTTGCATTTTTTTTACTTGGCATGTCACTAATTGATCGGTTCCCGACGCTTCTAATACGATTTCCATTAAATCGCTTTGATTGATTCCTTGTTCAGAAGCAATAAATGCAGCCAGCGCCATACACGCATTTCCGCAAAACTCACCTCCCGCCATTTGCAAATAGGCAGCAGCACCGTGCTTGGGCTGTTCGATAAAGCCTACTTGTTCAGCATAAACATGGTCATAAGACATCATTTTTGAAGCAATTTGCTTGTACTCGGAAGCGGCATGATTGGTTTTCACAAGAATGGTCATATTTTGCGTGGGGTTGAACTTTACAAAATCGATTTCTCGTTTCATCATAACTACCCTCTAATTCAATTTTTTTGATCCAGCGCTCCTCTTGCTTTATTGTTGCTTAATAGTAATAATTACTATTAACATTCGAGTACATCATAACCATAATTTGGAGCACTGTCAATGATGAAAATAGACAGATTGTGCTCGGACTAGCAGCTTCAAAATGGAACAATCAAAAAAACCCGTCAAGAGCCTTGATCTCACAAGGCTCTTGACGGGTTTTAACTTCTGACGCTTTGACGTATTTTACGCTGAAGCATCGTCTATTAACGACTACTATCAACGACTGCTTCGCAAGGCTTCGGAACTTTGAGAGACTATGACCTCTTTTCTTGTCCGATTGACCATATAAATGCCAAGAGAAACGAACAGAAGGGCCACTAGATTTTTATACTCCATAATCTGTTCACCGAGAAATAATGCCGACAGCAAGGTCCCGAATACAGGAATCAGGAAGTTATAAACAGACACCTGCCCGACTTTGTTATATTTAAGCAGCAAATTCCACAGGCAGAACGCGGCCGAGGACAGCAGCGCCAAATAAATAAGGTTGCCTGTCGACTCCGGTGTAAAATGCGTCACACGGCCCCCAAGTCCAAGACCTAGCAAGGTTAGGGCCAAGCCGCCAATGAGCAAGCTGTAGCCTGTCACTAGCAAAACATCAATGGTGGCTGTCAGCTTTTTGGCATAAATGGCCGTGATGGAGAAGATGAGGGCAGCCACAATGACGAACCCCTCCCCTGTAAAGGTAAAGGAAAACTCCAGCAAATCCGCATGGAAATTCACAACAATAACGCCGACAAACCCGAGCAGGCAGCCGAGAATTTTATTTTTGCCCAGCTTGTCATTTTTATAAAGGTAATGGGCTAAAATGACGCTGAAAAAGGTTGTCGTCGCATTCATAATCGAGCCTTTGACGCCTGTTGTATTGCCTACTCCCACATAAAAAAATATATATTGGAGACCTGTCTGCAGCAGGCCAAGAACGAGCAAGCTTGATAGCTGGCTTTTGGATAAGGAAAGCACCTTCTTGCCCGTTGCCCGGAATAACACCAGCAGCACCAGCCCTGCCAGCACAAAGCGATAGCCGGCAAAAACATATTTTGAAGCGATGTCCTCTGGCATAATGTCAAAGGCAAGGTAGCCCAGCTTAATAGTCGGATAGGCACTCCCCCACAATAAGCAGCACAAAGTAGCCATTAATGCTACAAATTTCGGATCGCTAAACCTGCTTCGATTGTTTTGTTCCATTTCATTACGTTGTTTCTGTTGATTCTCTTGTTCCTTCTGTTCCTTCACAGCCAACCTTCTCCTCATCCTTTATATCTCAAGCGTCAGCTCTAATGGCACGCCTCCAACGACCATATCATAATTCGGCACGGCTTGTAAGGAGAAAAATCGAATAAGCCCGGAAAAACCTTTTATAATCAAGGTCCTCCGGGCTTATGGCACAATCAGGAAATCGCTTTCAATTCAGTTCTCCGCACCTTCTATTTCGAAAGAGCATCCCTCTACTTACTTGGATGGCCAGTTGCCATACCAGGCGTAGCCTGTTCTTCTTTCCTGGTCAATATCGCTGAGCTTGTACTTCACTACACCGTCACGGCCCACAAAGATTGGCTTGTTGGTACCAATCTCATAGAACCGCGCCCAGATTGGGGTAGTGACGCTCGGATCGCTGATTACAACAACATCATTGCTCGTTTTCTCGACCCGGATTCCCTTAATTTGTACCGCTTTGAACCAATCTTCAGCCCCTTTAATCGCAGCGGCGATTTTCGTAGTGGACGTTCTCGTTTTCAAAAACTTCACAATGTTTACGCTCTCCTGAGCGGTGAGTGAAGGCACTTCATAAATTCTTGCCCCCGCCGGCTTCAATGTGCTGGAGTCATGCTGCTGGCCCCATGCTGTCAATTTGCCGCTAACTGTAACTTGCGTGTTCAAAATGCAGTCTACCCCTTTATCTACCGCCTGCTTGCTTTTGGCAGCGAGCGTGCTGTCGATAAAGGAGAAATCCCCTTTTTTATTCGCAATTTCATCCAATAAAATCAGGACATTAACCATTGCATTATCATTATAGGTAATATGTTTATGATACCCAGAGCTTTGATAAACTTGTGGGAATCCTCCATTCGCATATTGCATATTGATTAGAAAATTAATGCCCTTGATTGCCGCTGTGGAATATTTGCTGTCCTTCGTTTTCTGATATTCGGTCGCCAATCTGCGAATTTCCGAGTAAGTTGCCTTATTGTCGATTGTTGACTTGGACCACTCGCCACTAGTTTCTGAGTAATCCTTTCTCCAGCCTCCATCCGCTTGCTGGTTTTTCAAAACATCGGAAAGGCTTGCTGTCGTGCCCGAAGCATCTGCCGCCATCACTGTCGTAAGCGGTTGCATGATTACGGCTGGAACAGAGAGAAGCATGCTAAGAGCTAAAGCTGCGGTTACTGTACTTCTTTTCATTGAACAAAATCCCCTTTCTTTTTTCCTAATAGTTGTAATTAATGATATTTAATTACTTTTTTAGTTTACTGAGTCTCGACTCAATTGTCAATAATATCCTTGTAAAAAATTGTATTTTTGTGTAGAAAGCTGTCTGTCGTTGGCGATTTTCTAACCATCCATAAGCCAAATGAAAATAAATGGAGCACAGGCTTGACCTTAGGGCTGACCTAAGGTATATAGTGAAGCTAATGACAATGTTCCCCCCATAAAATAGTAGGAGCGACATAATGAAAAATGATATTACAATTAGCAGTCTCGCAAAACTCATGCATGTATCTGTTCATCAAATTCGTTATTTTGAAGAAAAAGGAATTCTTCAACCTGCGTATATTGATAACAACCAGTATAGAATGTACGGAATAGATCAGATTTATCGGTTGTCCCATATATTACTGCTGCGCAGGCTCGGTATACCTGTCTCGTCTATTAAGGACTGCTTCTCTACCTATTCTTCCGAGCAATATGAGCAATTGCTGCATACGTCTTTGCTCGAAACCGATCAGGAGATTGCCAGGCTCCAGGAGCTCCAACTTTTAATTCGCAAAGTGCTTCATGAACAGCAAGCATTTAGCACACAGAACAAGCCCTATCAAATCAAATGGCAAAAACCTGTTCATTTGAAGTGCTGGTTCGCCAAGGCTGAACAAACTAAACTTCATGCGAGGCTGCTGTCTGAACAGTCGGACCCTGTTCCGGACTTGTTCGAGTCGGATATTTATTATGTGTATGAACAATCATCTACCCTTAAGCTATGCACCGAAACACCCGAACCCAGCGACCTTGTCCTGCCTTCAGGAGACTATCTTTCCGCCCATTTCCAGGTTAACGACGAGGAAGAGCTTGAACAACGAATCGAACAGCTATACGGTCATGCAGCAGCACAAGCTTATGTTACGGAGGGACCGTTAATTGTCATTGAAAAATCTTATTTATCTTTGTTTAGCCACGACAAACTCCATTATGAGCTGCTCATCCAAGTTGAAACAGCCTTACGTGCCGAACAGGAGGCGAAAATATGAAGGTTTCTTCTATTACAATTGAGCCGATGCAGGCCAAATATAATCGGCAAGTCGGCCAATTGCTTGTACACGGCTTTAAAGAGAAATTTTTTAAGCTTTCTAAGCTGAATGACTCTATTCTTGCGCTCTTTTTTGAGAAGCTTCTGGAGCACTTTCCCAATGAGCCCGCAACACATCGAGTAGTAGCGCTGCAAGCTGGTAATATCGTAGGGACATTGTCCATCAAGTGGTGGCCTGAGTCCGAACTGGAAGGAAGCACACCACAGCCTATGCTCCCTTTATGGCGGGAATTCCGTATATTTGGTAAGGGAGCTTTACTCAAACTGCTGCTTGGTTTGTATTTTCTATCGTACAAGCCGCAACCAGGCGAATGTTATATCGCAGACTTAACCGTCCATCCTAATTATCGAGGCGAAGGCATCGGCAAGCTGATGCTGGGGTGGGCGGAGCTTTATGCCCGTGCCCATCCTTCTTTTAATGTCCTGAGTCTGCACGTTTCGAGCCATAATCTGGGCGCCAAACGGTTATATGAACAGCTTTCCTATCACATGCATCGTAAAGAACGCAGCCTGCTAAAGTATATGTTGTTCCATGAATTGGAATGGGAATATATGAAAATTAAGTTGAAATAAAATGAATACCTATTGAGGAGCCGCTATGAAAAAGAAAATGGGCATTGTCCTTATCGTTATTTTATTGATTATAGGCAGTTCGACTTTCTATGTATTGCAGCAAAATAGCTTTGACATTGTAGAGCAAACGATCCAGATTCCCAGCCCCGAAGGCCAATTAACAGGCATACTCGCCATGCCCAAACACGCTTCGGGAAAGCTTGGGCTTGTATTGTTCGTGCATGGTGACGGCCCGATTAATGCCTCTCATAATGACGGATACAAGCCGCTTTGGGAGCGGCTTGCTGCCCACGGCTACGCTTCTTTGTCCCTCAATAAGCGGGGAATTGACGGCTCTGCCGGCAACTGGCTCGATCAGAGCATCGATGACCGGGTAGAAGAGGCGCAGCAAGCTTTAGCGTGGGCCAGAACACAGCCCATGATTGATCATACAAGAATCGGTGCATGGGGTGCCAGCCAAGCCGGATGGGTCATCCCAAAGCTTGCAGGGGAAGAACAGCTTGCTTTCAGCATTTTGGTATCCCCTGCCATCAATTGGCTGTCTCAGGGTCAATATAATACGCGCGAACAAATGAAAAAGGAAGGGTACTCAGAGGACGATATTACAGCCCGGCTAGCATATGAGCAACAAGTCAATGCGCTGTTAAAAAACAAAGCCCCGTACGAGAAATATGTAAAAACAGCTCATCAAGGCGAAATGATGTCACAGGAAAGATGGGCATTTGTGAGCAAAAACTTTTTATCTGACGCCGCTGGCGATCTGGCTAATTTCCGTTCACCCGTGCTTCTGCTGCTCGGAGAGGACGATATTCACATAGATGTAAAAGAGACTGAACAGGTGTACCGCGAGGGCGTAGCCCCTTCGCTGCTCACTGTCGCGGTCTTCCCGAATACAGAGCATTCGATGCTGAGCACGAGCACGGCAGATTCGGAGCTTAAAGCAACTTTTATTAGTCTGTTTGCGCCAAGAAAAATAACCGTCAGCGAATATATGAATCAAATCGAGCTTTTTATAAAACAGCTTCCCTGACTTGATCTGAATGTCAGGAACGAAACCAAAAGGATGCTGCAGTAAAAATAGGAACCAGCTGCGCAATCTCGCGGCTGGTTCCTATCCCTATCCCTATCCCTATCCCTATCGCTATCCCTATTCCTATGACAAAGGCAATTGCACCATTACTTAGCCGGCCAGTTGCCATACCAGGCATAGCCTGTTCTTCTTTCTTTCTCGATGTCGCTAAGCTTGTACTTCACTATGCCGTCCCGGCCTACAAAAATCGGCTTGTTGCTGCCTATTTCGTAAAAGCGTGCCCAGATCGGCGTCTTCACATTTGGATCGCTAATGACAACGACATCGCCGCTCTTCTTCTCGACCCGGATTCCCGTAATCTGCGACGCTTTGAACCAGTCTTCAGCGCCCTTGATGGCCGCAGCGATTTTAGCATCGGATGCTCTTGTTTTTAGAAATTTTACAATGTTTACACTCTCCTGAGCGGTGAGAGACGGCACTTCATAGATTCTAGCTCCGGCTGGCTTCAGCGTGCTGGAATCATGCTGCTGTCCCCATGCCGTCAATTTGCCATTGACAGTAACCTGTGATTTCAGGATGCAGTCTACTCCTTTGTCCACCGCTTGCTTGCTTTTGCTAGCCAAAGTGCTGTCGATAAAGGAGAAATCGCCTTTCTTGTTCGCAACCTCATCCAGCAAAATCAGCACATTAATCATCGCATTATCATTATAAGTAATATGTTTATGATAGCCGGAGCTTTGATACACTTGCGGGAAACCGCCATTGGCATATTGCATATTGATCAGGAAATTAATGCCCTTGATCGCCGCTGCGGAATATTTGCTGTCCTTCGTTTTCTTATACTCACTAGCTAATCTGCGAATCTCCGAATAAGTTGCCTTATTATCAATCGTAGATTTAGCCCATTCGCCGCTGCTCTGTCCGTAATCTTTTCTCCACCCTCCGTCACTTTGCTGGTTCTTCAGCACATTCGAGATGCTTGCTGTCGTACCCGACGCATCTGCCGCCATAACGGTTGCAGCTGGCTGCAGCAGCACTGCTGGAGCCGAGAGCAGCATAGTAAAAGCTAGAGCTACGGATACCGTACTTTTTTTCATGGAACAAATCATCCTCCTAATTTTCAAATAGTTGTAATTTTTGTATCATAATTACCTTTCGAATTATACTTAGACCCTGTTAATTTGTCAATAATATCCTTGTAAAAAATTGTCGCTAGATGTAGAAGAGTGTCTAAACATGGCGTTATATGACATTCGCTATACACCTATAAAGCATGTAGCTCTTCCTCTATACTTTCCCCTAGCATTTTTATGGCAATTGTCAAAAAATCCGCCTCGCTAATTTTAATTTGTCCGAAGCGGAAGCAATAGCCCCAGTTGCGTTTGCCACTCGTAAACGTCAAGTCGTCCAACAGACCCGCGATTTTCACGGTCCGGCAAGGCAGAAAGCGAACGGCCCGCCGAAAGGGAATAAACGATTCCGTCATTTGATGCGGATAAATCCGGTCATCCATCATCTGCCCAATGGCGGTAAACGCCTGCAGCGATTCTCCTCCGTTCATCTCCGTACGCGGCGAATAATAAATGAGCCAATCTCCC
Organism: Paenibacillus sp. JT22N15; assembly: GCF_059383755.1. Taxonomy (NCBI): domain Bacteria; kingdom Bacillati; phylum Bacillota; class Bacilli; order Caryophanales; family Paenibacillaceae; genus Paenibacillus; species Paenibacillus sp. JT22N15. The sequence goes on along the minus strand of NZ_JBXENV010000008.1, from coordinate 141,847 downwards.
GCCCGCATCCGCTTCAGCGCAGCTTCCTTGCCGTTGCAAAGCTGGGCAACGCCCTCCTCCACACCGTTCCGCACATGCGCTTCCGAGACGACGCCTATCCAATAGCGGCGCTGCTCTAGCGAATCGCTTGCTACTGCGGCTAAACTATTTTGCTCCATGGACAATGCAAGCTGCGCCGGCTGCTGAGTGTGTCCCCTTTGCGCCAATTGCTCTAACTTCCTCATTACGGCTTTCGCATCATACGCTTCATTTCGTAACATATTTGCTCTCTCCTCGGCCTTTTATTAAGCTAACTATACAAAAACACTACTGACAACAGGTTGTCAGTAGTGTTAATCACCTTCTCTAGCTCGTCCATTTCCTTCAAATTAATTGATGATGGCTCCATAGGATCGCAAGAAAATAACGGCCTGTTCGCTATCCATACGCACCCCCTTCAAATCAAGGCCCTTTAAATCAATTCCATCCAGCTTGGCCCCTCTTAAATCGGCTCCTTTAAGTCTAGCTTTGCTTAAAGAAATTCGGGTCAGATCGGCATCTCTTAAATCCGCCTTCTCCAAATTAGCATCCGTAAAGTCAGCCTCCAAAAAACGAACGCCTCTTAAATCTTGTTTTGAAAATCGGGCATGCCTTAAGTTCGTGTAAGCCCAATCTCCTTGAGCAATCGTAATTCCGTCCATTTGGGCACTCGAAAAGTCGGAGCCTGTCATTTTGCAAGCGTTGAATATGGAAACAAATAGGTTTGCATCGTTGAAATTACAATTTTCGAATGCTGTCCCCGTATGAACGGAGCCGTTTAAGGATGTTCCGCGAAAGCTGCATTCGACAAAACGACAGTTAGTCGTAACTACTTCCTCCATGGAAGTATTCGTAAATGTGCATTTAGTAAACGTACAGCGAAATAATTCGCCATAACGCAAATCACGTCCATCAAACCGAACCTCATTATAAGACTGCTCCTTGTATTGGTACAAAAATAACCCTCCTGCCCTATTTTATTGCTTCTTTTTGGATTCTGCCTTTTTCTTCGATGACTTTGTTGATTTTTCTGGCGTTTTTCGCTCAGCTAGTACAGCAGCCAATTGATCCGCCTCTTCTCTGAGCAGCTTTTCTTGCTTCGATTGATATTCCGATATAATAAAGTTTTGGAGATCAGAATTGTTCATTTGCAGAAATTGAGCAAAAGCTTCCGGATATTGGAATGATTTTTCCCCAATTGCATTTGAAAATAAAACGTTTATTTTCCCGTCTTCCTTGCCTACTACACGCCCAATACCAAATTTAATATGGGTAACCGGTTGATCCATCATATTCATTGGATTCGTTTCCTTTCAGCTCAGCTCGCAAATATTGGCCGGTGTAGCTCGCTTCGCAATCGGCTACCTCCTCTGGGGTACCTGTGCAAACGATACTGCCGCCATGTGTACCACCTTCGGGGCCTAAATCGATGATATAATCTGCGTTTTTAATCAAATCCAAATTGTGCTCAATAACAACTACCGTATTCCCGCCATCGACGAGTGCATGCACTATATGAACCAGTTGATGCACATCCGCCACATGCAGCCCTGTCGTAGGTTCATCCATAACATATAGGGTTGAGCCTGTAGCCGGCTTCTGCAGCTCTGCTGCAAGCTTCACCCGCTGTGCTTCCCCTCCTGACAACGTCGTGGAGGATTGTCCCAGCTGTACATACCCCAGTCCAACCTTGCAAAGCGCTTCGATCTTTTTACGAATTTTAGGAACGTTGCCGAAAAATGTGACCGCTTCATCCGCTGTCATTTCTAACACTTCCGCTATGCTTTTACCTTTATAGTGAACCTCCAGCGTTTCACGATTGTAGCGTTTCCCTTTGCATACATCACAGGCTACAAATACGCTAGGAAGAAAATGCATCTCCAGCTTCATCATTCCGTCGCCGGCACATGCCTCACAGCGGCCTCCCGATATATTGAACGAAAATCTTCCCGGACCGTAGCCACGAACTTTCGCTTCATTCGTCAGGGCGTATAGCGACCTAATTTGGTCAAAAAGTCCGGTGTACGTAGCCGGGTTGGAGCGCGGGGTACGCCCTATCGGGCTTTGGTCAATGTGAATGATTTTATCCAAAAAATCGATTCCTTGCATTTGCTGATGATTTCCCGCACTCATGTGGGCATGGTTGAGCTCCGCAGCCAGCCTTTTATAGACGATTTCATTGATTAAGCTTGATTTTCCAGAACCCGAAACCCCCGTCACACATGTAAAGGTGCCCAGTGGTATGGAAACGTCAATATTCTTCAAATTATTTTCTGCCGCACCGATAATCGTTAAAGCTTTCCCATTGCCTTTACGCCTGTATTCCGGGACGGCAATTTGTTTTTTACGAGATAAATATTGTCCGGTTATCGAGCTTGGTTCCTTCGCAATGTCGACGAGCTTTCCTTGCGCAACAACATATCCGCCATTTTTTCCAGCGCCGGGCCCAATATCTACAATCCAATCTGCTTGTCTAATCGTTTCTTCATCATGCTCAACAACAATGAGCGTATTCCCCATTTCACGCATGTCCCCTAATGCCGACAACAGTCGCGCATTGTCTCGTTGATGAAGGCCAATGGAGGGCTCGTCTAAAATATATAATACGCCGGTTAAGCCTGAACCGATTTGGGAGGCTAATCTAATGCGCTGGCTCTCACCCCCGGAAAGGGTGCCAGATGTCCTTGAAAGCTGTAAATATTCCAAGCCTACATTGTTCATAAACTGAAGCCGGGAACCAATTTCCGCAACGATCAATTCAGCAATCGCCGCCTTCGTTCCAGGCAGCCTCAAATTCGCAATAAAATCAAGGGCAGCAGAAACAGATAACCTGCAAAATTCAGCGATATTCATACCGCCAACCGAGACAGCAAGCAGCATGGGCGCAAGACGGTCTCCGTGGCAATCTGGGCATGGCGGCGCAAGCGTTTCATCCACAGCCTCCTGCTGCATCCCAGCAGCTCCCTTAAAAGAGGCCGCTTTGACTTGAAAGCCTAGCCCGGAGCAGGTCCGGCATGCCCCTTCTTGGTTATTGAATGAAAACATGCGTGGCGTTAACTCGGCTAATGACACCTCGCAGCGTGGACAGCTGTAGCTCTGGGAGAAGCAAGCCTCTTCCCCGCTGTCATACTGATAAATAAGGACGATATCCCCAGCTAGCGAAAACGCGGTTTCAAGGGAATCGGTCAGCCGCTGTGAATCATCTGCTTTCACCGTAAGCCGGTCAACGACAATTTCCACCGTATGCTTCTCGTTTTTATGAAATGGAATATCATCATCCAGCTGATAAAAGGAGCCGTCCACCCGGACACGCGCATAACCGCTAGCCTTGGCGTGCTCCAGTATTTTACGGTGCTCGCCTTTTTGCTTTCGCACGATAGGGGCAAGCACTGCAAACCTCGTTCCTTGCGGCAAACTATAAATTTGATCAACGATTTCATCAACAGATTGCCGGCTAATTTCATCGTTGCAAACGGGGCAATGCGGCGTTCCGACTCTGGCCCACAGCAAACGCAAATAATCATAAATTTCCGTAAGTGTCCCGACGGTAGAACGCGGGTTGTTGGAGGTCGTTTTTTGCTGAATGGCAATCGCTGGCGAAAGCCCTTCTATGGCGTCAACATCCGGCTTGCCGACTTGTCCCAAAAAATGCCGGGCATACGCAGATAATGACTCTACATAACGTTTTTGGCCCTCCGCATAAAGGGTATCAAACGCCAAGCTGGATTTGCCAGAGCCGCTCACTCCAGTAAATACGACGATTTGATCACGGGGAATTTGAATACTAATGTTTTTTAAATTATTTTCCCGCGCACCACTAACCTGTATAAAATGGTCCATCTGCTAACCTCCTAAACGACTCAAGCAGGTTGTAAAAAGCTCAAATAACCGTCTTCCGCCTGCCACGTCTGTTCATGAAAAAAATCAACGGATAGCTCTCTAAAGCTGGATATCCGTTGATTAAGTCTCTATATCATTTATATCTCGAATGAACTAGGCAGCTTTTACACGTTTAATAAACAGTCCAACGATGGCCCTTGCGACTGCAACGAATAGGACAAACACAAAGGCATCCTGAATGCCTGCCGTAAGCGCGGCTGGTGTAAATGTCGAACCGCTTTCCCCAGCTGCATTTTGCATATAGTGATTGGCACCGGATGTCATGACGCTAACCGCTACAGCCATGCCAATCGCGCCTGCAATCTGGATGAGCGTATTCATAATCGCTGTTCCATCCGGATGCATATGGCGAGGTAGCTGATTCATCCCATTCGTCTGGGCTGGCATCCACACTAATAAAACACCGATCATGAGACAAATATGCAGCATGACAATGAACGCAATCGTGGATACAGCCGTTACAGCCGAGAAGAACCAAATCGTAACCGCCGCTAAAAAGATGCCCGGTATCACGTGCCATCGAGGGCCGAATTGGTCGAACAGACGGCCAAAACAACAAACATCGGGTGCTTGAATGCTCTTAAATTCATTAATGGCTGCTTCATCATCAATTGCCGAATGACGAACAATACGAGTGAAAGATGCGCGGTTTGGTAATGGCAGATACATTTTGCATATATATGAACCCAACAAGCGATGCAATTAGCATAAGAACGAGGGATAGCCAGAAAATCCAGTGCCAGCTTAAATGGGCAATCATCAATCCGGAGACGGTTGGACCTACAGCAGGTGCAGCCGTAAATACGAGTGTCACAAGTCCCATGGCAAAGCCACGCTTATGGGGCGGAAATATAATAAGCACCGTATTGAACATAAGCGGGAGCAGAAGTCCTGTTCCGATCGCCTGGAAAATACGGGCTGTCATCAGCACCTCGAAGCTGCCTGAAATTCCCCCAATACCAGCATCTTTATCTAGGAAATCAGCTTGCGGATCACTTCATGGAGCGGAATCATGCGGCGGCCAAGCAGCTTTGGCGGGTCGTCACTCTCGATTACAGCCAAGCTATTTGCAGGAACTAGCTGCAGCAATGATTCGACGATCAATGATCCAAGCTGACCCGTTGCTCCGGTTACCATTAATTTCATCTTTTAATACCTCCATATCCCTTATAAATTTGGATTTGTTCGTTTATGTCCATCGACATAATTAAAGTTATCATATAGAATTATGACAACAGTATGTCATAGTTTTTTTCGCAAAAAAAAATAAAAAATAAGGATGAATCCCTTGAAGATTGATCGACTATTATCCATCGTTATGCTGCTGCTTGAGCGTAATAAGGTCAGTACTTCTACCCTTGCCAAAATGTTTGAAGTCACTCCTCGCACGATTTTCCGAGATATAGAAGCGATAAATAGAGCCGGCATTCCCATTATTTCTTATCCGGGTGTTCATGGCGGTATTGGCATTATGGAAGCCTACAAAATAGAAAAAAAGCTATTTACCGTTTCGGATATAACGGCCTTATTAATTGGGCTTAACAGCATTCAAGCTTCAATGTCCAGTGAAGAAATTTTAACTACGATTGCGAAAGTAAAGGGGCTCGTTTCCGAAGAGCAAATGAAGGATTTTGAAAGTCAAATTTCTATTGACCATACGCCCTGGCTAGGCAACCGTAACGTAAAGCCGAATTTCGAGGAAATGAAAAATGCGATTCATGAGAAGAAGCTATTGTCGTTTAAATATTCTGACCATAACAGCAAGCGGACGCTGAGAAAAATCGAGCCCTACCGTTTGGTACTGAAAAATTCAAACTGGTATTTACAGGGCTATTGTATGGCCAAACAGGATTTTCGCACATTTAAATTATCTCGCATTTCAGCTCTTAAACCTCTTAATGAAAGCTTTGTGCCTAGGGAAATTGGGCCAGAGCTATTCGAAATGGCTGAAAAACATACGATTACCATTAAGCTTCTAATTGATGAGTCGCTTCGCGACTTTATGGTGGAGTACTGCGGGGAGCAAAACGTCGAGCCTCATGGAGGAAATAATTTTGTCGTTTCCTTTCCATTCAATGAAAATGACCTTGGATACGGTTATTTACTTGGCTTTGGCGATAAATGCGAGTGCCTGGAGCCTGAACATGTGCGTTTAGAGCTTATTAAGAGAATTAATCATTTAGTGGATACTTACAAGCTGCGTGCATTCCCGCAGGTGGACCATGAGAAATAAGCTTGTAACAGCTTTTGAAAGCGGCATAACCTAATAAACCTTAAGCAAAAAAAGCGTGAAGCTTGGACGAAATACGAGTGTCCAAGCTTCACGCTAAAATTGAAATCTTGCATGCCCACCGTCTGCTATGCCTTCAATGCGCTCCAGCTCCAGCAGCTTGCGCTTCATCTCCAGACCTCCGCGAAAGCCAGTCAGCTTGCGGTCCGCCCCAACAATTCGGTGGCAGGGCAGCAAAATCGGAATCGGGTTGGCGCCATTCGCAGCACCGACAGCCCGTACTGCCGTAGGCCGTCCGATGGCAGCCGCAATATCGCCATAGGTTCGAGTCTCACCATAAGGCACCTGACCAAGCGCGGTCCATACTTGCTGTTGAAAGGCCGTCCCGATTAAATCGAGCGGTATTTCAGCAAAGGAGCTGCGTTCCCCGGCAAAATAACGCTCCAGCCATTCCACAATGCCTGTCCGTCTAATCGCCTCTGCATCTTCCCGCGGCTCCTTGCCGGGCGCTGCTTTGTTCATCCAATTGCGCCAGCCTTCCAGCTCCTCATGTGGGAATACTACACGGCACAGCCCCCGCTCGGTTGCAAGCAATAACCACCTTTGCTTGGCAAGCTCCAGCTCCATCCACATCATATCCGTTCTCATCAGCCCTCGTCCTTTCCTAGCGAATGTTATGAAAAAGAAACCCATAGACTGGACGCTTCTACTCCAAGCGTCCAGTCTATGGGCATCCGTCTATGCTAATGTTCCGGCATTTTTTGAGCAAGCTCAAATATCGTTTGATTTCTTAGATGCTCCTCCATCTTCCCCTCAGCTGACACCATCACTTGTTGAATTAAACAAGTGGAACTATGATTCAGCGAGCAATCAAACAAGGAGGCCGTGCCTTCGATGGCATGAATAATATCCAGAAACGATATTTGTTCCCAATTGCGCTTTAGCTTGTAGCCTCCGTTGGCGCCTGAAGCGGATTCAATCATGCCCGCTTTAACGAGCTTGGTCAATATTTTGGACAAATAGGTAGGCGATACTTGCTGCCTCTCTGCCAACTGCTGAACCCCAACTGGCTTATCCGGGCTGGTCGCCACAAGAAACAGCATCGTATGAAGAGCATAGTTAGTAGCTTTTGAATATTTCATGCGGGTCATTCCCCTCAATACAAGACTTCATTTATCTATATTAGCGGTTATTAGCTTAGCTAGTCAAGCTTGCCGGGTGACTACAAAGCGGGCATCAGCCTTTAAAAATGACCGTGAATTTCACGCCCTTCTCGGTATTTTCAACCTGGTACTCACTTTCATGGAGCTCCAAGATCCGTTTCACAATAGAGAGTCCCAGTCCCGTGCCTCCTGTTCGCCGATTGCGCGAGCTTTCGACGCGGTAAAAACGCTGCCATATTTGCTCCAGCTTTTCCTCGGGAATCGTATCGCCAACATTTTCTATGGAGAAAATCAGCCTGCTCCCTCTGCCCTCAATCTGAATCGTAATGGCGCTGTTTTCCTGCGCGTGCTGAATCGCATTGCCTATGAAATTTGATAGCACATGCTTCATCCACCTCGCGTCGGCATGCAGCGGGAGCTCATTGCTCGTCATGACGGTAGCCTCAAGCTGCTTAGCTTGCAGCATATGGACATAGTTTCCCGTCACTTCCTCAAGCAGCTCGCTAAGCATAAATGTGCTTTTACGCAGCTTGAACGTATCGGATTGCAGCGTGGCCAAATTGAGCATGTCCTCCACAAGCATTTCCATGTTCTGCGCTTCCTCTACAATCACCTTTAAATAGTGATCCTGCTTTCCCGCTCCTACGCCATCCTGCAGCCCTTCGCTGAAGCTTTTCACAATACTAAGCGGCGTTTTCAGCTCATGAGAAGCATTTGCGAAAAATTCCTGCTGAGCCTGTTCCATCCTTTGCTTTTCCGCAATATCTTTTACAAGCTGCTGATTGGCCTTCTTCAGATCTCCTAGTGCAGTGTCCAAGCTGCGTGAAAGGGTATGGAGGCTGCTTGATAAGCTTCCCAGCTCATCGTTTTGCCGAATTGGCTCATGCACGCTGAAATCGAGCTGCACCATCCTTTTGGCTGCATTGTTCATCGAAATGAGCGGACGGGTAACCATTTTTGAAAAAAAGAACGATAAAATGATGATGAGGATAAATCCACCTACACCTAAATAGACGTAAAACCAACGCAAAGCTTCATTCGTTTCGCCGATTTCCTGCAGAGAGGTGACGGAAAACAGCAAATCCACTTCCCCCGATTGCTGCTCAACGGGATAAATCATGATCGAATTGCGAACACCTGACCATGTTTGCGTCCACTTTTCCTCTACAACCTCCATGTTTTCGAGCTTTTCCTTCCGCTCCTGACTGAGTGGGAACCACTCGCTGATCGCATCCAGCAAAATGCCTTGCCGCGTCGTATACGTCCTCGAAACGGGTTGGATCAGTTCGGTGACGATGCCGGAAACCTTCTTATACTCGCCTCCGATCGTCACATTGGAGGTGTAGCCTACACTTGGGCGGCCCGTTTTGTGAATGCTTAACGGATAAAGCACCTGATTCATCGATTCTGCCCCAGGCTCCATCTCCCCTTCCACCGTTACAACATTCCCCGACTGAATGCCGGCTGCCCGGAATTCCGTTTCGTAGCTATTCAAGAACAAGGACAAGGGAACAACATACAAGCTTTGATCATCCGTTTTTAATGTAATGTGATAAGGATCATCCATTCTCACTTTGCCGTCCAGCGTTAAAATGGCGAGCTGGATTTTATTTTGAAGCATAAAACGGGCAGCTTCATTAGACGTTTTGCTGGAGCTCCAGCCGGTCTGGGCATAGTTTTGGGCAAATTTCGCCAGCTGCTTTTCATTGCCGCTTATTTTCTGATTTTCATAAAATTGATCAAACAGCAGCAGCTGACAGAGGATGACCATGCCGTAAAAACAAAGAAAAAAGACAACGGTCATAATGAACAGCTTAAAAGTAACTCCCCGCTTCTTCATGGCTCCTCCTCAAATTTATAACCCGTACCAATAACGGTGCGAATATGCCGGGCCTCAAAGCCGAGCTTGCTCCGGAGCTTCTTAATATGGGAATCAACGACACGGGAATCCCCTTCAAAATCCATCCCCCAAATTTGGTTCAAAATGACGTCTCTGCGCAAAACAATCCCTTTATTTTTAATTAAAAACAATAACAAATCGTATTCTTTAGGCGCGAGCACCACCTCGGCGCCGCTTACATCCAAACGGTGAGCGGTCAAATTAAGCATCGCATCGCCAAATTTCAATATATTCGGCTGCAGCACGACGCTGCCCTCCACCCGTTTCATTAAGGCGGCTGCTCGCGCCAGCAGCACCTTAGGACTGAAGGGCTTCGTCACATAATCGTCGGCACCTAGCTCAAACCCCATAATTTTATCTTCATCGCTTGATTTAGCCGTCAATAAAATAATCGGAATAGCCAAGCTGCTCCGTACCTGCCGGCATACCTCGAAGCCATCCAATTGCGGCATCATAATGTCGAGAATGATCAGATCGGGCTGCACAGTGCCCAGCCAAAGCAGCGCTTCCTTGCCATTTTCCGCCTCAAATACGCGCCAGCCGCTCATCTTGAAATAATCGGCTATCACTTCCCGAATCAAGCTTTCGTCTTCAACTAGCAATAACGTTTTATTCATTATTTGAGTTCCTCTTCTATCCATAATGATCCTTACTTTAACAATCGACTATGGCTTTTATGTGCCCAATCCGCTCAGAGCAGATCGATCTTATCTATTATACCCAATCTAGTTTGAGGAGATAGGGCGTGCTGCATAACCATATAGCAAAAAGAACGAAGCATAGCTGCTCTTCCAAAGGGAAGAAGCGCCTTCGCTTCGTTCTTTTTGTACACCATTAACCTACTTGCTAGTCAACTGGCTTTCTCATTAGCTGCTTTAGCCTTTCTTGGCCAGATCGTATAGCTGAAGCTGATCACAAAATCAATGCCGAGCACCCATGTCCACCACTCCATGACTTGCCTTAAAGCCACTGTCTGGGGCGGCTCGTTAACCATTATAATCATGCCATACAACACTGCACATCCAATAGCCCAAGCAGCGAGATGGCGAAGCCAGCCTAACCGCTCATTGCGGGCATGCTCTTCACCCGTTTTCGCTTTCTTCTGTGGTGCAAGGCCTCCGGCAAAGCGATGGGCAAACTGCACATCTGCCCAACGGATCATCGAATGCCCATATGCGATCGAACAGCCGATATATATGGCAGCCAGCCCGTGAACGAAGCTCGCCTCTGCCCCGCCACGAAGGTGAATAACTGTAGCGGCAAGCAGCACCAGATCGATGACAGGGGTGCAGTACAGCAGAAACGCTCCTAGCTTAGGGGCGCGCAGCATATAGCGGCTAATTAGACCAGCCAGCACAAACACCCAGAAAGCCATTTCACAGCCAATAATAAACACGGCCATTGTATCCTCCGCCTTTTTTAGTACGAATGTATTATTTAAACACCGTTGTTATTATAGCTCAATTGTATTAAAAAAACAACTGCGCTATAATACACTCATGCCAAAAATAGTTGATCACAATAAACGAAAAGAAGAAATTGCCGAAGCCGTATGGCGCATTATCGTTAGGGAAGGGCTGGACAGCGTCTCCGTGCGCCGCGTTGCCGACGAGATGGCCATGTCGCTCGGATCCATTAGACATTATTTTGTTTCGCAGGACGAGCTGCTGGTCTTTTCCATGCAGCTTGTTTCACAGCGTGTCAATGAGCGTATACAAGCGCTGCCCTTTACCGGAATGGTCCGCCACGATATGGAGCTGATCATCTGGGAGCTGATGCCACTGGAGGAAGTGAGTATGCAAGAAGCGCAAATTTGGCTCGCCTTCGCAGGAAGAGCGTCCGTAAGCGAAGCGATACGAGCGATAAGCCTCAGCACCTATGAGGAAATATACAACGGCCTAAGAAGGTCGTTAGAGCGTCTTATCCAGCAAGGCGTAACGATAGCAAATATAGATGCCGAATACGAAACGGCAAGGCTTCATGCCCTAGTGGACGGACTTGTCGTGCATGGCGTCACCTATCCACAGCGATTCAGCAAGGAAAGGATGAAAAGCATCGTTATCCAGCATCTCGATACACTGATGAAAATCCCTTGAACATCTGGATGTTTTCAAAAAATAGGAGCTGGTCAGTTGGAAGCCATTAAATAAGCTATGCCGTTGATCCGGCTTATTTAATGGCTTCCATATGTATCATTTACTATGGAGTTAATGATTTATGCTTTATATTATATTTTTTCCATTTCCTTATTTTCGCACGGAATGATTTAAATGGAGCCGCCGAATTAATATGAATCCACCGGGCCATCGGCCAGTTTTCCTTACTACCCGTCCAGTGGCGAGCGCCTTGTATAAAAAGCTCGTCCTCGGTTAATGTGTCAATCCATTCCAGCCAGCGCTGCTCCTCTTTCCGAAATAAGTCTCTAAGCTCAGATAGGGAATATGCACCGTACCTCTCGTAAAAAGATTGGTACAGGTTACCGAGCTGGTTCCATTTATGATCTGGAGTTGGCATAATGACACGGCGCCCTGCTTCCTCATCCCTATCCCAGCCCATAACTAGACCAAGCCAGCCCAGTTGGTAAGCGATTATTTCAGCAGGCGTTTTATCCACGTCCGGTATTCTGTCATCCTTTTGATCATTGCTGATTTCATCAAACTCCTTGTCGAGCAGTACATAATTGGAGTGGATAACTTCCAACAGTTCTTTTTTGGATGTATATTCATAGCTCGCCATAATAACACCCCTCTTTATCATTTCGGTTATATCACATCCGTGTGCAATGATGAATTAAAATTCATACCCTTTCACCTTCGCATAAACACAAGTATTAGCAAGCTCGCCTGTCTGCTCACGGGCGGACTTTCGCAAAATGCCCTCCAGCGTAAAACCGGCCCGCTCCGCTACCCGCGCACTGGCGTGGTTCATCTCATTACAGCGAATTTCGATTCGGCTGGCATTCAGCTCCTGAATGGCAAAGGTGGTAATTCCATTTACCGCCTCCGTCATCAAACCTTGGCCGGAACGCGACGTTCTCAGCCAATAGCCGATTTCAAACCTCCGCACATCCCAGTCAAATCGGTGCAATCCGCTGCTGCCGACAAATTCACCCGTCTGCTTATCAAACAAATGCAGGGGCAAATCGGTACGCTCCAAAAAATTCAACCGAGCCTTCCTTACATAAGCTTCCGATTGCTCTACAGTAGGCATGGTTTGCACAAATGGCATCCACGGCTTCAACTGCTCCAGGCTTTCAACAATCGCCTCATTGCTAAAAACACCGTCCCCCCACTGCGGAGCCCGAATGAGCAAGTGCTCGGTTTCAAACGATTCAGGGAAAGAAATTAAAATTGGATTTTCGCTCATTTCATACAGCACCTCCTGAAGGATAAGGAAATAAATTTTTTATAGTATAACGGCGATTCCATTATTTTACCAGCCTATTTTCGCCAGCTTTCCCCTCTATTCCTTTATGAGCCTATTAATCTATAAAACAATCAATTGTCTCGTTACAAACACTAGGTTCGCTTCATATATTATCTTATGAAGTGGAAAGGGGAATGCATATGCCTAACATCGAAAGTTCACACCGTTCTGAAGGTAACCGTACTGGCGGCAACCGTACTGGCGGCAACCGTACTGGCGGCAACCGCACTGGCGGCAACCGTACTGGCGGCAACCGTACTGGCGGCAACCGCACTGGCGGCAACCGTACTGGCGGCAACCGCACTGGCGGCAACCGTACTGGCGGCAACCGCACTGGCGGCAACCGCACTGGCGGCAACCGCACTGGCGGCAACCGCACTGGCGGCAACCGCACTGGCGGCAACCGCACTGGCGGCAACCGCACTGGCGGCAACCGTTAATCGCCATGCTCCTTTGCTCCCTTGAGCTGAAGCAAATACAAACAAGAAGAGCTGGGCCTATGAAGGCCCAGCTCTTCTTGTTTGTTAAATTTTACTCGCAATACTCTGTGTTACCTGCGACAGCCGTATGGATGCAAGCTTATCCTCCATCGCCTGCTGCGCTTCAGCAAACACCTCTTCGAGCGACGACTGGATGTTTCGTCCAGTCGGACAAGCCGGATTCGGCTTGTCATGAATCGCAAACAATTCCTCCTGCGTCTGCGATTGAACTGCCCGATAAATATCGAGCAGCGAAATTTCGTCCAGCGGACGGGTAATGCTCGCTCCAGCCACTCCCGGACTAGTCTGTACAAGACCCGCTTTCGCCAGCATGCCGATGATGCGGCGAATGACAACCGGGTTTGTATTCACACTGCCTGCAATATGGTCGGACGTCAAACGCTCGTCCTTATCCAAATCCAGCAGGCTCATGATGTGTATGGCTACTGCAAACCGATTGCTAGTCACGATGACCACCCTGCTTTCTATTCGACAAATGCAACCTGTCCATTCGAAAGTGAAGCAATTCTTGCCAGCGACTCCACTCGGTATCCCAGCTCAAGCAATCGTTCTCTGCCCGGCTGGAAAGACTTTTCAATGACGATGCCGATTCCTGCAACTTTGGCTCCAGCTTGCTCTACGATGCGCGCCATGCCAAGTGCCGCCTCCCCATTTGCCAGGAAATCATCGATGACGAGAAACACATCGTCCGCCTGTACAAACTTGCGGGCAACGCTAACCTCGCTCTCCTCCTGCTTCGTAAAGGAATATACCTTATGCGTGTATAAATCATCTTGAAGCGTCAATGACTTGCGTTTCCGGGCAAAAATCAGCGGAACGTCCAGCTTCATTGCCGCCATGACGGCAGGCGCAATTCCTGATGATTCAATCGTTAACACCTTCGTCACACCCGCAGCAGCAAACAGCTCTGCAAGATGCTCCCCAATGGCAAACATCAATTTCGGATCAATCTGGTGATTCAAAAACGAATCTACTTTAAGCACCTGCTCGCCTAGCACGATGCCCTCTTCTCTAATCTTCTGCTTCAAAAGCTCCATCCGTCATACTTCCCCTTCCAAAATGCTGCCACGTTCCTGAGAGGCCGGTTCATACAAATACGTCCTGCTCAGCTTGACGACCCGCCTGTTTGCTCTGCGAATGACGACGGAAGCATCATCCCAAGCTACGACGATGCCAATGACGTCATTCATCTCCAGCCCGTCGCGGACAACGCGCACTTTCTCGCCGCTTATTCGGAACTGATCCAGCAATTCCTCACTAACCATGCACGAACACTCCTCCCCTCAAGCCGCACTCCCGTATATGGTGAAAAAAAACCTCAATAAACTGTAGAACCGTTTATTGAGGCTGATATATGCTATTGATCTGCGTATGCCTTAGCCAACATGTTCCTTGGAATCATTCGTTTCATACCACTCATCCAATACGCGCGAGGACATGACACGCTTACCAATGTACTCGGCTTGACGCTCGCTAAACGGCTCACGCCATTCCAGATCCAGCTCTTCAAACAGCTTCACGATCGTAAGCAGCTCTGACCATGCTACATATCTTTTGTACCAGAAAAATTGCGGATGCTCAATCATATAAGGGTACAAATCATCAAATTCCGTATGTTTGCAATCTAATGCACGCTCAAAATGATTTTTCGCATCGGATAATTTGACATCCATGAATTCTGCTGACCAATTTCCCATTATTTCTGCCTCCCCTCGATCACTTACGTTTTATTATAAGCCAATTTCACTTGCGGGGAAAGAGCAATTGTTCTGGAACATCTTACTCAAATGTAATTTGGCCGCCTTCAAGCGACGAGATGCTAACGAGCGATTCCACGCGAACCCCTTGCTCACGCAGCGTGCGCGAGCCTGCCTGAAACGATTTTTCCACGACAACACCCATGCCCACAAGCTTTGCGCCAGAGCGCTCAATAATTTTGAGAAGTCCTCGTGCTGCATCGCCATTGGCAATAATATCATCAATAAACAGCACCCGGTCTTCGCTTGTCAAATATTGCTTGGATACCATAATATCGGTAACCATCCCTTTCGTAAACGAAGGGACACGCTCACAATAAGCGTCATTATCTGCGATTAGCGTCTTTTTGCGTCTTGCAAAAACAAGCGGTACACCAAGCACATAAGCAGCTGCAAAAGCAGACGGGATGCCTGAAGACTCTATTGTGATGACCTTCGTAATTTGCTCCCCAGCGAAGCGGTTTGCAAACTCATGGCCCATTTCCATCGTTAATGCAGGATCGACCTGGTGGTTGATAATAGAATCCAGCCTAAGCACATCCGTTGACAGTACCGAAGCCTGTTCCAAAATTCGTTGTTTTAAAATATCCATCGTATGCCATTCCCCCCACCAAAAATTCCTTTTGGATAACTTACCATAGGTATAGCCAGCAGCGCAATAAGAAACGCATAACTTGCCTCCTCGTTTCCGCCCATAGGAATTAATGGGTCGTTTCCCCAACTTTTTTGCCCTTTAACAGAAACTTTTTCCCAATATCATCCGTTTTACCTTATAGTAGAATAAAAGCATCATCACAATGATGACAAGCGAGGAGCGCTGCAAAGTGACGAACATGAAGAAATCACCTTATCGATTTGCAAAACATGCCGCAGTTATAACCATTGCCGTTGCAACAGCTGGCTGTCAAAGCATGGCCGGGCCAAATGAAACGGCTCAAAGCGCAAGTACTCCCTTGACAGCAGACCAGCTGCTCACTCAGTCGGACAGCCCGCAAAAAACCTATTTGGAAAACGTTCTGGAGCAACAGCAAAGCCCTGTGCAAAATCAGGCGATTGAAGATCATGTAGACGCCAGTACCGAAGTGAATGCTGCAAACGGCTTGTCGAGCAATAAAACAACACCAGCCAAAACAACGGAAGAAGGAAAATGGAATGCCGCCAAGCCGGCACTTCTCGGCCTTGCAATCGGCGATTCCAAAGCAGCCATGACGAAGCTTTTTGGCACTGCTCTCGATTCCTACACGCTGGAGGAAGAAAATCAGGTTAAAATTGAAGTCCACGAATATGATGGCTTCGCTATTGGCCTGAGCGACAAAAATACGATTCAATACATCGAAGTGTATGATAAAAAAGTAAAAACCGGACTTAGCGGCGTTAAAATCGGCGACCATTCCAAAACTGCCGTTAAGGCGCTTGGCAAACCTACGTCACAAAGCGGCTTTATTATCGCATACGAGGGAACAAAGACGCTGCTCAAGCTCGATCTTGATCCCGATTTAAGCGAGATCGTGTCCATCAAGCTGCTTGCCCGCAGCTAGCTTTAGTAATCCCCGGTCAACCACAGCATGAGTAAAGCAACGAGCAAAATCGGAAACGTAAACAGCAGCCCATATTTCGTATACTCCCGCCATGAAACCTTTACGCCGCCCTGACTCAGCAGTTGCAGCCACAGCAGCGTAGCAAGCGAACCGATGGGCGTAAGCTTCGCCCCAATCGCCGTTCCTAGCAGGCTGGCGTAAGGCAAATAATCTGCCCCATTCACCTGAGTAATCGCAAGCGACGAAATGAGAACCGCGGGCAGGTTGTTAATAGCTGCCGCCAGCAGCGCAAACAACAATCCCGAACCAAATATGCCAGCCATTGGCGAGCCGCTGGAAGCCGCAGCAATCAAGTCCGGAAACCACGCAACAGCCCCATGCACATGCAAACTGTACACAACCAAATTCATCGCCAGCGCAAATACGATAATGAGCCACGGTGCCCGCAGCACCGTCTGTTTGGCATCCACTTGTTTAAAAATAGCCGACGCCACCCAATGGAGCCCCGCACAACCAAGCGCAATCACACAAGCTGGAAGCCCGAAATGCTCCGACATCAAATAACCGGCCATCATGATGATGATAATGACCCAGGAAAGCCTGAACAGCGTAACATGGCC
Source organism: Paenibacillus sp. JT22N15 (assembly GCF_059383755.1). Lineage (NCBI taxonomy): Bacteria > Bacillati > Bacillota > Bacilli > Caryophanales > Paenibacillaceae > Paenibacillus > Paenibacillus sp. JT22N15. The sequence goes on along the minus strand of NZ_JBXENV010000008.1, from coordinate 124,795 downwards.
CAGCACGGTTGCAGGCTTCGGAAATACCTTTGGCATGTCGCCCCTGCTCTTGTCATTTTTAATGATCCGGCCAAAATAAGTTAAAGTAACTGCAATGGTCGCGCTAATTGCCGCAAGTCCAGGCAGCAGCATTTGCGAGGCATATTGATCAAAAGGAATATGAAAAAAATCGGCCGTCAATATATTCGTCAAGTTGCTCATCATCAAGGGAGCGCTTGCTGTATCTGCCATCAGCCCGATTCCGAGCAAGTAGGCGAGCCTTGCTTTACGGGACAGCTTCAGCAGCGCGGTTACTTCGAGCACAATTGGCACCATAATCAAAATCGTTCCATCGTTGTTGAAAAAAATCGTAATTCCCGCAGCGAGCAGCGACAGCATTGTAAACAGCAGCAGCGGCAGTCGGTTAAAGCGATGGACAATATGCAGCGCCGCCCAGCGGAAAAAGCCATTTTGATCCAGCAAAGACGTAAAAATCATAATGCCAATCAATGAAAACGTCGCATTCCACACAAATCCCCAGATGTATACGACATCCTCCAGCTTTAGCAGCTGTAAAACAAATAAAATAATAGCTCCGGCAAGCGCAATTAAAGCTTCATTCATGCCTTTTGGCTTCACCAGTATAAGCGCCAGCGTGATAATAAATACGATAATGGAAATAATCATAGTCATAGCCTTTATGCCAACCTGCCTTTAGTCAGATGAACTTGCAGTCATGCCCGTCCCGTTTTGGACATACCTTCTATAAAGCATGTGCAGAAGAGTTCGGAAACGGGGGAAGGGCAAATCATGATAATGAAACGAACAGGTAAGGTGCTGCAAATTGCATCTACCTATATGGGTACTGTTGTGGGAGCCGGCTTTGCGACAGGGCAGGAAATTTTACAATTTTTCACCCGTTTCGGCTATTGGGGGACGCTGACGATCGCTTTAGCGACCTTCCTCTTCATATGGCTAGGTACCAAAATGATGCTGATTGCCAGCGATATTCGCGCCAAATCGTATGAAGATCTGAATAAAGCGCTGTTTGGCGAGCAATATGGCCGTTGGATCAGCCACTTTATGTTCGTTATTTTGCTCGGGGTTACCGCCGTTATGCTAGCTGGAGCCGGAACGATTTTTTATGAAAACTGGAATATCTCTTATCAAACCGGCCTGCTCATTACGATTGTCGGCTGTTATTTCCTGCTGCGCAAAGGGATGAAGTCGATTTTGATGGTCAATGCGATCGTCGTTCCCGTCATGCTGCTGTTTACCGTCCTCATTATTATTGATACATTCAATACGCCAGGCGCCGGGCGCTTTATCTCGCTTGCCAGCGATCATTCGATCTGGGCAGCATGGGCTGCGCCTTTCCTGTATGCCGCCTTCAACCTGTCGATGTCCCAAGCGGTACTTGTCCCGCTCGGAGCCGAAATCCGCGACCGTAAAGTGATCATCATCGGCTCTTGGCTCGGCGGCATTGGCATTGGCTTCATGCTTCTTGCCGGCCATATTGCCTTGTCCGTACATATGCCTGGCATTCAGCAATATGCCATTCCAATGGGAGGCATCGCCAAGCAGCTTGGGCAAAGCGTGCAATTTATTTATGTATTCCTGATTTTCGCCGAAATTTTCACCACCCTGATCGCCGACATTTACGGCCTTACCCTCCAGCTGCAAGAGCGGCTGAAATGGTCACGTTCCATTATTACAACGATCATCCTGCTGTTCTGCTATATGGCAAGCCAGATCGGATTCGGGCCGCTTCTATCCACTCTTTACCCGATATTCGGGCTGATCAGTCTCGGCTGGCTGTATTTAATTATCCGCAAGCGAATGGACCGGAGCGAGGCTTAGGCAGCTTCTGCCCTTGGCCTTCTGCTCCAGCCCACTCCGAAATGACAGCATTTGATTATTCCGCTTGACGCAGCGTATTGACGTACACTTTTTTCAACTGTGCAATAACCCGCGTCAGCGAATAAACCTGCTTTGCTTTATCCCAGCCTGAACGCGCCAAGTTGTAGCGATAAGAGGAATCCGTAACCAGCTTCTCCAGCGCCTCAGCAAGTGCAATCGGGTCCTCTGGCGGTACGAGCAATCCATTGACGCCATCATCAATTTGCTCCGAAATGCCCCCGACATTCGTTCCGACAAGCGCCAACCAGCAGAGCGCGGCCTCGGCAAATACGGAACCGAACGCCTCCGCACGCGAAGGCAGCACGAAAATATCAAAAAACGGCATAAATTCCTCGGGATGCAGCATGTAACCGTAAAAAATAATATCGTCATATAAATCCAGCTCGACTGCAAGCTGCTCCAGCTCAAGGCGAATCGGCCCATCTCCAATAATATGCAGGACGAAGGGATGACCCCTGCGCTTCAGCTCGGCACAGCCATGAAGAAGAATGTCAATGCCTTTGGCCGGTACTAGGCGGCATACGGTAATGAGCTGTGGAACTTCATTTTCATGGGCAATCGGCTTAAAGCGCTTCTCATCAAATCCGTTCGGAATGACCTTAATCGCTGCTGCGTCCAACACATAAGGAGAAATATACGTGCGGAATGATTCCGACACCGTCAGCAGCTTGTCAACACGCGCTTCCAGCTCGCCGTAAATAGCGGTCAAAAATTGATGCACCTTGCCATTCTCTTCGATTTTGCCATTCAATATTAGCTCGCGTTCATAGCTGGAGTGAATCGTCATCATGACGGGCGTGTCTGGATAAAGCTGCTTCATAACCAGCGCCGCAATCGGATGATGCGCATGAATAATATCATAGGACTTCTTCAGCCGCAGCTTCGTCCACCAGACGTAATCGCGGTACGTTTGAATATATTTATCGACAAGCGGATCCCCTTCAAAAGCGTGGTAATCGAATGTTTCGAATACCACTTCCTCCTGCCCTTTTCCTCTTACTCGCTTCGGAATCGAGAATAGCTCCATTTCCCATCCCATTTGCTGAAAGCGGTCCTGAATATAGGGAATCATGGAAGAAACACCACCCGGCTGCTCCGGCGGGAAAAATAAAGCTTGTAAGATGTTCATAACTTCAATCTCCTCCAAATTTGCGCTCAAAGCCTCAATTACCCGTATTCGATTGCTTGCAACGGATTACACATTTTGGGCAACGATGCCGATACTACTTATATTGGCGTTGTTCATCTGCCATCAAACATGATATAGTAGAACATATGTTTCTGTAAACAAGACGAATGTTGACAAGCGCAATTATTTTTTTAATTTTTATATTTTGAGCATATGGTGGTCTTACAATGACAATCCTTTCCTGGTTAGCAGGACCTAATGGTCAACTGCTCGCATCTTCATGCGTTATTCTCATCCTTATTCTTATGTTATTCATGTCTGTGCGCCTTAGCGCCAGCTACAAGAACAATCGAACGTATGGGCTGCTCAATGCAACGCTGCCCTTCTTCATGATTCATCAGGCGCTGCTGGCCATGCTTGCTTATGCAGGCACCGCTATTCCGCCGTGGATTCATCTGCTGGCTACAACATTGCAAATCATTTCTTTTATCATTATAAACCTTGTTTTCATGAAATTATATACTCATCGGGGAACCCGCCTGAAAGTGACGCCTTTTGTCGTCATGCTCGTTCTCACTTTTGTGATCGCTGGGCTGCACATTACGTATATGTCCTTCACTGGAGCAGAGGCTGCCTCAGGCAGAGCAGGCAACTTTATCGGCCTTGATTTTTACGCCCTGATCGTTACGTTTCTGGTTTTGCTCGATACGAAGGGTATCGATATGAATACGAAATATTTCGCCAGCCTCGTCACCTATTTCGTCTATGAGCTCGCTCATTTGGCTGATGCGTACGCTTTTCACGGCACGATGCCAGGGATGCAAATTTTCACCTATTTGCTGTCGGTCGTCTATTTTGTCCAGCTGTTTCTGCTGTTGTTTGATTGGGTTATTGAGCGTCTTATTGCAACCTATCAATCGTCGATTACCGATGGTTTGACGGGGCTGTATAATCGCCGCACTTTCAATATGAAGGCGGGCCAGCTGATGAAGCGCGGCAAAGGCGTGGCCGTTATTTTCTGCGACATTGACAACTTCAAGCAGCTTAATGATACGCAAGGCCATCATAAGGCGGATATTGTGCTGAAGCAGGTGTCGGAAATTTTGAAAGAGGAATCGGCGGGAATTGGAACGGCCGGAAGATATGGCGGCGAAGAGCTGCTCACCTGCATTACCCTCGACAAGGTGAAGCCGGAGCGGGTAGCTGAATCGATCCGCAAGCGCGTAGAGCTGGAGACGATCGTGACGATCAGCGTCGGCGTATGCATCGCGAAGAAAAACGCAGACATTCAGGAGCTGGTGAAAGCCGCTGATGAAGCGATGTATACATCCAAAAAAAGCGGTAAAAACCGCGTCACCATAGCTCCCGCCTCTGCGGCTATGAAGCAGTCGCTTTAGCAGCCGTCCCTTTTGGATCATAACGGTAATTAATAAAGACGCATTAGCGGAAGGTTAATCCTTTCGCTAATGTGTCTTTTTGTGTGCAACTGTACAATCCATAAAAAATCATTACAATTGAACCTATGTGATGCAAAGACGAAATAAGCGAAGAAAAGAGTGTGCCTTGATGACAGAAAGTGCAATGAATGCTCAGGTTGAAGCATTTTTGAGCAAAGCTAAAATGTGGAAGGAAGAATATGAGAAGCTGCGAACGATCGTTCTTGACTGTGAGCTGACCGAAGATTTTAAGTGGATGCATCCTTGTTACACGCTTGAAAATAAAAACATCGTTTTAATACACGGATTTAAAGAATATTGTGCGCTACTGTTTCACAAAGGCGCCTTGTTGCGCGATACCCATGGCATTCTAATTCAACAAACGGAAAATGTACAGGCGGCGCGCCAAATTAGGTTTACCAATGTTCAACAGATCGTTGAAATGGAAACGACTTTGAAAGCCTATATTTATGAAGCTATTGAAGTTGAAAAGGCCGGTCTGGAAGTGGAATTTAAAAAGAATACAGAATACACCATTCCTGAAGAACTTCAAAATAAACTCGATGAAATTCCTGCCTTGAAGACGGCTTTTGAAGCATTGACACCCGGACGGCAAAGAGCTTACATTTTTTATTTTTCTGAACCTAAACAATCCAAAACACGGCAATCACGGGTTGAAAAATATATGCAGCAAATTTTGAATGGAAAAGGATTAAAGGATTAAAAAGAAGGAACTTCTAAGTAGTAGAAGCTCCTTCTCTCTAAACGTGCAGTAAAATCTGGAGTAAAGCCTGATCCAAAGAAAAAGAATAATGGTTAGGATTGAATAGGAACCTCTCCGCCGGGATACAGCGTCGAGCTGTACAGCCGCTTAGGCTGTGCAAGCGCTCCGCCCTGCCCCGGTGCCGGCTCAAGCTCCTTCGGCTTGCTTGCATAGATCGTCGCCAGCTCATCGTTATAAATAACAACCTGCTCCGTCCCGCTTCCTAGCAAATCCGCATGTACCGCGTAGCCTTCCATAGGAAACTCTGCAACGACTTCTCCATAACCGTCATACAGGGCAGGAAATACGCCACCCCCACGGCGGTAGCCAAGAATATAGTCAGGCGCCTGCTCGCGCCAGACGCTCACCGTCTCAATGATCGTCAGCCAGCCAGCCGTACTGCGGTCCTCCTTCCACAGCTCTTGTCCTGTGGCATCAAGCAAGAACAGCGCGTCTTTCCCTTTCAGGCCTTTGCCATCATCCTCGCGTACGAGCCGGTCGAGCCCGGCCACTTGCAGACCAGGCGAGTCGCTGCGAAAACGTCCTAGTGCGATGTGCTGCGATTCAATGGAGCCTTCATAACGCCATAACTCCTCGCCGCTGCGGCTGTACATGACCGTAACGCTGCCGCCAATGACGAGCTCCGGCTCTCCGTCGCCATTCACATCGCCAACCCAGATGCAGTCGGCATGGTCATCCAGATCCGTACAGCTCCAGCGGAGCTTGCCCGCCGCATCCAGCAAATCATAGCCCGCCATTACCTCATCCTTGCCGTCGCCATCCAAATCGTACACCCATGGATAATGCCCCGGGTTGCCCTCATGCGTCCACAACAGCTCAAAATGCCGATTAAGCGCCCACAGCTTATGGTAGCGGTCTTTCAAAATAATGTCGGAGGCGTGCTCGCCGCCTGATAAGTTCGCAATGATGATGCAGTCATGGGCATGAGGATCCGGCAGGTCATAGCTTTCCTTAACCGTCCCAGTCGCGCCATCCAGCAGCAAAAAACGGTCCTCCATAATGCATAGCACCTCCAGCCTGCCGTCCCCATCCAAATCATAAATTTGCACGGGATAATCCGAGCCTTGTTTGCCTGCCTCTGGATCTGGCTTGCCATGCTGCCACAGCAGCCTGCCCTGCAAATCATAGGCGGTCAGGCACCGTACCTGATGGGGAATATAGCGAACATCCTGCCGATTGTCCGGCTGTACGAGCAGCAGTTCCATGCGGCCATCACCATCCAAATCGCCGATCAGCATTTTGCAGCGCGGCCCTGCCTCCCTAATGTCGATGCTTCCGAGCGTATATACCGATTCCGTTCCTGACATAATCGTTATTCCTCCTTGCTTCCTATAAGGGATACGCGGCTGCCGCCTGCAACTTCGAGCTTTACGCCATCTACGCTAAGCCAGATGCTTTGCGCATTCGGATTTTCCACAAACGTTAAAGCAGCTGAAAATTGCAGCCGCTCATACGCTTTTATATAATCAACAATCTCCTTATTCGTTGCGTACCAAATATCATCCCGGCCCCCGATGTACTCGCAAAACTGCTCCATCAGCTCCCAATTGCCTTGGTCATCAAACTCGTAGCTGTGGCCCCATACGTACATGAGATACAAATATTGCGTTTTGTGCAGTCCCGCAAACGTCTCCGCATGCTCCATCAGACGATCATTATGGTGGCAGGTCGCCTTCCATTCATGCCAATCGTCTGGCAGGCCAAAGCCTCCTGTCGTCTGTACAACCCGCGCATATTCAATGCCCAGCGAGGGCAGCATCGTCTTAATCGCTGGACTGAACGAACCATTCGGATAAGACATCCCTCTAACGGCATACCCGAACAATTGCTCCAGCCGTTTGCGGTCCTCCATCACCTCATGCACAATCTGCTCAGCCGGGCATCGTGCAATCGTCGGATGGGTCAGCGTATGAGCGGAAACCTCGTGCCCGTCGTAAAGCTTTACCGCCTCCTGCTCCGTCAGCCTGCGCCCCGTGCCGAACAGCCCGCCATTGATATGAAACGTGCCTTTAATGCCATGCTGGTTAAAAATATTTACGAGGCGCTTATCTGCGCTCACCCCATCGTCATAGCTCATTGTCAATGCTTTATGCTTGCCCTGTGGAAAACAAAGCAGTATAGACGGCATCTTCATTCCTCCCCATATACTTTCAAATTGGTATATTCCGCAACGAGCGGCGCCATTTGCCGAAATCCGATTTTGCCAGCTCCGAGCAGCGGGCCATAAGCTACGCCGTCATCCTTCCATTCCAGAATAGGCAGCTCATTCATAGAAAAATAAATGCTCCCGCCCCGCTTCACAAGCAGCATGCGATAGCTTTCTGCGCAGTCTGCCGTCCCCGGCAGCGGATCGGCGCCTTGCGCCACGAGATGAAAGCCGTAGCTTTTGCGCAAATTGCAAGTATGGAACTGCCGTTCCTCCGGCCAGCGTCTGCGAAAATAAGCCAAATGCAGCGCATTTATATCGCCGTGATGATATTGCTCATAGGGGCCGTTTCGCGCAGCAAGCGCACAATCGAACAAATCCTCCCCGCTGCGCCCCTCCGCTGCAAAAAACAAGATCGCCAGCCCCGGCTCCGCAATCGGGCGAAAATCCCAAGCAATCGCCACATCCGCCGGAAAATGATGCGGGCACCATAATACAAAGTTCGCCTGCTGGCCTTCTGCCGCATCCCGGGCACTGGCTAGACGCAGCCGCTGCTGCGGAAAGGAGAGGACAGCATCCCCCTCCGCGCGGAAACCGTTCATATCCTCCGCACAGCTCAGCGGATTGTCATAGATCAGCTTCCAGTGAGCTGGTATCATCGCCCGCTCAACTCCTTCTGCTCCTGCGCTTCTGCCGCTGCACCGATCTGATCGGCCTGGCCATCGCCGCCTGTCCCTGGAGGCGCCAACTCCATAGCAGGCAGCGCCTCTGGGATCAGCTCCAGGCTAATGATCGTATTCAGCGACCACTGCGACGCCTCATTCGTATTGATCCAATCGATTTCCTTCATACTGCGGATGTTTTGGACAAGGGCAGCCTCGCCCAGCAAGTCCGTGCGGGCAAAAGCATTGCCCAGCAGCGTTTTCCAGGCAAAGGCTGCCGTTGCCGCATCTTGGCGGCGGAAAGCGCCGTAAGCGGTAATCGCAATGCTGAGGACCGGATGCTCAAAACGGCTGTCGCTGATTTCCCCGCCCGTCAGCTCATCCTTTTGCTCCTGCGTCCAGTTGTAATAAACGCCTAACTCACCCATCATATCTTCCCATTCCGGGTCCTTCAGCATCATCGCCAGCTCAAACCATACCTGCGGCGCACCCATGCATATGGCCAAATGGCGGCCATAATTGTCCTCGCCAAATGGCGTAAGCACATTGGTCGTCGGGTCATAGCCATATGTTGGCCCGGAGATGAGCCGATATTTCGCCTGCTTGACGCTGTTAATGCCGGTTACTATTTTATCCCGGTACAACGTATCCTCGAAGCGCTCCCAGCGCGTCATCCAGTTTGAACTGAACGCGGCCCAATCCGGCCCGACACGAATATGGGCCGGATGCTCGTCTTTTGGAAAATATGCGCGCATCGGGTCCAGCACCACCGTGCTGAAATCGGCGTCCTTTACCTCATCAAGCATATCGCCAATGCGCTCATCGGCGGTCAAATAATAGTAATAGCGGTGCAGCCCCGCCATCGCAATGCGCGCCTCCTTGCAGCCGCAGCCCCAATGAACCACGTTATGCCGCGAGCCAAGCCCGGCATATTCGCCAAAATGATACACATCCACCTCGCTCGTATGCCGCGTCATCGCCTCAGCCAAACGGAAAATATCCTCGCGCCCGCTGCGCATGAACATAAGCCACAGCCACATATTCGGCACCAGCTCTGAATTTTGCCATGCACAGCCGCCAAGATCATAGTTCCACACATGACGGACCGGATCATAGCTGTGCATGAAATCGCCAAAATCCCAAAAGCCGTACCAACGGCGCTGCTCCACCTCAGCCTGATAAAAGGCGACAATGCCATCCAGCCGCTCCTCTAGCTGCGCCTTTGCAGCGGTGCTGCGATCCGGCAAGCTCCAAATGCCGAAGGCACGTGCCTCATGCAAATGCTCCGGCTCGCATACAAGCTGGGAGGGCGACTGAATTTCCGCCAGCATATGCGCCAGCCCCTCTTCATTTGGCGTTGCCGCCGTGCACCAAAGCGTCAGCTCGCTCGTATTGGCAATGCCGTACGGCGTTGCCCGCAGCTCCTCCGAGCCCTCATAAGCCGATTCCACATACGTTTGTGTATCGTAATGCCGCAAATCCATCGCCGGCGCATCCGGCGACCAGAACCACACATTTAGCTCGGCCGAAGTCGAAGCTGTATGGCGAAGCTCCAGCGAGGCCGGATGCTTTTTCCAAAAATTCCGCATACCTGCAGCTAGGCCGCCGCCCTCGCTTCCGATATAGGCAAGCCCTTCCGCACGGCTTCCCTCACCCGCCTTCAGCCAGCTGCACTCCGCCTTCGTGCGTTTCGTCGCCACATAGTGATCCGCTGAATGCTGCACCAGCTTGAAATCATCCCAGACCGCCGAATTTTCCAGCAGCCCGAGAAAATAAGCATCCTCGTCCGCATCAAAAGCGACCGCTTCCCCCGCAGCTTGCCGTTCAAACAGCTCGCGGTATTTGCCTTTCGTCCGCCGAGTATGCAGCGATTTCGGCGATTCCCGCAAAAAACCGCCGTCATTGCCCGCCAACCGGGCATGCCGATTGTAAAGCGGCCCCCGCATCGGTACAGCGAGCGACAGCCCCAGCCCTTTTATGTAATCCGCATGCGGATTGCCGTCATAGAAAAACGTATGGACGAGGCGAACGGCATCCAGTCCCGCATACAAATAAAAGCGCAGCGTAAACGGTATCCATTCTCTGCTTGGACTGACTCTGACTACGTTTTGCTGATCGGGCTTGTTCGGGTCAGCCGTTTGGCTTAAATTGTAGCTCGCGCGATGCTTGCCCGTCAGCTTAATGACCGCTCTGACCGGGCCGTCCTGCTCAACGGTGGCCGTATGAACATAGCCGTGAAACGGCTCCTCGCGCAGCGTTAATGCGCCTTGCAGCTGATTGCGGCTTTCCTTCAAGCACACCAAATCACCGCCGCTGCACAGCTCCTGCTCCCCACGCTTAATGCTGCGGATGATTCCTCTGCCGCTTCGTGCGAGCGTACAAACGATAACTCCTGTATCTACAATGATCGACTCGTCGGTTGTTACAACCTTTAGGATCGGCTGCTCGCTTTCGGCAGCCGCAGCTATCCCCTGAACCGGTGCCGCTGCCTGTTTTGCCAGCTCCAGCTGAAAGCTGCCCGCTGCGCCGGAGCCGACCGCCGCATGAGCGGACCATTTGATGCTGCCATCCGGCCAAAAGGCAGTAGGCCAGCTTTGCATCGGAAGTGCGGAAGCGCTTGCCGCATTTTCGATGCCTGCTGCCTCGCTATGCAGAATAAGCGAATCGCCGCGAAGCAATTCGCCTTCCTTCCAAGGAACACCCCATGTTAAACCGACAGGCGCAGCCGCCTGCTTACCTAGCCATTTGAGCTTGACACTCATGCTACCACCTCTTTCTTCTAAGCTTCTTTCTATACTAGAAGGATGGTAGTTTGCGGGCAATGACACTTTTTTGCTCCGAGACTCTTTTGCAATAAACGCCACTTAGCGGTCCAGATCGGGCATCCCAAGCGGGCCTTTCAAGGCTTGCACTTTCTTGCAAAGGCTTGAACTTTATTGTTTCAGCTATAGGCAGCAGTTGATGCCAGTTTTAGCATTGCGGCCGCTACCTAGCTACTTCTCTTGCTGCTTTTCTTGCAGAGCTCCTGCCTTGCTACTCCGCTTGGCTCAGCTCGCGATAGCGGCTTGGCGTCATGCCCTCCAGCTTTTTGAAGATGCGATTGAAATAGCTGTGCTGATAGCCGACGCGCTCAGCGACGTCATTAATTTTCAGCACGGACTCGCGCAGCAGCTCCTTCGCTTTGTCCATGCGCAGCCCAGTCAAATAATCGATGAAATTTTTTCCCGTCACCTGTTTAAACGACTTGCTCAGGAAAAAAGGATTCATGCCGATATGCTCCGCGCAGCTGTCGAGCGATATATCGCTCATATAATGCTGCTGCAAATACAGCATCGCATGCTCGATCTGCCGCTTCACCTGGGCATTCGTCCGCTCGCCCAGCTCCCTGAGAAACGGAGCGGCAATCATGCCGCGGAACCAGTCCAATAGCAGCTCTGGCTCGCGAATTTGCGACAGCTGCTCGTAGCGGTTCGCACCCTTGAACAAGCGGTTCGGGGCGATGCCCGACACCATAATCGCATGCTGGACGGCGCCGAGCAAATGCAGCATGCCCTGCTGCACATCCATTTCCTTCGCCTCGGCGCTGGACAATGCTTGCAGAAACTGCTCCAGCAGCTCGTAAGCCTCCGCTTCACGCCCCGTCCGGAGCGCCTGTATAAACTCCCGCTCCAGCGTAAACGGGTAGGCAGGCTCCGCTGCTGCGCTGCCCTGCTCTTCCAGCTGCTCCATATCAATGATTTGATTTTCCTGATCGTAGCGGCGGAAGCTGACCGCATGCTTCGTTTCTTCAAACAAATGCGGAATCTCTGTTATGCTCGCTGTATCCGGGCTAATCGCAATCGTCGCCCTCATATTAAGAATTTGGTTGAACGCCTGCATCGCCGCTTCGCTGAATGCATGCAGCTCCTCGCGATACGAGCGCCCTTCCGGCACAATAATGAGCAAGCCCGCTGCTAAATTATGAAAGTTAATCGTATTGCTCTGCTCAAAATAGGTGGCCGCAAGCTCCTCCATCATATTGACCGCCGCAAACGTCGCCAGCCCCTCATCGCCGTATTTGAATTTGCCCTCCAAATTAGCGATGCCGGTCAGCTTCATATATAGCACCATATAATGTGTGCCCGGCTCTATCTGCCATTTGTAACGCTCCATTCGGCGAAGCAGCTCCCCTTCGGAGTAATCCGCCAAATAGCCTTGCAGCAGCTGATGCAGAAAGCTCTCCTTCACATGAGGCAGCTGCTCCGAAAGCTTCGCATGCAGCTCCTCGCTTTCCCGGTGCAAATGCTGCCACTCCCGCTCGATCCACGTAAACTCGCAATCCGGCTTGCCTGCTGGCGCGCTTCGCTCCCGCAGCACCGTCATCAGGCGATTGACCGGGGAATATATGCTGCGCGAGGCAAGCCACGCTAGAATGGCCGCAAGCAGCAGTGCGCCAAGGCTGACCGCAACAATGCTTTTCGAGACGACCATAACCGGCTCTGTAATGCCCGTAATCGGCGAAGCAGATACATAAGTCCAATTGTCTGAAATTCGTGACAGCTTGCCATAGGAAACCGCGTACGTCATGCCGCTCTCGCTGAACCGAAACAAAAATGAACCTTTATTCGAGCTCTCAGCAGCAACCGCCTCGTTTAAAGCGCTTACAAATTCAGAATTCCTGTCATTCCCGCTCGTGGATGCGTACAGCTCCCCATTATCCTGCATTAAATACGTTTCTCCGCCTTCACCGGGCGTCATCGTCCGCAGCATATCGCTAACCTTGTCGTTATCAAGCCTAATAAGCAGCGCTCCGAACGGATGCAAGCTGCCTCCAGGAACGTAATGCACAAGTGTCAGCTCTTTTTGGGACGGACGAGCCGCGTCAAAGGCCACCTGTGTCCAATAAGCTACTTTATCCGATTGGAGCAGCCCTTCATAGGCTTCTGCCTGTCCATCTCCTTGCAGCACGCCATATTCCGGCCCGAACAGCACATGCTGATCCCCGCCAAGATACAGCCCGACCTGCTTGTTCATCGTATTGGAGCCTTGCATGACCAGCAGCGTCTTCGTAATGTCACGCGCCTTCTCGAACTGCTGCACATAGTCCCGATTGCCGAGCGTATAATCGAATTTGGAATCGAATGCCCAGTGCGACAGCATCAGCTCCAAATTCGTCAGCTGCTCGTCAATGCTTTGCGCCCGCTGCTTAATTTGCTCATTATGCTGCTCCAGCAAGCGGGCCTCCAGTATGCCCCCAGCCAAAAAATAAACGAGCGCCCCGGTAATCAGTCCCGGAATGCTGCAAACGACGAGCAGCAAAATAAGATTTTTGCGATAAAATCTTCCTTTCGGACCCGCTGCTTTCCCCGCCCCCGGCATAAGCCTGGCTTTCATTCTTTTGATCATGAGCTCACCCACTAGCTGAAAATTAGGCGATTGCAACGAATCCCCTTTGTAAACGCATTCGCTAAGCAGGCTGAATTTCCTGCCAATCACGCTTCAATTTATTTATTTGTTACATATAATGGAATCGCATGGAACAGGAATAGACAGAAGACCGCTGCTATATGCGGTTCCTCTGCCTATTGCCCTGCCCGATCAGGCTATCAGCCTTGCGCGGCAAGCGTAAACGGCTGTCGCCGTCCTCTGGCGGCAAAGCTAGCGTTTCGCGCTGAAATATAAGCCCGTTATAAGGGTGTAACTTATAAATGCTTATATTTCATAAAAGCTCTTATTTACTTGCTGCATACAGCTCGTTCATTTCCTTGCTCAGATCATCGCCGCCACTCGTTTTCCACAGCTTGATCGCGTCTTTAAAACCAGCCTCGTCGATTTGACCGACGATAAATTTAATCCGGGCATCATTCATAATATTGTCCAGCTGTGCGCCTTTTTGCGTATAAACATCCGAGATGAAAGGCTCTGCCGGATTCGTCACGATAAGCTGTTCATTTTCCTTCTGCACCTCAGTCTGCTTAATGCGCAGCGGCGTCTGCTTCACTTTCGTCGACTTGTCCTCTGGAATAAAGCTGAGCATCTGATTGAGCCCCTCAACCTCGGATTCCAGCAGCGCTGCATCCTTGCTCGGCTCAAGCGCACCATCCACGATCGTATGATGCTTGTTTTCAATGCCATACCCTAGCAGCGTCTGCATTTCGGGTTCGCTCAGTTGATCCATAAACTTGAGGATTTGCTTCAGCTCCTCCTCGGTTTTAACGGACGATTTAGGGAAGGCCAGCAAGCCGGCAAAGCCGGACGTTGGCAGCGTATGAACCTGTCCATCCGTTCCTTTCACCCCGCCAAATACATCCATATAATGCACATCCGGCTGGTCTTTGCCCGCTGCCGCAAGCGCAGCATGAATTTTATCGTCGGCCCGCGCCGCGCCGTCCACGACGTCCACTATGACGCCAGCCTGATTATTAACAAGCGGATCATTCCATTTCGCCGAATCCATAATGGCAAAATCCTGATTAATCAGCTTTTCATCGTACAGCTTTTTCATGAATTTAAGCGCTTCCAAATACTCGGGCGTTTCATAATCGACAACGAGCTTGCCGTCCCGCTCGCCCCATTTGTTCGGTGACCCAAACCACAGCTTGATCGTATCGAAGCCGCTCGCCCACTGGCCCGTCCACTTGACCATGACCATGCCGTACGTATCGTCCTTGCCGTTTTTGTCCGGGTCCTTCTCCTTGAACGCCTTCAGCATATTGTAAAAATCATCAATCGTTTGCGGCGTTTGAAGGCCGACGGCATCGAGCCAATCTTTGCGGAAAAATACGCCATTGCGACCAAGAGCGCGGCCGCGGTACAAACCATAATTTTTGCCATCAACCGAGGAGTTGTTTAAAATGACCGGGTTCGCCTGGCTCAAATTTTTGTAATCCTTCAAATAAGGCCCGATTTCCCAAAACGCGCCTGATTTCGCGGCATTAACGAAGCTCGGTGACTTCACATCTGGCACATACATAATATCCGGCAGCTTGCCCGAGGCGAGCGTAATATTAAATTTATCCGTATAAGAGGCGTTCGGCACCCACTCAAAATGAATGTCGGTATTCGTCCGTTTCTCGATTTCGGCTGCTACCGGACTATCATCCTTCGGGAAATTCGTTTTAAAAATCGGCAGCATAATATTGAGCTGCAGCGCCTTCTCGGCTGCCGGGCTCTCACCTGCTGCAGTCGGTGCAGCAGACGAACCTCCCGTACTGCCTTCGGCATTTCCTCCCTGCTGCGAGCAGCCTGCAATTACGGCTCCCGCCATTGAACCAACGAGCAGCATGGGCAGCAAACGTTTTCTCTTTCCTTCTTTCTTTCTCATCGCTGACGCCTCCCTTAATCATTTATCATATATGGTAAAATACCAAACCGCCAGCTACTTGCGCGCTAAATCGGCTTGTTTGTGTTGCCTCACGGAAACAGCTCTGACGTGCCTTCGCCATTAGCCCTTAATGGAGCCAATCAGCACGCCTTTGGCAAAATGCTTTTGCAAAAACGGATACACGAGCAAAATCGGCACGGTGCCGACGACGATAACCGCCATCTTGATCGATTGGTCGGGCGGCTTGACGAAAGACGGATCCATCGCATTAACGTCGCCTGCCGCAGCCTGTGACAGCAGAACAATTTGACGCAGCAGCACTTGAAGCGGCCATTTTTGCGGATCATTTATATACAGCAGCGCCGCGAAAAAATCATTCCAATGCCCTACCGCATAAAACAGCGTGAAGGTCGCAAGCACTGGCTTTGAGAGCGGCAAAACGATGCGCCACAGCAGCCCCAGCTCCGTACAGCCGTCAATGCGGGCCGCTTCCTCCAGCCCCGGCGGCAGCTCCTGGAAAAAGTTTTTAATAATGATCAGGTTGAAGGCGCTAATCGCCCCCGGTATAATGAGTGCCCAATAGGAATCGAGCATCCCCAGCTCGCGAATGACCAAATACGTTGGGATCATGCCGCCGCTGAACAGCATCGAGAAAATAACGAGATTCAGCACGACATTGCGGCCCATCAAATTGCGGCGTGCCAGCGGATAAGCCATCGTGACCGTGAAGAACAGGTTCACCAGCGTCCCGAACGATGCGATAAACAAGGAAACGCCAATGCTTTTCATAATCGTATTCGTAGAAAAAATAAATTCATATGCCGCCAGCGAAAACGTCCTTGGTATGAGAAACACCGTACGCTGGGTCAGCTCCGCATCGGTTGCGAACGAGCCCGATATGACGAAAATAAACGGCAGCACCGCCGCCAGCGCACAGACGCTGAGCACGATATAATTCGCAGTATCAAACACTCTGCTGGATACGGTATTGTAATGCTTGGCCATTTTTTCAAGGCCCCCTTCTTCCATACTGTATAATATCTTGGTGTTCAAGAGGCTGCGCTGCATGAAAAGATTGACCTCCGATCGCTGTCGCTTCTCCGGTTCAATCTTTTCATTCCGCTACTCCTTTTTCACCATGCTTTTAGCTAGTACAGCCCCGACTGACCAAAGCGCTTCGCCAAATAGTTCGCCCCGACGACAAGCACGACGCCGATCAGCGATTTGAACAGCCCAACTGCGGTACTGTAGCTGAATGCGCCTTGGGTTATTCCCATCATGTACACATACGTATCGAATACTTCTGCCGCCTGCCGGTTGAGCGGGTTCAGCATGAGATAAATTTGTTCAAAGCCATTTTCGAGAATGTTGCCCATGCGTAAAATAAGCAAAATCACAATCGTGCTGCGCACTGCCGGCAGCGTAATATGCCAAATTTGACGCCAGCGATTCGCGCCATCCATCGTGGCGGCCTCGTATTGCTCCATATCTACACCTGCAAGCGCAGCGAGAAAAATAATCGTTCCCCAGCCGCATTCCTTCCAAATGGTTTGCATAATGATCAGCGGCTTGAACCATTCGGGTGTGGCGAGAAATTCGATTTTGTGCCCGGTATACTGCTCCAGCACTTCGTTGACTGGGCCTCCGGCCGTCGTCAAAAATACATACGTCATACTCGCCACAATAACCATGGAGATGAAATGCGGCACATAAATCATCGTCTGCACCGTGCGTTTGAAGAGCGCGAAGCGTATTTCATTCATCAATATCGCCAGCACGATCGGTGCCGGGAAGAAAAATACTAAATTGTATAAGGAAAGCAGCAGCGTATTGCGCAGCAGCATAAAAAACTCGGGATTGGCAAAAAACAGCTGAAAATGCTCCACTCCCACCCACTCGCTTTTCAAAAATCCGGTAAACGGCTGGAAATTTTTGAATGCCAGCAGTACGCCCCACATGGGCACATATTTAAATACGATAAAATAAAGCAAGCCTGGCAGCAGCAATATGTACAGCCACTTGTCTTTCTTAAGCCGCCCCAGCACGCTTGGACGATAGTCCCGGGATGGCTGCTTGCCAGCTTCCGGCATAACCGCCATTTGTTTCATCCTCGCTCACCTCTGCTTTCATTCGTTTACTTTTGTCCTACCGCGCCGTTAGCCTCGCTTATCACACTAATCTTACTCGGCCTCACTCATTTGCGGTGTAGCCTTAGTATGCGGGCAGCTCGCATTTTCCCGCAATTAGACATTCTTGAACCGCGCTGCTATGGGGTTTTTGAGCGTTCCGCCAAGAAAGTGCAAACCTGTGTAAAAGGTATTAAACCCGCATATTAGCCCCGTTAAAAAGTCCGATTGCCAGTCGGCAGCTGCGCCTATTAAAGTACAAAGTAAGATCAACGGAAAGGCGTGAGTTTAGATGAAGGGACCGCTGGAAGGAAAGCTGTATCATGGGGCGGCACTGTATCCTGAGCTTTGGAATGCTGATGTGCTTGCGGAGGATATGGCTTTAATGAAGCAGGCTGGCATTAATGTTGTGCGAATGGGCGAATTTATTTGGTCCAAGCTGGAGCCTGAGGAAAATCGGATTGACATTCGGTTTTTGGCTGAAATCATCCAGACGCTGCATGAAAATGAAATCGATACGATCATATGCACACCGACAGCGACACCACCGATTTGGCTATCGCATGGCCATCCGGAGCGGCTGTTCGTCAATGAGAAAGGCGAGACGCTGGGACATGGGTCGCGGCAGCATGCGTGTACGAACAACGCCTACTTTCGCGGACGCTCGGCGATCATTATTGAGCAGCTCGCTCAGGAGCTTGGCAGGCTGCCAGGTTTGATTGGCTGGCAGCTCGACAATGAGTTCAAGGCGCATGTAGCCGAATGCATGTGCGCAGGATGCTTGCAGCTGTGGCATAGCTGGCTGGAGCAGCGGTATGGAACGATTGAGCAGCTGAATGAAGCGTGGGGCACTCATATTTGGAGCGAATATTATAATCGCTTTGATCAAATTCCACAGCCAGGTGCAACGCCATTTCTGCATCATGCGTCGCTGCAAACGATGTATCGGCTGTTCTCGATGGAGATGCTTGCAGAATTTGCCGAGGAGCAAATTGCCGTCATCCGGCGCCACTCGGCGCTGCCGATTACTCACAACAGCAGCATCGCCTTCCATGTGGATATTGAACGGCTGTTCCAGCAGCTGGATTTCGGCGCCTATGATACGTATGCGTCCAGCATCAATTGGCCGGCCTACTTGATCAACTGCGACTTATGGCGCAGCGTCAAGCGCGGCAAGCCGTTCTGGGTTATGGAGACGAGCGCCAGCTACAGCGGCTCGCTTGAGAGCTATGCGACACCTCACCCGGATGGTTATGTGAAGGTGGAAGCAGTCGCCGCTTATGCACTGGGCGCGGGAGGCTTCTGTTATTGGCCTTGGCGACAGCAGCACGCAGGCAGCGAGCAGCCGCATGGCTCAGTCGTAAGCGCTTGGGGCAAAAAGACGATTGGCTATGCCAATGTCGAGCAGGTTGAGCAGGCGCGGCGCGAGCTGGAGGACATTCTGCTGGCAACCTCGCCCATGCAGGCTGAGCTAGCGATGACCTATTCGGATCGCGCCAAAGCCTACTTGCGTACCGAGCCGCTGCGCAAGCTGAATCATCGCGGGCTCGTCACCGATTTTTATGCCCGGCTGGTCGCGCTCGGCATTCATCGCGACTTAATTATGGAAGGCAGCGAGCTCGGCGGATACAAGCTGCTGCTTACGCCATTCATGCCCTACTTGCCGCCGGACTACATCGACCGTGCCCTCGCCTTCGTTCGGGAAGGCGGCATTTGGATCGCGGGCCCGCTTACGGGCGGCCGGACGGAGCATCATACTTGGCATACCGATGCCGCTTTAGGAAAGCTGGAGGAGCTGGCTGGCGTGGAGGCTACGTTCGTTTATCCGATGGACGGAACGAATGCGTATGGACAAGCATTCGGCCTCCAGGCCCCGCTTGGCATGTGGAGCTCGGTGTTTGAGCCACGGGGAGGCAACGACCTCTCCGGCGACGCTTTCGATTCTGAAAGCGATGGCCGGGCAACCGCAATCGGCTGCGTTCAGAGCGGACTAACGCCCGGTGCCGCTTTTATTACCGAGCGCCGCATCGGTCAAGGCAAGCTTGTCATGCTTGGCTCCATGCCGCAGGGCGATGAAGGGGATGCGATGCTGCGACGCATGCTGCTGCATTATGCCGATGAAGCGGGTGTCACGCTGCGGTTTGAAGCTACCGAAGGCACCATTGTCGCACCTAGGCAGGGGGATGGCTATGTCATCTGGGTCATTATTAATATGGATGGTGCTGGCGGTACCGTTACACTGCCGCGTGCAGGCGTAGACGCCTTGACTGAGGCTGCCATTGCCGCTGGCCCGCTTACGGTGGGAAGATATGAATATAGGGTCGTTCGTTTTTAATATAATCAAGTTAATTCTGATAAATCTTCACAAAATAATGGATATAAATGCACAAAAAACAGCAGCGGAGTAGGGCAGAAACTTGTGTCCTACTCCGCTGCTGCAATTAAATAGGAGCCTCTACCGAAAGACAGCTTCTTGCATAGTCCTGGCGGACACAGCAGCCGCTATTTCAACCGAATTAAGGGTTATGGCAGGGGCTGTGGACTCAGGTGACGCTAATGCGCTGCCAATGACCATTTTGACGGAATAATGAGGGCTATAACGGCTTTCCTGTCCGCATACAGCCTCAAATCATCTCATAAATCAGAATAGCGGAACCTCAGTCCTCTGAAAATCTGTCGTTTGATTTATCCATTTACAATTGAAATGAGCTCAGACAGCTGCTGAATTTCAAAATCCGGTTTAACCGCGGTCATATTGCTCTTCTGGTGCGGATTAAACCAGCACGTAGCAATGCCGCTGTTGATGCCTCCCTGCATATCGGAGGTCAAGGAATCGCCGATGATGATGATTTTGGACGGGTCAGTTGCACCCAGCTTCGCAAACGCATAGTCAAAAATGCCTTTATGCGGCTTCTGATATCCCGTCTCCTCCGATACGATAATATGCTCAAAAAAAGGATTCAGCCCCGCCTTGCCAATACGCGACAGCTGCACCTCGAGAATGCCGTTCGTAATAACCGCCATTCGGCAATGCCCATGTAGACTGCTGCACAGCTCTACAGCACCTTCAATCAGAAAGCTGCCCTCGCCTAAATAGTCCAAATAGCAGGCGCTGAATTCATCTGCTGCGATGTGAGGATTATTTTCAGCAAAAAGCTGTCTAAACCGCTCCTGTTTCAGCTCCTCCAGTGTCACCTTGCCCTGCTCAAAATCCAGCCACAGCTGCTGGTTAATCATGCGATAGCGTTCTACGTAGTCGCTGCCTTCCAGAGTAATGGCATAGTCCCGACAGGAGCTTGTAAAGGCGTGAGCCTCCGCCTGACCATAATCGAGCAGCGTATCGTCGATATCAAACAAAATAATATCGTATTTCATATTCGCTTTGCTTATTTCCACCTGCATAAACACTCCTTCGGCTTGTTAGCGGGAGCCGCCGCGGGGAGCGGAAACATTTTTCTCCAGCGCATACAGCTCGTCTTCCATCGCTTGCATTCGTTCGACAACCGTCTTTCTCGCATCCTGAATCGCCTGATTATAGACATGCGGACCGAGCAGCGCAACCATATGGTCAAGCAGCTGTTCCGCTGCTATAGAGCCGATTTCCTCCGAACGCTCCAGCTCAAAATAGTGCTGTACCTGCTCAATCAGCTGCTGCTTCTGCTCTCTTTGCCATTTTAGCTTCATCATCGCTTAAATCTCCTCCAGCTCACCGCGCATCATTAGAACGGCTTGTCCGCTTAATTGAACGCGATCCATTGTATTTTTCACCTTTACAAAACCGCCTCGAGCCGACGCTTGATAACCGACCAGCTCGTCCTTGCGCAGCCGCTTCGCCCAATAAGGCGCCAGTGCGCAATGCGCCGAACCTGTCACTGGGTCCTCTTGCACGCCCCCTTTCGGATAAAAAGCCCGCGATACAAAGTCGTATGCTGCCTGGCCTTCAGCGCGAGCTGTCACAACAACACCACGCCCATCCAGCAGGCGCAGCTGTGAGAAATCCGGCTTCAGTGCGCGCACGGTCTGCTCGCTGTCTACTTCAACGACATAATCCATACGGTTGCGTCCCGTATATCGCGGAATGAGCCCAAGCCCCTCAATAAGCGCCTCGGGCGCTTTCGCCGGAACTGGCGGCTCCGAAGGGAAGTCCATCGTCATTTCCGCCTCATCTTCCCCTAGCTCTACAGTCAGCACGCCGCTTCTCGTCCAAAAGGCTGCCGCCTGATTCGGACTTAGCCGCTCCGTCTTCCACAATACGAAAGCTGCAGCGAGCGTAGCATGCCCGCATAAATCGACCTCGCTCGCAGGCGTAAACCATCGCAGCTCATAACCGCCCTCGCGCGGGGCCACAAAAGCCGTCTCGGACAAATTCATCTCCGCCGCCACTTTTTGCATCCACCGTTCATCACTCAGCGCCTCCAGCAAGCATACCGCTGCCGGATTGCCGCCAAATGCTTCTCTCGTAAATGCATCTACTATATAAATAGGTACCATGTACGCCTCAGTCCCCTTCCTGCTCGTGTTTAATCACCAAATAAAAAGGAGGCGTCCCGCTGAGGACTCCTCTCCTATTATAACGCATCTAATTTGTGCGGCACAGCTTGTTCTAATCGGCAAGCGGAATAAGAAGCTCAACCGCTTCCTCCTCCAAATGCTGCTCCTGAATATAAAAAACTTCAAGTGCGACAGCGCTCTGATGCTTCTCAAGCTCCTGCTCGTTCATCCAGGCGAATAGCTGCTCGTAGGCTTCTCCAATTCTCTTGTTCGTTGATGCAACCATCGCATAACGATGGGTTGGGATGGTGAACTGCACCATGCCATCCGGCACGTCCTCTGACGGCGGCATTTCGTAGCAGGCCCAATAAGTGGCAAATACTTCGTTGCCAAAATACGGGCTGTACAGCAGCGGCGCCTTCGACGTGGTATTTAGCTCATGCTTGCGGGCTAGAAACTCGCTTTGCAGGCGAATCGCCTCATCTGGAAAAGTAGAATACGGACCACAATAACTAATCCCTACTAAATGAAGCGTTGGCTTCGTAATAATTGAGCAGTTGTCCACGCGAATTCCCCCTTTTCATCGGTCAGAACAGTTGCGTTAGGATGAGCTTTCACCCGCCAATAGTGTAACATGATTGCCCTAGAGAGCGGTAGCCCTTTATCCCAAATGGGCAGCATGGCTCAGCTGCAGCACAGGCAGCAGCTCTATCCGTTCATGGGTATGCTCGTGCACCAGCCATCGCTCCTTCATATGGTCGATGAACAGCACGCCGTCCAAATGGTCTATTTCATGCTGCATGCAGCGGGCGAGAAAGCCTTCACCGTGAAAAATAACACTTTCGCCCGCTCGGTTTAGGCTGCGCACCGCAACCTTCTCCGCTCGGCTCACCCGCCCGTAGTAGCCTGGAAATGACAAGCAGCTCTCCGCTCCCGTCTGCTCGCCCTCCATCGCTATAACTTCAGGATTAATGAGCTCGATCAGTCCGTCGCCGCAATCCATAACAACGACTCTTCTTAAAATGCCGATCTGGGGAGCAGCTAATCCCGCCCGTCCTTCACTTTCATATAACGTATCTGCCATATCACTAAGCAGCTTTAGTATTCTCGCATCTACCGCTTCAACAGGGCGCGCTTTTTTTCGCAATATCGGGTCACCGAACGGCAAAATAGCTTTAATGGTCATTTGGTCAAGCTCCTTTCGTTTTGGCGGGCGGCGTATGCACCCATAGCACACTCGGCGAGCAATCCAGCGCCGTGCAAAGCGCATCCAGCGTATCCGCCTTCATTTGTTTCGGCTGCCCGGTGAGCAGCGCACTAATCGAAGGGGCAGACAGGCGATAGTCCGCTTTCTCCTCAAGCAGTCGCGCCAATGCCGCACCAGACCAAATGCCCCGCTCTGCCATGACCTCCCGAAGCATCCACTCTAGCATATGATTCTCCTCCTTTTATAGGTACATAATTGTAGGCAACAGCTTATTTTATTAGGTATTGCCTAATATATCATAAAAGCAATCTGGCTGCAGCTGCTTTTTCATTTTCGTTTAAGCAAGCTAGTATATGATAGGCACGCTCCCCTACCTTCTATGAAAAGGCGTGTGAACCGCATGGGCTTCGACGATTTATTTTCCTCATTCCCTTTTCTACATACGAAACGATTAACGCTGCGCCAAATGGCTGTACAGGACGCCGAGGATTTGCATGCTTTTTATTCCGATACGAAGGTGACGCGGCATTTGGACTGGCTCGGGCCAGACTCCATTGAAGCTTCCAAAATGCTAATAGACTCCTGGAACAAAGCTTATGCAGAGCGCAAGCTCATTCCATGGGGCATTACGCTGCAAGACTGCTCCCCTATTTTGGGAACGGTGATGCTGATGCCGACAAGAGGGACGTTTGAGGAAGCGCCCCGTTATCCGCTCACACTAGGTTATGACCTGAATCCCGCTTATTGGAATCAGGGCATTATGTCCGAAGCGCTTCAGGCTGTTATGCATTTCAATAACAAGCATATTCACGCACGCCGCATTCAAGCCGAGGTCCATCCTGAAAATGCCGCTTCGCTGAACGTTTTGAAAAAGCTTGGTTTTCAGCAGGAGGGCGTGCTGCGGCAGTATTTAATGCATGAGGCTACCAAAAATTTTCTCGACGTCATTGTTCTGGCCATGCTGTTTAGTTAATTAATCAATGAAAAAAAGCATTCGGTTGCAATAACCGAATGCTTGATAAATGATAGGAATAGGATTAGAAATTAAAAACAAAATCATCGTCATTGAGCTGCTCAACGTGAATCGTCCGTACGTAGCCGTTTCCTTTTTTGGAGAAGAAATCATGCTGCTTCGTGTGGGTGCTGATGCCGTTGAATACGATTGGATTGACCGGCTCATCCGGGAACACGCCGTCAAAGCCAAGATTCATTAGCGCCTTATTCGCGTTATAACGCACATAAGTTTTTACTTCTTCCTCCAGACCAAGCGGTGAATACAGCGAATCGGTATAAATAACCTCGTTCTCGTACAGATCGTTAAGCAATTGATCCAGCTCCTGCTTAAGCGAAGTCTGCTCCTCTGGCGTAAAGGTGTTAAACAGCTCCTGTGCCAGCACGCCAACGTACAAGCCATGGATGCTCTCGTCACGCAAAATAAGGTCGATAATTTCGCCGCTGCTCGTCATTTTGCCTTGACCTGCCAAATAAAGCGGATAGAAGAAGCCGCTGTAAAACAAGTAGCTTTCCAAAAATACGGAAGCGGCCATTGCTTTATACAGTTCTTGCTTCGTGCTAATGCCTTCATACCACGAGGAAATAAGCTCCGCTTTTCGTTGCAGCTGCTCGTTTTTCTCTACCCATTGGAAAATCTCGTCGATCTCCTCCGTAGACGCAAGCGTTGTGAAAATGCTGCTGTACGATTTCGCATGAATTTGCTCCATCATCGACATAAAAGACAGCACCGCTTTGCGCTGCAAACCATCCACATGCTCCAAAATCTTCGGCATGCCAATACCGCCCTGAATCGTATCCAGCAGCGTCAATCCGCCAAGCACGTTTTTATATAAGCTGCGCTCGGCATCGCTCATTTCCATCCAATCCATTTTATCATCGGATAGAGGGATTTCTTCGTCCGTCCAGAATTGCATTACGTTCTGCTGCCAGAACGTCAGCGTAAAATCATCATCCGGGCGGTTCCAGTTAACTGCCTTCATTATATATTAGGCTCCTTTGTAAAAGGCTGCGTGACGGCACATAGAGCGGCCGCCCCGCAACCTTATCTTTTTGCGCAAATCTATTTTCTTTTTTTAAACCGCGCAGCTTGTGCACTCTTCTACGGATAGACGTTTCGTTCTTGTGTAATAGAGCGACTTCAATCCTTTATGCGCTGCATAAATGTAGAAGCGGGCAAGCTCCCGAGTTGTCACGTTGCTGTTGACATGCAGAACCGTCGATATGCCTTGGTCCACATGCTGCTGAATTTCTGCAATCAGGTCAATAAGCTTGAACTGATCGATATTGTAAGCCGATTTGTAATAGAAGAAATTGTCCTGCGACAAAAACGGCATTGGATAATAAGTTGTCGAGTTCGCATACGTCCGCGTCTCAATATGCTCAACGATCGGCATAACGCTCGATGTCGCATTTTGAATGTACGAAATGCTTTGCGTTGGCGCGATAGCCAGACGGTAAGCGTGGTAAAGGCCGTGCTGCTGTACTTTCGCCTTAAGCGCAGTCCAGTCCTCAGGGGATGGAATTTCCATACCTTCGAACAAAGCTTTCACCGCAGCGCTGACCGGACGGAAATCCGTCTCTTCATAACGCGAGAAGTAAGTGCCCTTCGCATATTCGGAACGGTCAAAATCTTTGAACGTTTCGCCGCGTTCTTTGGCAATTTCCATACTTTGCTCCAGCGAGTAGTAGTTCATCATCATGAAGAACGTGCTGGCGAACTCCTTCGCCTCATCGCTTTCGTAAGCAATGTGGTTTTTCGCCAAATAGCCGTTCAAGTTCATTGCGCCAAGGCCGACGGAATGAAGCTCTTCGTTCGCTTTGCGTACTCCTGGAGCGTTGTCGATTTTCGAAAGATCGCTGACTGTCGTAAGCGCCTCGATCCCAACATGAACCGATTCCTTGATCTTCTTAAGCTCCATGACGTTTACGATGTTCAGCGATGCCAAGTTGCAGCTAATATCGCGCTGAATCAGGTCATCCGTGCCGTAGTCATTAATAACCGACGTCTCTTGCAGCTGGAAAATTTCCGTGCAAAGGTTCGACATCTTGACGCCGCCCACATCTTTAAGCGCATGAACGCGGTTCGCATTCGATTTGTTCATAATGTACGGATAGCCGGATTCCAGCTGGATCGAAGCGATCTTGGTCATCATGTCGCGTGCGTTCATGACGATTTTCTTTTTCACTAAATCGTTCGCAAGCAGCTCCTCGTACATTTCGTCCATGTCCATATCGTCCAAATATTTGCCATAGGCTTTGTGGACGGAATGTGGTCCGAAGACGTACAACGGCTTGTTTTGCGCAGCAAGCTCATAAAACTTGTTCGGTATAATAAGGCCGATCGACAGCGTTTTGATCCGCGTTTTCTCATCGGCGTTAATTTTTTTGCAATCGAGGAACTCAATAACGTCCCAGCCAAAAATATTATAATAGCCTGCGCCAGAACCTTTGCGCTGTCCCATTTGATCAGCATAGGAGAATGCATCCTCCATCAGCTTAAGGACAGGCATAATGCCTTTCGCCGCACCCTCGACGCCTTTGATTGGCTCGCCGCGTCCGCGCAGCTTCGAGAGGTTGACCGCTACGCCGCCGCCGATTTTGGACAGCTGCATGCACGTGCCAATGACATAGTTGATGGAATTGAGCGAATCGTCCATTTCCAGCAGGAAGCAGGATACCATCTCGCCGCGGCGGCTTTTGCCCGCATTAAGGAAGGTTGGCGTTGCCGGCTGCAGCCGCTGCTCAATCATCGCTTCAGCAATGCGCAGCGCTCTCGCTGCGTCGCCTTCGCCCAAATGAAGCGCAACAATCGCAACGCGGTCTGGATATTGCTCCAAATATTGCAGCTTGTCGTTCGTTTTCATGGCATAGTCTTTGTAGAATTTGGAAATTGCCATATACGACTGAAACTGGAAGCTGCTGTTTGCCGTTAAATCAAATACAGCCTCAACTTGCTCATATGTATAATGGTCAAAAACGTTATCGTAGTAGTCATTGCCGATCAAGTAGTCAAGCTTCTCCTGGAGCGAGGCGAACTTCACGCTCTTCTGCTCAACTTCCTCCATAAATGCTGCTACTGCCTCTTTATCCTTGTCCAACTGGTAAAAGCCGTCAGCTCCGCGCTGCATCAGCTCATTATTCAACTCAATATGCTTCAATGGTTCGCACCCTTTCAACAAAGTTTTCCGTATCGTATTTCGTTCCGGACAACTCAAATTTAGAAATAACAGGGACATTGTATAGCTCGGCAATCGTATCTGCGCTTTTGGCAAAGCCCGTTCCCCAATTGCGGTTGCCGCTGGCGGATACGCCGCGAAGATGTTTGCTGTTGCGCTTCAGGAACGACATGACCCGTTCTGGCACCTGTCCGAAACCTGTTGTATACGTGATGAGAACGAACGGCTCTTGGACCGCTTCCTGCTCTTCAATCGGCATAACGCGCATATTCAATTTGTTGATAAATCTTTTGACGTTGCCCGTCTTGGAATCATAGACAACCAGCATATATTTCTCTCTCCCCTACCGGATATCAGCAATAGAAAAGCGCTTCTGACCCTGAAAAAGCGTCAAATGCGCTAGTAGACTTAAAGTGTCGATTTCCGTGCTACACAACAAGATGTAGTTGCTGAATTTGATTCTACATCAATATATAGGTGGAGTCAAATGAAAAAATACGCCTATCTATGAGACCCGGTTTTAGGCCACTCGACTATTTTAACAGATACGGATATGATGTGGTAGAGTCATTTTTAATTGATACGGAGGTTAATATGAACGAAATTTTAACGCCTGAACAGCTCCGCGAGGCAGTGCATAAGCTATTTAAGGATGCCGGATATACGAATCCCGAGCTGCTGGAAAGCATCGAATTATTAGCGGCAGAGAACGATCGCTTGAAGCAGGAAGTTAAAAAATGGCGGCTCGCTGCTGCACGTGGGGCAGCCGCAGGCACTTCCATGAACAGCCGTTTGAAGGACGCGCTTCGAGAATAATTTTTGATAAAGCAATTCAAAAAGCATACATCCTTCACATTGCATCGCAGGGTAATCCTGCTAAAATGATACAGGCACACATGGACTCAAGTGTAAGGGAGAAATAGGCCATATGGATAGAGGTTGGATTACGGTCATTATTGGCCCAATGTTCTCGGAAAAATCCGGCGAGCTCATACGGCGCTGTCATAAATTGCTGCAATATGGCCGCAAAAAAGTAAGAGCGTATAAGCCTGCGGAAGATAATCGGTTCAGCAGCGAGGAAATTGTAAGCCGCATTGGCTACCGGCTGCCAGCCTTCAACATTCCGAAGGAGCTTACGCCCGAGATGGCGGAGCGCATTTTGCAGGATACGAAGCATGCCGACGTCGTCGCTTTCGACGAGGTGCAGTTTTTCTCCAAAACGATCATCCCTCTTGTAGAGGAGCTTGCCTATAACGGCAAACAGGTCATTGTAGACGGCCTTAACATGGATTACCGCGGCAAAGCCTTCGGCTATATCGGCGGGCTGCTTGCCATTGCAGACGAAATCGTAAAGCTGACTTCCTTCTGCGCAGTATGCGGCGATGCGAACGCAGCGTTCACGCAGCGCGTCATTAACGGCCAGCCAGCGACGCTGGGGCCAGTCATTTTAATCGGCGATACGGAGAGCTACGAGCCCCGCTGCCGCCATTGCTTCGTCCCTCCGCATAAAGCGGTGGAAGAAGCGAGTGAAGAGCATACAGACGCTGCTGCGCAGCTCTGATTGCAGGGAAACATACTGTAGCGAAAATGCGACAGCCGATCTCCCAGCAACTGTAATACGAGCACAAAAAAGGCTTGTACGGCCGCTCTGCTCCTGTTGAGCATGACGGCCGCGCAAGCCTTTTGGCGTTCCAGCAGAACGCCGTATTATCATTTTACCGCTGCAAAAAAAAGCCGCTCGGAGTGCTCGCCTTGGGGCTGCAGCTTGAAATCGGCAAAACGCTCGACCTTGCTGAATCCGGCTGCGTGCAATTGCTCCGCTATCCAGTCCGCCTCATAAGCCCGCTGCACATGCATTTCTTCAAAGCGGCGAAACCGCTCGCCGCCTTCATGCGCAAAAATCGTCAAATGATGCTCAATTTCGCAGCGCTCCTCATCCAGCTCGCATGTCCAAATGTAGGCAGCCCCGTCCTCGTCCAGCACGAATGGCTGCTCCTCCGCATAACGAATGAGCTGTGCCTTCGGATGCACATCGAACAGAAATACGCCGCCAAGGCGAAGCGCCGCGTATACCGCCTCGAAAGCGGCGATTACATCGGCTTCCTCCGTCAAGTAATTGACGCAGTCGCAGAACGATATAACCGCGTCCACAGGCGCGCCCAGATCCAATTCCCTCATATCCTGCTGCAGCCAGGTTGCTGTGCCTGCACGTGCGCCTTGGACGGCAGATAGCGCCTCATCCCATTTGCTGCGTGCCACAGTCAGCATATCCTCAGATAAATCGATGCCGTACACTTGCATGCCGGCCAAAGCCAGCGGTATCGCAATAGAGCCTGTCCCACAGCCAAGATCGGCAATAACAGAAGGCTTGCCATAACGCTCCCAGCATTGCTGTGTGAACCACAGCCAATCCTCGTAAGGCATGTCGCTCATAAGCTCATCGTATACCGCAGCGAACTCGCCATATGACTCCACCTAGAAAGCCCCTCCTTAATCCTCTGATGAGCCTTCGGAAGCAGAAGCTTCGCCATCGTTCGACTTGGCAGCATCGCCTGCTGCGCCATTGTCTCCTGTCGCTTCCACTAGATAGGTCCAGTTGCCCTTCTGGGTAATAAGACGCTCGCGCATCAGCTTGCCGATCGCACGCTTAAATGCCGATTTGCTAATGCCGAATTTTTGCTTAATAATGCCCGCTTCCGTCTCATCGGAATAAGGCATGCCGCCGCCCGGACGCTCCTTCAAAAAGGCGAGCAGACGATCGGCATCTTCAAGGCGGCCCACTTCCTTCTGCTGGCCCATCGACAAATTCACCCGTCCATCCTCGCGGATAAAGGTAATCCGGGCCGAGACACGCTCGCCAAGCCGAAGCGGGCGCAGGCGATCCGGTGCCGGAATAAGACCGTAGGCGCCGAAGCCGACAACGCCGCCATCAATTAGGACAAACGAGCCCATTTGCAGCGATTTCGTTACCCAGCCTTCGATCCACTGGTTGCGCCAGGAATCTGGTGCCGCAAATACGAGCGGCCCAAGCTCATCCTCGCCCGCAAGCCGGGCAATAAGCCTGCCGCTTTTGTCATGGCCCAGCACAATGTGAACCTCATCGCCTGGCAGCGGACGATAATCGATATTTTCCGGCAGCTCCGAAAGCGGCAGCAGCAGCTGACGGCCAAGACCAATTTCAAGAAAGCAGCCCAGCCGCGGATGGACATCGGCAACCTTAAGCCGGGCCATCTCGCCGAGCTTCACCAGCGGACGCTTCATCGTCGCCGCCAGCCGATCCTCGGTATCAAAAAATATAAATACTTCAACCTCATTGTTAACTTTAGGCTTGCTGCCGACCAGCTCCGTATAATGCATCAGCACCTCGGATTCGCCATCGGTCAAAAAATAGCCGTAGGGCGACACTTCACGTGCCACCCTTAGCGTTATTGTCGTACCGGCGATCAAGCTCATGCGAACTCCACAACTTTGGCGTCAGACCACAGCTTTTCAATGTTATAATACTCACGCTCATCGCGGTGGAATACGTGAACAACAACATCGCCAAGGTCAATCAGCACCCAGCGTGCGGAATCCATCCCTTCAATGCCGCGTACGCGTACGCCGCGCAGCTCCGCGGATTTGCGGATTTCCGTCACAATCGCCTGTACCTGTGTATCCGAATTACCCGAGCAGATTACGAAATAATCCGCTACCAGGGAAATTTCCTGCAAATTCAAAGCTACAATACGCATAGCCTTCTTATCTTCCGCTGCAGCAACCGTTGCTTGCAGAAGCTCCTCCGAATGTACCGTCATAACTCAGCCTCCTGTTTTTAACTCTTCTATTAAACCATTACGTGCATCTATTGTCAGTGGAAAAATGGCCTTGCCTTTTTTGAGCAGCAGCAGGATGGTTGAATCAAACCCCGCAAGCAGCGCTTGCTCCAAGCTATCCTTGCTCAGCCTGCGAATGTCGTCAACACCGGGAAAATCGCGCCCAGGCTCCATATAATCCGCGAGGCATACGACCTTGTCCAGCCGCGTCATCGCAAGGCGTCCCGAAGTATGGAAGCGAATGGCATCCAGCACCAGCGTATCTGTCACGCCATATTCATGCTCCGCCACCCAGGCGCCCACCTCGGCATGCCATAAATTTTTATCCTGGTCAAGCAATTCAGGCGCCAGCTGCTGGTCCCGCAGCACCTTCTCCATGCGGTCGACCGGCCAATATTTCGCCACATCATGCAAAATCGCCGCCAGCTCCGCCTGCTCCGGGTTTTCCCCGAACCTTACCGCCAGCTGAACCGCCGTTGCCATCACGCCTTCGGTATGCTTCCAGCGTTTCTCGGGCATTTGCGCTTTCACCGACTCAATCATTTGATCGCGCTCCATAAAGGCCCCTCCCCGTAATAAAATGAAACACAGCTTCCGGTACGAGATAGCGGAAGCTGCCGCCAGCTTGAATCGCTTCGCGAATCGCCGTAGATGAAATGCCGATTGGCGGCATATTGATATACGTCAGCCGCTGCTGCAAGTAGTCCGGCAGCTCGCCGGCTTCCGATTCCGTGCCTTCTCGATTAAGCCCGATGAAAGCAACCCGCTCCGCCAGCTCCTCAATCCGGTGCCACCCGGGCAAATCATTGATCCGGTCAGTTCCAATAATATAGGAGAAGGAATCGTGCGGATGCAGCTGCCTCAGCTCTAGAACCGTATCAATCGAATAACTGAGCCCGCCTCTTGCAAGCTCTATATCCAATGCCCGAAAATGCGGATTGCCTTTTATAGCTTCCTGCACCATCTGCAGCCTCAGCTCGCTGTGCTCGCCAGGCTCATGGCTTTTAAGCGGAGGCAAAAACGAGGGAATAAACCACACCTCATCCAGCCCGCAGCTTGTGCGCGCTGTTTCTGCGGCAATGAGATGTCCGAGATGGATCGGGTCGAACGTTCCGCCCATAATGCCGATTTTACGCATAGCCGCAGTCCTCCTTATCTGTAGACTTCACACTTAGTCATTGCGGCGAAATAAGTACCGCTAGATACTTGCCAGCAAAAGCGGCAAGGTGAAACGGCTTCCGCCGTCCTCTGGCGGCGCGGCGCGTTTCAGTCCGAGAAATATAGAGAAAGTATGGCGAAATCATATACTTTCCTATATTTGAACAAATTGCGGGCACTCATTTCCTCGCAAGCCTTTAGCGTCCCGCTTTGACAGCTGGCAATTCGATTTTGCGGTTTTTCTCTTCCGATGCGCGTTTGTAAAGCACAATCGTTTTGCCGATAACCTGTACCAGCTCGGCTTTAGCTGCTGCTGCTACTTCAACCCCGATTTCCTTCGGATCATCCATGCAATTGTTCAGCACGGACAGCTTGATCAGCTCGCGAAGCTCAATCGATTCATTAATATGACGTACAAGATGGTCATTCGTTCCACCTTTGCCGACTTGAAAAATCGGCTGTAAATGATGCGCCATCGCGCGCAAATAACGTTTTTGTTTCCCTGTAAGCATCGCTCTATGTTCCTTCTTTCAAATAGTAATAAGAAAAATGCTGCTAGCCCTGGAGGGCAGCGAGTACCGTCTCGCGCATCGCTTGAACAGGCGCAGGCTGCCCTGTCCAATATTCGAAAGCATACGCGCCTTGATAAATAAACATGCCCAGACCGCCATGCGTCCGGCAGCCATGAAGCGCAGCTTCCTGCAAAAACTTCGTTTGCAGCGGATTGTATATTAAATCGCTGGCCACACAGCCCGCTTTCAGCCATGAAGCATCAAGCGGACTTTCGTCCACATTCGGATACATGCCTAGAGAGGTCGTATTGATTACGACATCCGCGTCCGCGCATACCGTGCGCAGCTCATCATTCGTGACTGCTGCAATGTCGGCACGGTGGCGCAGTGCTGCTGCAAGCTCCTCAGCCTTGCCGAGTGAGCGGTTAGCGATTGTGATGCGCTCCGGCTGCTCGCCTGTGAGCGCATAAACAATGCCGCGCGCAGCTCCGCCTGCTCCGATCACGACGATCTTCTTCCCGGCAAGGTCCGGCTCCGCCTCTTCCTTAAGGGAACGGACGTAGCCGATGCCGTCAGTATTGTAGCCAATCAGGCGGCCGTTATCATTGACAATGGTATTCATCGCCCCTACCGCTCGCGCGCTTTCGTCGATTTCATCCATTTCCTTCATCATATCCAATTTATGAGGAATCGTCACATTCACTCCCCGAATGCCCATCGCCCGAACGCCGCTAACGAAAGAGGACAGCTCACCTGCCGTAATGTGGAAAGCCAAATAAACGCCGTTAATGCCCGTTTCCTGAAAAGCGCGATTCAGCATAATGGGTGACTTGGAATGATGAATGGGGTCACCAATTACACCGTAAAGCACTGTATGGCTATCTATGCGCTGCATAGCTTTATGGATTTCTCCCGCACTCATTTCCGCCAATATCCCCTCTCAGCTGCTATGAAGTGTAAAACGCAATGATGAGCTTCTCCCATCATGGCCGTTAAATCAATGAATCCCTAAGCAGCACCTTGATGCCTTTCGGGGCATATAGATCGAGCAAGGCGCCTGCCTCTCCGTTCACCTGAATCCAGCCTAGGCCAGAGATGAATACATCCTTCTTCGCTCCCCGCGGCACGCGCAGCGAGTGGCGCGTCCATGCCGGCATCTCCGCAAGCTCTTCGCGAGATGGTCCGCCGAGCAGCTCGCCCTGATGGTCCTCATAAAGCGCATCCGCGCGCTCCATCTTCGTCCGGTGCACATTGAGCGCATTAGAAATGTACAGCGTAAACGATTGGCGCTCGCCCTCTACAAAATCAAACCGGACTAAGCTGCCGATAAACAGCGTCTGCTGGTCATTGAGCTGATACACAAGCGGCTTGATCGGCTTGTCCGGCAGCAGCGACTGCAGAAATCCGCGCGGCACAATTTCCGTCATTCGCGTCGGATAGACGATGCCGGGCGTATCGATGATGAACTTGTCATCATCCAGCGGAATGTGAACCGCATCAAGCGTCGTTCCCGGATAGCGGGACGTCGTCAGCTCGCGCTCCAAATCGCTGTAATCTTTAATCAAGCGATTAATGAGTGTAGATTTGCCAACGTTGGTGGCGCCGACCACATACACATCGCGCCCTTTACGGTGACGATCAAGCGCCTCAATGACATGCTCGAAACCGATGTTGCGCTTCGCGCTGCACAGCACGATATCCAGCGTACGCAGCCCTTCGCTCTT
This sequence comes from Paenibacillus sp. JT22N15, assembly GCF_059383755.1. Classification (NCBI taxonomy): domain Bacteria; kingdom Bacillati; phylum Bacillota; class Bacilli; order Caryophanales; family Paenibacillaceae; genus Paenibacillus; species Paenibacillus sp. JT22N15. Next base: position 90,213 of record NZ_JBXENV010000008.1, on the reverse strand, counting down.
CGCCTGCTGCTGCACCCAGTTGCGCAGTCGGTTCAGGTTCATTGATTTTGGCAGCAAATCGACTTTGTTGACGACGAGCAGCACGGGATTGTTGCCAACAAAACGCTGCAAGCCCGAAATCAGGCTGCCCTCAAAATCATACAAATCGACAATATGCACAACGAGGCTGTCGGTTGTTGCTACGCTGCTCAGCAGCTTCAGAAACTCATTTTGATCCACCGTCACCGACGATGCTTCATTATAATTGCGAATACGGAAACAACGCTGGCATATAGCCGGCTCCCTAACTACTGCCTGCTCTGGCACAAAGCCAGGAAGCTCTGCATTTTCCGTTTGCAGTTTTACGCCACAGCCCGCACAAGACTGCGCGGCCAGACTAAGCTGCTCTTCCTTCACTTCTTCTCCCCCTCATTCCATAACCCGTTTTTGCCAAGGCTCGATTTGGCGATACGCTCAATTCGGCGGTTGACCCGAGTCATGATTCCTTCATCAGCAGGAGCAATTGGCGCTACAAGAATCGTATATAATCCCATTCGATTGCCGCCCAGCACATCCGTCAGCATCTGATCGCCAATGACTACCGTCTCTTCCGCTTTCAGCTCCAATACCTTTAGCCCTTTGCGAAACGACGTATTAGCCGGCTTGCGCGCAGCATGAATAAACGGAATGTTCAAAGGCATTGCAAATTTGGACACTCTGGTTACATTATTATTCGATACGATAACGACTTTAAAGCCGCGCTCACGGACATCGTCCAGCCATTTGACCAGTTCGGGCGTTGCAAGCGGCACCCGCGCTCCCACAAGCGTATTATCCAGATCCGTAATAATGCCGCGAATTCCCTTCTTATGCAGCTCATCTAATTGAATATCATAAACCGTATCCACACGCATATGTGGCAACAGTTTCTTGAACATAAGCGTTAAACCCCTTTGCTTTTCTCCTGCTATCTTACGAAACTATAACATAAAAAACGATTTTGTTGCAAAAAAATACCGCCGTCCATTGTTTGGACAGCGGCAGGCTGAATTTTTCCTTCTATATATAGTCGGATAAAAGCTGTTCATTATAATAGCGAAATAACATGCTTGACTTTGTTCACAAATTGCTCAGCCTCTTCTGGAGCTGCCTCGGCGCCACTATATTTGGCTCGTTCAAAATCGTTCAGCACCTGAGTCAGCTCGCTGCGAATATCTGTGCGATGCTGAGCAAACCGCTGCACCGCTTCCCGCAGCGTCTCATGCTCAGAGCGCTTTAGCCCCTTTCTCCGGCAAACACGGAGCAGGCGCTCCGTTTCCCATACGATGCGTTCATTCGCCGTATAGGAGCGGAACCGGAAGCGAAGCCACGCCGCCTTCAGCGCTTGACGGCGTACAATCAAGCTAGCCGCGAGCAATAATACAAGCAGGGAAATACCTGCTATATAAAAGCCTTTGTACGAAACGTCGGCTTTCTCGGCAGCTGCCGCCTTAACCGCCTCGTCTGTATCCTCTTCTACTTCCGGTGTAGGCGCCGCTGCATCTTCACCGGCAATCGTATAAGGGAATGAAAATCCTGCTGTCGGCTCAAAGGAAACCCAGCCATAACCTTCAAAATAAATTTCTACCCAAGAGTGGGCATCGGAATTGCGCACGGTATACGTGCCTTCCCCCTGTAAAAACGTATCGATATCAAAGCGATCTGCTGCATCAACACCGAGGGCAGGCAATGCGCCTGGCGCAAAACCCTTCACCCAGCGGGTAGGCAGGTCAACGGAACGGGCCAGCACCGCCATAGCTGTAGAAAAATAATCGCAATAGCCTTCCTGGATTTCAAACAGAAACTGGGCGACAAAATCATCGGACTCTCCCGTCAGCTTGCCCAGATCAGGCTCATTCGTATAGACAAAATTCAAACGCAAATACGATTCCAGCATTTTTGCCCGATCATAGTCATTGGTCGCAGTTTTGGTCAATTCCTCAGCAAGCTGCTTGACCTCGCCTGGCAAATTATCGGGCAGCTGTGTATAATGATCATTTTCATTCGAGCTGTACAAGCGCGCATTTGTGCTGCGGAGCTTCGCTTCATCCAGCACGGGAACGGTGGACACGACGGAGTATGATTCCGGATAGGGCTGCCTTCCCCTTCCCTGCAAAGGAAAACGCAGCTCTTGGTCGTCAGGCGCCCAGGTGAGCCGGTAGGATAAATTCGCTTCCGGATCATTAATCCAGTGAATGCGATTAATCGGAGCGGCAGCAAATAAAACGGGATACTGGTCCTTCCGAATCATCGTCACCGTCTGCTCCACTTCAATCGTGTCTGCCAGCTTGCGATCATACGGCAGGGAAAGCTCCTGCTCCTTTTTCAACTGATTGACGTTGTTCGGCTCCGTTCCTTCATCCAGCTCCAGCCAGCCGCTGCCGGTATAAAATGATTTCGTTTCCCCTCTCCAATAGCTCCGATGGGAGCTTGCAACCGTCATGACTGGCGAATAATCGAAGTTAAAGCCGCCGCCAAGCTGGTCGTCATCACGCCCATAGCCGGAGCTTGTGTCCAGCGTTACACCACCTGGGTCCGAGCCTTTTTCACCTAAAAAAACATTGACCTTCTCACCCTTCGATTCTTTCCAAATCGTATACGGGTCACGAAGCACAGGCGAAATCGATGGCATGAACAGGCCTGCCGCCATCAGCAGCGCAAGCACCGCCGCAATAGGCATAAATAATTGCAAAGGATAATGCAGCAGCTCCTTCCAGCTTCCTGGATGGTGACGCTGAAATTGGTGCAAATGCCCCGCTGCGAGCCATATGAGCCCTAGCAATACGACCCATGCCACATTGTCCCACAGCCAGATCGGCGTGAATGAATCGGCAACCGTCAAAACGAGCAAATTCGCCCCAATAAATCCGAATAGCCGAATGCGCGACGTCGTCCAGGCACTGAACAGCAAGTACGTGGCAAGCATAGCCAGGCTAAACCAAATATACGGGTTGAACTGGATCAGCAGACTCCATATCATAGCGGCGAATTTCCGCAAGCCTTCCTCTGAGCCGGTTAAGCTGGGAGATGCGCCTACTACTAACCATGTTGATACCACGACGAGCAGCAATTGGAGCGGCAGCCGCAGCCTGCGCCTCATCCTTGGAAGCAAGACGTCAACTGCCCCCGCAAGCAGCAGCGCCATATAAATGGAGGTAAATGTAGCTTGCCACCAGTAGTTTTCAAAAACCGCAATCGAATTAAGCAGCGAAAAAATAATAATGATACGGGATATTCGGCTGTACCACTCAAACGCGGCATATTCTTTCAATCTTTTTAAAGTATTTTTCATGCTCCGCCGCCTCCTTCAAGCACAGCCGGCAGCTCAGGCAGCTGCGTGAGCGTAAATACCGGCCAGCCTCGGGCGCGCAGCAGCTTCTGCCAGTCCTGATTCATCACGGCGGCCCGCCCGTCCACATTCGCAATATGGAGCAGGCAAGGCTGCAGCCCTTTGCGTGCGAGCCATTCCAAGCTGGCGCTCGCCTCCTTGCCCGAAGCTGTAGAAATAACAAGCGCAATTGAGCCCGAATCAAGCAGCGACTCCGATGCAAGCAGCGTCTGATATAAAGGCTGCTCCGCATCGGCATTCACCGCCGTTAAATGCTGCATAATCGCCCCCCGTTGCTCGGCACCCGCCTTGGGAGGGAAGATGGCCCGCTGCGATCCGGCCGACAGCAGCCCCATAGCCGTCTCTCCTCGCCCGCCGCTCTCAATGAGCGAAGCGGCCGCTGATACCGCGAGTTCAAAGCGGTCTGCCTGCGCCCCGCTGTAAGCCTTGGCATCGCGATCGATAATAATAAGCGTTCGGGGCAGCGACTCCCGTTCAAACTCCTTGGACTTCCAATGTCCCGTGCGCGCCGTCGCATGCCAGTGAATCCGCGACAAGCGGTCGCCAGGCACATATTCGCGCACGCCATTGATTTGGGTCGTCTCCTTCGCCGAGCGTGAAGCAATAGCGTGCGAGTATGGCCCGCGCGCGCCAAGCTGCAAACCGCGCTGCTGGCGAAGGGGGACGATTTGAGGCATCACGCTGAACACCGACTCCTCGGTAAAGCTGCCCGAATGCTCAAACAACCCAAACACATCATGGGAGGAGCAGGCGGTAGCCCCGAAGCGATATTCACCGCGCTGCAGCGGAGGTGTCGTATACAGCACTTCGCCGGAACGCTTCAAATTCGGCACAAAGGATGATTCGAATTGCAGCGCTTGTCCATTGTTGCGCAGCAATTGATCGCGGACAAGCACAAACGGTATCGGATAATACCCGGGCACCTTCACCGAAAGCTTGACCGTTAGCGAGCTCCCGGCCGCCAGCGCATAATCGCCATGGCCGCCATCCGATTTGCGCAAGCTGCGGCTGCCGCTTACTTTGCTAATGCCGCTAAAGCGCCCTAGCAGCAAATAAAGCAGCAGCGCATTCATAATGACGAACAGCATGACGGCCGTTTTGCCGCCTTGAAATAACAAGTAAAGCAGCGCTCCTCCATACAGAAACGCGCTAATGAGCAGTCGTCTGCCTTGCAAGCTGAGCGTCCGCATTCCCATATCAGCGCTCCAATCTCACCGGCACTCTTACCTGTTCCATGATTTGATCGACCAGCTCGCTCGCTTTGAGGCCGTTCATTCTGGCCTCCGTATGCAGGGAGAGCCGGTGAGACAATACATGCGAAGCAAGCTTCTTCACATCATCAGGCGTAACAAAGCTGCGCTGCTCCAAATAAGCGGCTGCTTTGGCCGCCCGGGCAAACGAAAGGGCAGCACGCGGGCTGGCGCCAAGCTGGATACCGGGATGCTCGCGTGTAGCTCTGACAATGCTGACCAAATATTTGGCCACCGCCTCATCCATATGGACAGCCTGCACCTGCTGCTGAATGCGGATAATATCGTCCACATCGGCGATTTGGGCAATTTGGCTCTCCGGCTGCAGCCGAACTTCGCCGCCCATAATCATCTTCTGCTCATCTTCCTCGCTAGGATAGCCGAGCGAAAGCTTCATCATAAAACGGTCAAGCTGCGCTTCCGGCAGCAAATAAGTGCCCTCGAATTCGATTGGATTTTGCGTGGCAAGCAGCATAAACGGATGAGGCAGCGCGTAGGTGTCGCCGTCTACCGTCACATGGCCCTCCTCCATCGCCTCCAGCAGCGCAGATTGGGTTTTGGTCGTCGCCCGATTGATCTCGTCAGCCAGCAGCAAATTGGTCATGACCGGACCCGGCCTGAACAAAAACTCCTCCTGCTTCGGATGATAAATGGACACGCCTGTTATATCAGTAGGCAGCAAATCCGGATTGCACTGAATGCGCCTGAACTGGCCGCCGATTGAACGAGCCAGCGCCTTTACGAGCTGCGTCTTTCCCGTGCCGGGAACATCCTCTAACAGTACATGCCCGCCGCCGATCACTGCAATCATCAGTCTTTCGATTTGCTCTTGTTTTCCCAAAATACTATAATTTAGATTAGTAAGAATAGATGCGCATAATTGCATGTCAACCTGTCGCGTTTCCATATGAATAACCTCCCGCAGCGTATCAAGATGGATAAAGGCATATAGTTCCATTTTACAGTAGTCCAGCAAGTAAGTACAAATGCATCAATTTCCAAAAAAAACTGGAGGATCCCACAGGACCCTCCAGTTTTCCAATCTATTTCCCCTATATTACCCCTTAGGCCGAATAACCAATGCCGCCAGGAACGAAAAGATGATCGCAGCCGATATGCCCGAGCTCGTCACTTTAAAGATGCCGGAAATAACGCCAATCCAGCCTTGGTCATGCAGCTCGGTCAGAGCCCCGTGCACAAGCGCATTGCCGAAGCTCGTAATCGGGACCGTCGCTCCCGCTCCGGCGAAGGCAACGAGCGGCTCGTATAAGCCGATGCCATCCACCACTGCCCCAATAACGACCAGCGTCGCCATCGTATGCCCCGGGGTCAGCTTAAACACATCAAACATAATTTGCCCTAGGACGCAAATAGCGCCGCCTACTAGAAATGCCCATAAAAAAATCATCGCCTTACCCTTCCTTTCCGCAAATCGCGACAGCATGCGCAATGCCGGGAATGCTCTCGCCCTGCTGGAATGACAGCGGTGACAGCAGCGCTCCCGTCGCAACGACTAATATCCGCTTCAGCTCGCCCCTTGCGAGCCGCTTAAGCAAATGGCCATAGGTGACAACTGCCGAGCAGCCGCAGCCACTGCCGCCCGCCTGCACCTTCTGGCGGTTCACATCGTACACCATTAGGCCGCAATCGCCAAAAACCGTGTCATCCATCGGCACGCCATTTTGCAGCAGCAGCTCATTGGCAAGCGGATGCCCGACACCAGCAAGGTCGCCTGTTACGATTAAGTCATAATCTTTTGGGGAACGTCCTGTATCGTTAAAATGCGCTTGAATCGTATCGACAGCCGCAGGTGCCATCGCAGCGCCCATATTAAATGGATCGGTGATCCCGAGATCGACGATTTTCCCGATCGTCGCGCATTCGATGGTCGGACCGTCCCCCGAAGCGGCAACGAGTCCGGCTCCAGCGCCAGTAACGGTATATTGTGCCGTCGGCGGCTTCTGCGAGCCGTATTCGGTCGGGTATCTGAACTGCTTCTCCGCCGTGCAGTTATGGCTGCATGTGCCCGCCAGCACATAATCGGCAGAGCCGGAGTTGACGAGCATTGCGGCAATCGACAGCGACTCCATCGACGTGGAGCAGGCGCCGAAGACGCCAAGATAAGGCACGCCCAGCGACCGCGCTGCAAAGCTGCTGCTTATGATTTGGTTCATTAAATCGCCGCCCACAAAAAACTGCACCATTTCCTTGTCGATCCGGGCATGCTGAAGCGCGAAGTCCGCTGCCTGCTCCAGCAGCAGCCGCTCGGCCTTCTCCCAGCTTTTCTGCTGCATATCCAGCTCGGGATGCACAAGGTCAAAATCCTCGGCCAGCGGGCCGTCGCCTTCGTCTGGCCCTACTACCGTTGCCGCGCCGATGATGACGGGGCGCTTCTCGAACCACCAGGTCTGTTTGCCGCGCAGCATATTATTGCCCTCCTGTGCCGAGAATGAGATGGACGATGCCGACGAAGAATGCTGCCACAACGCCGAACACGATAACGGAGCCCGCCAGCTTGAACATATTGGCGCCAACGCCAAGGACAAGCCCTTCAGCACGGTGCTCCAGCGCCGCCGAGCACATCGAATTGGCGAAGCCTGTGACAGGCACGGCTGTGCCGGCTCCTGCCCACTGGGCGATTTTATCGTACACCCCAATGCTCGTCAAAATCACTGAAATAATAATGAGCACAGCAACCGTCGGATTGCTCGCATCCTCCGCCTTCATATGAAGCAAATGCATAAACAGCTCCTGAATCACTTGCCCAAGCACACAAATACCGCCGCCAATAATGAAGGCTCTCAAACAATTCGTTCCTATGGAGCGGGCAGGCTCCCGCGTTTTGGCAAAGTTCTGGTATTCCTTTGACGACATCGCCATCTTCTTGTATTTCCCTTTGTCTGAGCTGCTTGCTGTCATAGCTTGCCCCCCTTTCCGTTATACGCTGCTGCAAAATGCTAAACACGAGATGCGCGGACGCACCAGTTCTTGATCATTATTTGCCACCTAAGGGGCTATTATGTATGCAGCACATCGTTTTCCTTTCAAATGCTTATATTCGGAAAAAAAGAGCATTCGCCCGCTTTAGCCGCAGCCAAAACAGTCGAATGCTCCTTTATATTCCTGGTCCGTGAGCCAGCACGGACATCCAGCTTAAAATAATAGCAAAATCAACAGCAGAACGAGCAGCACATACAGCGCCAGCACAAGTAAAATCAGCTCCAATTGCTTGCGGCTGCTTAATGCATTGGCTTTCCTCACAGGCGGCCCTCCCTTTAGCTATGCTTCTATACGTTCAGCATATGCGGGCAGGGGCAAATGCGGAGCTTGTCCGCAGCGGTTCTTCTAGCTTTCCAAAATCGCTACGCCTTTCGCTGCGATGGCAAGCGATCCGTTTACAGCTTCCCCGCTCAGCAGCTCTTTCGTGAACGTGCTAGGCAGCTCCGAGAGCTGCACCGCTTCCGCATTGTGATTCAAAATGAACGTAAAGGTGCTGCCGTTAATGGCCCGCTGCGACACTTCAACGCCGTCTGGAGTCGCAAGCAGCGGTTTAATGCCGGCAGAACAGCACAAATGGGCCATGAAGCCTTCGAGGAACGTTTTATCCGGGCTGGTCGCCACATACCAGGCTTTGCCTTCGCCAAACGAATTAACCGTTACCGCAGGCATGCCTTTATAGAAGTCTGAACCATATTCGGCAACCACTTCAGCGCCCTCTGTATGAATCAGATCGCACAAAATGCTGCCGGAGTATGTCCCGCTATCAAGCGCGCCAAGCGGTTTATTAAGGATAATATCATTTTGCTTGCCCGGCAGCAGGGCATCGATTTCCTCGGCCCAAATGCCCAGCACCTTGCGCAGCTTGCCCGGATATCCGCCCAGCGTCACGATATCATTTTCATTGACGATGCCGCTGAAAAACGTCGTGACGAAAGTGCCGCCGCGCGCAACGAAAGCTTCAACCTTCTCCGCAAAGCCAGGCTTCACCATATACATCACAGGAGCGATGACGAGATCGTAACGATCGAGCTGCTCCTCCACGCTGATCATATCCGTCTGCACGTTCATTTGGAACAAGGCGTCATAATATTTATGAACCTCATCGAGATATTTAAGCGCGACGGTCGGACCGCTCGACAGCTCGACCGCCCAGCGATTTTCCCAATCGTAGACGATCGCTGCCTTGGAATGAACACGCGAATCGAGGATGCGGCCAGACAACTGCTGAAGCTCAGCACCCAACTCGGCACATTCGCGGAATACGCGGGTATTTTCATGGCCGACATGCTCAATAACGGCGCCATGGTATTTTTCACAAGCACCAACCGAGCGGCGAAGCTGGAAAAACAGCACCGTATCCGCGCCGCGCGCCACCGCCTGATAGCTCCATAGCTTCATAATGCCAGGACGTTTAAGCGAGTTGTACGGCTGCCAGTTTTGCTGGCTTGGCGTTTGCTCCATCAGCATAAACGGCTGGCCGCTTTTGAGGCCGCGCATCAGATCATGCGTCATTGCCGTCAGGCTGAATGGCGTATCCATCGCAGGATAGTTGTCCCAAGAGACGACATCCATATATTTTGCCCATTCGAAATAATCCAGCTCGGAGTAAGTACCCATTAAGTTCGTTGTCACTTGCAGATTAGGCGAATGCTGCTTAATCGCTTCATATTCCAGCTTATAGCAAGCAAGCATGCTTGCCGACTGAAAGCGGCGGTAGTCGATGGAAATGCCCTGGAAATTGGTCCGGTTGTGGCCCCACTCCTCGCTGAGGGCACTGGGAGCAACGATCTCATCCCAATCGTAAAAGGTATGGCCCCAAAATGCGGTATTCCACGCCTTGTTCAGCTTCTCAAGCGTGCCATATCGCTGCTCCAGCCAAACGCGGAATGACGCCTCGCAGTTGTCACAGTAGCAATAGCCGCCGTATTCATTCGATACATGCCATACGAGCACAGCGGGGTGATCTTTATAGCGCTGTGCAATCGTGCCAGCCAAACGCTCGGACAGCTTGCGGTAAGCCGGGCTGTTCGGACAGGAATTGTGGCGTCCGCCGAATTTGCGCTTGCGTCCGTCGTAATCGACACGCAGCACATCGGGGTGCTTTTTCGCCAGCCATGCCGGGTGTGCACCTGTACTCGTCGCCAGACAGACATAAATGCCGTCCTTGTATAGTCGGTCAATGATGCGGTCCAGCCATTCGAGATCATAAGTGTCCTCATCAGGCTGAATGCGCGCCCACGAAAAGACGTTGACGGTCGCTACATCAATGCCCGCTAGCTTGAACATCCGAATATCCTCTTCCATAACAGACTCATCCCACTGCTCCGGATTGTAGTCGCCACCGTACCAAATTTTCGGCAATTTTTCATTAATCACTGTAAAACAGCTCCTCTTCCATTTCGACTAGTCTTTAATTACCATAACATGCCTATTGACAGAAATGAAGGAGAGAACTCATTTAAGAGTTCTCCCCTCCATTGCATCCCCTTACTTTTGCGACCAGAACTCCACGCGGTCTTTAACCATTTGCGTAAACTGTTCATTCAGCTTGCTAGCGCCTGCTTTGTCCAGATCCGCCATGAAATCATCCCATATTTTGTCGAAGTTTTCCGGCTTCGCCAAAATCGCTTCCGGAACACGTTTCTTCATAATATCTTGTGTTTTTTGGAAAATGACATCCGCTTCCGAGCCTGTTTCAAAATTCAAGTTCCATGCTGCGCCGTAAGGACGCTCAGGGAAAGCATCGTCTGCAGGCCAGAATTCTTTGTACATCTCCACTTTGTAAGCGGCAAGCGTCTTTTTGTCCGCTTCCGAATATTCAGCTTTGAACTGCTCTGGGAATTTCGTCGTAAAATAGTTGCCTGTGGAATCTTTAACGCCATCGCCGTAACGAGCCGATATGAAGTAATTTTCAATACCTGTCGTTTTCTTAAATTTGTTGCCATCGTTTGTTTTGAGATCTTGAATTTCTTGCTTGAATACGCGTTTGCCGTCCACAACATCATAATGCTTGCCTTCAATGCCCCAGTTAACGAGAATTTGACCTTCTTCAGAAGCCAAGTAATCCAGGAACTTGATCAGACGGACAGGATCTTTGGCCGATTTCGTAATCGCAAGACCGTGTCCTGCCATGTAGCCTGTACCTTGATACGAATGATCTTGGAAGCTTTCATCAAGCGTTACAGGGAAGCGCGCATACGTCGCATCGAACTTTCCTTCCGCTTTCAGGGAATTTTCCGCTTGCATGTAGTCCCACTTCTGATCGATAATGCCGACTACTCGGCCTGTTGCAATTTTAGATTTGTACTGGTCATATTTTTGAACGAAGCTTTCTTTGTCCAGAAGGCCGATATCGTTCATGTGGTTCAGCCAGCGGAAATATTCTCTTTCTTCCTCACGTTGGTAGTGAAGCTTCGTTTCGAATGTTTTCTCGTCGATAGCGAACTCGCCATTATCCGGCAAGCCTGTTGCATAAAATGCAGGGTTTGTTACGGAAATCAGAATTTGCCATTCGCCGCCGTTAAGCGACAAGCCGATTCTTTTTTGTCCATCCTCAGTCGTCGGATTTTTCTCAATGTACGATTTAATGGCATTTTCATAATCTTTAACGGTTTTGATTTCAGGGTAGCCCAGCGCCTCAAGCGCCTGATGCTGAATTTCGAAGCCGCCTTCGGCATCAAAATAAGTTTGGCCTACACCGGAAGAAGGAAGCTCATAAATAGCTGGATCATCTTTGCTGTAACGAAGGCGGGTTAAATAATCGCCATACACTTTTTTAATATTAGGGGCATGTTCTTCAATGAGATCCGTCAGGTCAAGAAGCGCGCCAGCGTCAACCAAGCTTTTTACGCTGCCCTTCGCCATAACCATATCCGGATACTCTCCGCTTGCTGCCATCAGAGCGAACATGTCCGTATCTGATCCGCCAACCGGGAACTCCTGCTGCATCGTAATGCCTGTTTTTTCTTGGAGGAATTTACCGATGTCGCTTTGCATGTTATCCCAGTCTGGATTGTTATCGCCCGATACCAGTCGTACCGTAATAGGCTCAGTAGAGCTTCCATCGCCTGCATTGCCAGTATTGCCTGTGCCTGCTTCGTTATTGTTGCCCGAGCCGCATGCTGTGAAAGTCAAAGCCGTTGCAAGCAGCAAGCCCATTAGAGCGGTTTTCTTTTTCTTCATCTTCGTATTGCCTCCCTTTTAATCGGTATTAAATTATGAAGCGATAAACTTGTATATAACAGGAAACCTGCTATTACCATATGGAAGCCTTAAGGCCCGTCCACTAGCTCTTGACGGAGCCAAGCGTCATCCCTTTGACAAAATATTTTTGCAGGAAAGGATAGACGACTAAAATCGGTACCGTAACGACCATCGTAATGGCCATCCGGATGGATTCTGGCGATACCGCAGCCAAGTTTTGCTGTACGCTCGCATCACGGTAATTAGAGCCGGACTGCGTCGATTGCAGCACCTTCATCAGCTCATATTGCAGCGTTGTAAACTGCGGGGCCTGCGGATTGTACAAATACGTATCTAACCAAGCATTCCAGTGTTGTACCGCAATGAACAGTGCAATTGTCGCCAACACAGGCTGGCAAAGCGGCAGGATGACCCGCCAGAAAATCGTAAAGTCATTGGCGCCATCGATTTTTGCAGACTCTTGCAGAGCGTATGGCAGCCCATCAATGTAGGAGCGGACGACGAAAATGTTCCAAACGCTCAAAATAAGCGGAATAATATATACCCAGAAGCTGCTCATCAAATTTAGATTCTTAATCAGCAAATAAATAGGGATCATACCGCCGGAGAAATACATCGTCATCGCGAAAAGCGGTGAAATCAGCTTGCGCGCCTGAAATTCGCGGCGGCTAAGCACAAATGCCATCATTGAAGCCGACAGCACCCCGATAATCGTACCGATAATCGTACGCAGCACCGAGTTTTGGAAACCGGTCAGCAATGTTTTATACTGAAAAATCGTAATATAGTTTTCCAAGGTGAATTTTCTAGGCAGCACCGTAATGCCGCCTTTTACCGTATCCATCGATTCATTGAATGAAATAGCGAGTACGTTCAAAAACGGGTAAATCGTAATTAATCCAGCAAGCCCCATCACAATATATATGATGACGTCTGTAATGATTTCTGACTTTGGTCTAATCGTTCCCTGCATGCTTTTCTCCTCCTAAATAACCGATTCTTTCGTAATGCGTTTGTAGATGGCGTTAGCGCTAAACACGAGTATAATGCTGACGACGGAGTTGAATATGCCGATCGCCGTACCGTAAGAGAAGCGGGTCATTTGAATGCCATACTTCAGCGCATATAAATCGAGTACCTCGGAATAATCGACAACGAGCGGGTTGCCGAGGAGGAATTGCTTTTCAAAGCCAATGCTGATCAAATGTCCGATGGACAAAATAAACAATACCATAAAGGTGGTGCGAATGCCGGGCAATGTAATATTCCACATTTTACGGAATCTTCCTGCTCCGTCAACGGTTGCCGCTTCATATTGCTCGGGATCAATGCCCGCCATAGCCGCCAGGAATATGATCGAGTTCCAGCCCGTTTCCTTCCACATATCGGACATCGTTACAATGCCCCAGAACCAGCTGCCTTTCGTCATAAATTGAATCGGCTCGTCTATCAGATTTAGCCACATAAGCAGGTCGTTGACACCGCCGCTATCCGTGGACAACATTTTGCTAACAAGGCCAGCGACGACAACCCAGGATACAAAGTGGGGCAAATACGAAATCGTCTGGATGGAGCGTTTGAAAAATTGGCCTCTGATCTCATTGAGAAACAGGGCAAAAATAACGGGAACGGTAAACGAGACGATCAGTCCCATAATACTCATGCCCAGCGTATTGCGCAGGACGAGATAAAAGCGTTCATCTCCAAACAACTGAATGAAGTTGTCGAAGCCGACCCATTTTTGTTCAAAAAATCCTTTGGCCGGTTTATAATTCTGGAATGCCATCACCCAGCCCCAAAGCGGTACATAGCTGAATACGAAAACCCAGATGACAAACGGGACGGACATAAAATACAAGTATTTCTGCTGCTTCATCCGGTCCCAGAAACGATTGGCTTTGCTTTTGTTCACATTAAGCGGGTGTTCTGCGGTTGGTAACGATTTCATCTCTGCTCCTCCTAAAAACTTCACTTTCACTCAACATATCCGTGAATTTCTCTCTTTATTATGTTCCCATCATAACCGATAGCATTTTCAGCTAGGCACCCGACAAATTCCACCTAAAATCATATAAAAATACGTACAGGCTGCTATTTATGTGATTTTGATATGATTTTTCTGCAAAAAATGAGGGATTCCGGCCGGATCATTAGCTAAAAATGACGGATTTCGCAAAAAAATGCCCTCCGCTTGAAAACAAGCCGAGGGCATTTTTGGAAAATAAAATATGTAATTGGAAGTTTATTTACCCGCTTCGTTATGATTCTACGATGGCAATCGCCCGCGCCGGCGCTCCATCGGCATTCCGAAATTTGAGCGGCAAAGCGCAAAAGGTAAATACTCCGCCGCCTATTTGATCCAAATGAATTAAATTTTCGACGATAACCATTTCGGATTGCGAAAAGATTTTTTTGTGAATGGTCAAATTCGCATCCGAAATCGGGTCAACGCCAATAACGTCGAGGCCAACGCCTTTTTTACCACTGTTGATTAAATAGTCGGCTACTTCCTCCGTCATATAGGGATAATCACCAAAATATGCATCCGTTCCCCAATGCTTGGACCAGCCTGTGTAAAAAAGCAGAAAATCAACCGAATCGGCAAGCGCGCGTACCCGCTCAATATAGTCCATCGTAATTTGCTCGCCAGCCTGCAGATCGCTGCATGAAATGACGAGCGCCGTCCCCACGAACTGCTGCGCTGGAATATGCTCCAGCGTCTTTCCACCCGCAAATATATGCGCAGGCGCATCCATATGTGTGCCGGTGTGAGAAGCAAGCGTCAGCAGCGTTTCTCTAAAGCCGTCCTTCTCATACGTGCTCAGCGATTCCAGCGTTGGCTGCGGCGTGCCGGGATAAACGGGCGTCTGTTCAAAAATGGTATGCGTCAAATCGATGACTTTCAATCCACGTTCCCCTTTCGATTTAGATTTAGCTTTCGCTTTCGCTTTATCTTTCGCTTTAAGACTCCTGCCGCTCGGCATCTGATTTCACCATGCCTTTAAACGACGAAGGCGACATGCCTTTATATTTTTTAAATTTAGCGTGAAAATAATCGACGTTCGCATAGCCGACCAGCTCGGATACTTGATGGACCTTAAGCCCTTGCTGAAGCAGCTCTACCGCATGGCGCAGCCGCACCTGATCGAGATAGGTGTTGAAATGCTCGCCGGTGAAATTTTTAAACATTTTGCCCAAATAGCCGCTATTATAATTAAACAGCTCTGCCAGCGTTTCCAGCTTTAAATTTTCCGCATAATGGCGCTCAATAAAACCGGTAATTTGCTTAATGACCGATACATTGCTCGAATTTCCGAGACGGAACGCGAGCTGCGACAGACGGTCCTCCAGCAGCGCCATCATCTCATCATAGTTCGTCTGTTTGTATAAATCCGTTACAATGCGCAGCTCGTCCTGAATCGCAAGCTGTACATGAACCGCCGTCAGCTTGTTCAATACAATCGTCAGCATTTGCGCAAAGCTGGTTTTAATGCGCTGCTCGGAAAGCCGGCTCGTGCTCGCCAGCTCCCCCGATTCCTGCAGCATCAGCCGCACGCCATCCTGGCTGCCGATGTCGAGCATATAATACAGCTTCTGGGCCAGCTCCTGGAGCCGTAATTGGAGCTGCTCCTCATCCGCCTCTGCATGCAGAGCCTGCTCCTCGCCTCCGACGAGATGAAGCTCGCCGCTTGACAGCCGGAAGCTATGCTTAATCGCCGCAAGTATGGCTTCATAGCTGCTCGGCAGCTGTACAAGCGCAGGCACCGCCTCGCCAACGACAGCGATATAACGCTGCTCCTGCGCCGCCTGCTGCACCCACTGCCGAAGCAGCTCGCCCGTGCCTTCCTGCACGACGTAATCTTTCAGCAGCACAGCCGTATATGCGCCCGAGCTAAACGTCCAGCCTGCCCGGTTGCTCTGTACCGCACTTGTCAATCTACGCCTCGCCGCAATGCTTGCAGCAGACGTATGCTCCTCCGTTCTTGACCACTCAATGAGCAGCAGCTGGAAGCTCTTCGCCGTAACGCCAGTAAGCTGCTCCAGCTCCTTCCATATTTCCGGATAGCTGGCCGCGTCGCCCGATACAGCAAGTTGCAGCAGCTCCTCCCGGCGCAGCGTCTCTCTATGGCCAAGACTTGCCGCCTGCTCGGAACGCTTGTCCAAAATCCCCGCGATACGCACAACATTCTCATAGAGCTCGTCATCGTCAACCGGTTTTAATATATAAGCGTCAATGCCGAACTGGATCGCCCGCTGCGCGTAGCTGAAATCAGCATGTCCGCTCAAAACAAGAAAATGGCAGGAGGTGTCAATTTTGCGAATTTCCTCTATCACCTGCAAGCCATCCATTCTCGGCATGCGTATATCCATTAAAATTAAATCGGGCGCCAACTGGCCGTGCTTAATAAGGGCTTCTGGGCCGCTGGCCGCTTCCCCTACCCAGACAAACCCAAGACTTTCCCAATCAATAATTGTACGCAGACCTGCGCGAATCATCGGCTCATCATCAACGATAAGCAGCTTATGCATCTTCTTGCCCTCCTTGCGCTTGCGGGATTTGAAACGTAATGGTCGTTCCGCCATCTTCCCCGCCGCTCATAATCTGCAATCCGGAAGCCTGTCCATAGAGCAGCACCAGTCGCTGATGAACATTGCGCAGTCCAATGCGATATTCCTGCTCATCGTCCATATCCCCCAGCGCCAGCATAATTTCATCCATTCTAGCCTCGTCAATGCCAATGCCGTTATCCGACACTTTCACATGCAGCACCCGATCCCGAAGCAGCGTCGTCACGGTCACGCAGCCGCCTTCATCGATGTTTTCCAAACCATGAATGACCGCATTTTCGATCAACGGCTGAATGATCAGTGGCGGAATGTCCAATGACTGTGCATGCGGGTCCAGCTCCAAATTAAAGGTGAGGCGGTCATTGCCGTAGCGAAACTTCTGAATTTCCAAATAACAGCGGACAATTTCCAGCTCATCCTTAAGTCTTATTTTACCAGCGCCAATTTCCAAATTGCGGCGAATGAGCTTGCCCAGCATATGGACAATCGAGGAAATTTCCGTCTGGCCGTTTACATGCGCTTTCATGCGAATGGACTCCAGCGCATTAAACAAAAAATGGGGATTGATTTGGCTCGCCATCATTTTAAGCTTAATATCCTTCTGCCTCAGTTCCAGCTGATCCTGCTGCCGCTGGGACTCAGAAACCTCGTCCATCAGCCCGCGAATGCTGACCACCATATTGTTGAACTGCCGCGAGAGCAGCCCAATCTCATCATTGCCGTCCACCGTAGCCACCGTCGTCAAATCGCCCATTGCTACTTTGTTGAGGTTTTTATGCAGCAGCAGCATGCGCGTCGCAAGTAGTCCCGAGAAAAAATAAATGAGCAAAAACGCAATTGCCAAACTAATGCCCATAATCGTCAGTCCCAAAATACTAATGCGATTCGCTTCGCTGACGATGCTGTCGATTGAAAAGACGGATACGATGCGCAAACCATTGCGGCTCGATTGTGGGGTGAGCTCCTCCATGACAAGCCGCGAACGCTTGCCTTCATACAAAATTTCAAAGGTACCCGGCCCTTTCCCGGACAATTGATTGGAAAAATCGAGATTGGTTAAATTCAGCCCCACCTGCTTCGGATTGCTGGCCGCCACAATATAGCCGGAATCATCAAAGATCATCGTATCGAAAGGCTCCTGGCTAAGCAGCGCATTCAGCTTCTCTTGATTGATGCCAATGACTAGCACGCCGCTTGTCCGATAGGTAGGAAACGGTATTTTTCGTACAAGGCTGAGATAATTTTTATTTTTCTTCGTCTCATCCTTGATGTACATCCAGTGGATGCCGACTTCCCCCATCGCACTTTTGTACCAGGAAGCCTCTTCAGTGGCTTTGCTTGTTTTGATGAATTCCCAGTTATCAAGAATCGTTTCGTTCGTCGTATAAAAGCGGATATTATTGATTTCTGAATACAGCTGCATATAATCTTTAAACGCCCGAAATTCCCACAATGCGCTTACAGCCTCAAACGTAGATTCATAATTGGTGTTCACCGTGCTTCGCAGCGCATTGTCAAACAGCATTTTATCCGAAATTGTAATGGGCATCCGAATAATGTCATCCGTCTGCTTCTTGATTTTCTCTACATTGTTCAGCGTCTGCTGCGTCGCCTGATTCAGCACATTTTGA
The DNA here is from genome assembly GCF_059383755.1 of Paenibacillus sp. JT22N15. NCBI lineage: Bacteria > Bacillati > Bacillota > Bacilli > Caryophanales > Paenibacillaceae > Paenibacillus > Paenibacillus sp. JT22N15. Next base: position 72,193 of record NZ_JBXENV010000008.1, on the reverse strand, counting down.
CGAAAGGCCGCCGTTAAAATAATGCCGACAAGCAGCACCGGAATGCAGACGACGAGCAAAAATGAAATCATCAGCTTATGCTTAATGCGAACATCGTTCATCCTTCTGACGAAGGCAGATTGTTTCTTCACTCGGCAAATGCCCCTTCTTCTATTACTTCTTATATCTCTAGCGTCAATTCGTGGTAAAAATGTAAGAAAGCGTTCTCGAAAGCCCCGCTTCTATTATAAAATGCAGCACCCCAGATGTACACCCTGCTCCTCCCGCCCGGGTAACGAGCCAAATAAGCCTGCCCACCTGCAGCAAACAAAGGGTTTGGCTTGCGCATGCTTTTGCCGCGACTGGCAAGGTGAAACGGCTTCCGCCGTCCTCTGGCGGCGCGGTGCGTTTCAGTCCGAGAAATATAGAGAAAGTATGGCGAAATCATATCCTTTCCTATATTTAAAAAAGACCGCAAGTTCATAAAGAGCCTGCGGCCTAACGATCCTTAATATGCTTTTAGGAAAAAATAAAGCTGCTCAACCGCACGCTGCCGCTCAACGAAAGATATACGTCCGCCTGCGGGGAAATGCCCGCTGCAAGCGATGCCGAAACGGTCTGCCACTGCTGCTCGCCGCCAGCCGGCACCGTCAGAACAGCTGCTTGCTCAGCCTCAGCCGCGCCAAAGCGCACCGTCAGCGTGCCGCCAGCCGGGCCTCCGCTAACCCGCGCCTCGATGGCTGCTGGAGCAGCGCTCCATTGCACATCTGCAAGGCGTATCCAGCCAGCAGTAGACGCGTCCGCCAGCCGCACGCAGGTGCCGCTTTCCTTGCTCTCATCAAGCAGCACGCCGGAATAATCATCATAGTTTTCCGCGCGCGTCAGCTGCATCAGCGCTCTTGGCGGAATGCTCTCGCCTTCGATGGAAAGCTCGGCTGTCAAGCGGATGTCGCTTGACGAGCTGCCGGCCATCAGGCTGTAAACGCCTGACTCCAGACAGAAGCGGTCCCGCGTCACATCCCACATGGAAAGCTCAGCTGCGCTAATCGCGATCTGAACCGTAATGCTTTCCTGCGGCTGCAAGTAAACGCGCTCGAAGCCAACGAGCTGCTTCACCGGACGTTTAACTCGCGAGGCATTCGCATGGGCATACAGCTGCACGACTTCGCCGGCCTCCACACTGCCCGTATTCGTTACTCGAATGCTGGCTGTCCAGCCTTCGCCCGTTTCAGCCGGGGAAATTTGCAGGCTGTCGAAGGAAAATGGCGCATACGTCAGACCATGGCCGAAAGGATATAGCGGCGTATCCTCAAAATACAAATAGGTACGTTTTCCTTTAATAATGTCATAATCCAAAATATCGGTTAGCTGCTGCTCCATTTGGCTGTACCAAGTCATATTCAGCTTGCCTGCCGGAGCAAAATCGCCGAACAGCACATCAGCGACCGCATTGCCAAGCTCTTGTCCGGCATGCGCCAAATAGACAACGGCTGGAAGATGCTCCTGCGCCCAATTAAGCTCAAACGGGTAGCTGCCGATGACGACGGCAATTACGTTTCGATTAACCGCGTATACTTCCCTCAGCAGCTGCTCTTGCGCTGCTGCAAGCGTAAAGCCCGGACGGTCCGTTTCTTCCTTGCCGTTAATAAGCGGGTTGTTGCCAACGAATACAATCGCTGTTTCTGCTTCGCGGGCTGCCGCTACTGCTGCGGCAATTCCATCAACGGTAACGTCTAACCTAAAGGCACCTTTATGCTCTTTGTCACGATTGTTGCCGCTTCCGCTGTTAGCTGCGCCGCCCGCGTTGTCTCCAGCTGCTTCTGGCGCACGATCTTCCTCGGTAACTTCCTCGGTTACAGTAAGCAGCTGCTTGCCATCCTGCTCCTTCAGCACAACTGGTTTATCATCCCATGTAACAATGTCCGTCGTGCCATCCGCTTTCGCATCCAGATGCAGCACTTCCTTCACATACCAGCCATAGGCCTCATCCGCTGCAGCCGCAATGTGGACATCATCTGCGCTCGTCGCGAATTTGCCCGTCGATTGGCTTTGCAGCGTCAAGCTGTTCCAGCCCCAATCGCATACCTCAAACGTCTCCGCAGCGCTGCCAGCGGCGACCTGCAGTACACCGTTGTCACCAAGCGAGACAGGTGCTCCATCTGCGGCAGATCTCAATACCACCTGATTGCTGCCGCTCGTAAACGTTACCTTTTTGCCAGCCAGCTTCTGCTGGATGGCAGCGAACGGCGTAACCGTATAAGGGAAAGTGCCGGAGTACCAATCGCGATACACAACATCGCCGAGCGGCCCGATGACCGCTACGCTGCCCAGCTTGCTGCTGCTCAGCGGAAGCGTGGCCTTTTCATTTTTGAGCAAAACGATCGACTCGCGGGCAGCCTGAAGCGACAGGTCGCCGTGGGCTGGAGCGCATAAGACGGAATCTGGCACATTCGCATACGGATTATCCGCATCAAATTCGCCAAGACGGAAACGCACGCGGAACGTATTGGTCAGCGCTTGGTCAAGATCTGCTTCCGCAAGCAAGCCTTCGGACAATGCCTCATGGATCGCCCCGCAGCTAATTTCCTTATCGTCGGTAATGCTGTCGATTCCCGCTTTAATCGAATGGGCTACCGCTTCCTTGTACGTATCATAATAATGATGATCCTTCACCAGGCCGATCAAATCGCCAGCATCACTGACGATAAACCCATTCATGCCCCATTCGCCCTTAACGACCTTGTTCACATCCTCATGCAATATCGTCGGGATGCCGTTTACCGAATTGTACGACGTCATCATCGATTGCGCGCCGCCCTTGACGAACGCAGGCTGAAAAGCACGCTGGTAATATTCCTTCATATTGCGCGGATCAATGCTCGCCGAGCAGCTGCCGCGATCAATTTCATTATTGTTGGCGATAAAATGCTTCAGCGTCGCGACCGCTTTGAAAAAAACCGGGTCGTCGCCTTGAATGCCTTGCACGAGTGCCGTAGTAAGCTCGCCCGTCAGCTTCGGGTCTTCGCCATAAGCCTCCTCCGTCCGTCCCCAACGCGGATCGCGTTCCATATCGACGGTAGGCGCCCACAGCGTGAGGCCATTTACTTCTGGGTCGCGCTGATAATAGACGCGGGCTTCATCACCGATGACAGAACCAATAGCTTTCAGCAGCTCCGGGTTCCAGGTGCAGCCAAGACCGAGGGGCTGTGGGAACGAGGTCGCTTCGCCGAGCCAAGCTAGACCATGCGCTGCTTCCGTTCCATGCTTGTATGGTTTTACGCCGAGCCGCTCAACGGCAGGCTGATATTGAACCATTAGCTCTACTTTTTCCTCCAGCGTCAGCCGCGATACGAGATCGCGCACACGCTCCTCTATGTCCAGCTTGCCGTCTAAAAATGGATACTGCTGTTCTGTCATGGTTTTTCCACTTCTCCCTTATGCTATATCTTCTATATATAGGTGTATGATTTAAGCTTACAGTGCTTCCTTCGGCAAGACGGTATATACAGCGCCAGCCGACGTTTCAAACCGCTCGCCCTGCATTGCGACTAGCGTGCCTTCGCCTTCCATTTGTACGGCCAGCTCCAGATCGCCGCTGCGCAGCGTGCATAGCGAGCCTGCCAATGACTCGATGCGGGCAGACGCCAGACGTCCATTTTTCCATTCCATATCGATAATGAAGCCGCCGCGCGCCCGCAGTCCTCGTACGGAACCGTCCGGCCATGCTTTTGGCAGTGCGGGCAGCAGCGCAAGCTCCTGCGTATGGCTTTGAAGCAGCAGTTCAGCAATACCTGCTGTCCCGCCGAAATTTCCATCAATTTGGAACGGTGGATGATCGTCGAACAAATTCGGATGCGTCGAGCGGGAAAGCAGCGTCTCGATAAAATGATGCGCCTGCTCCGGCTCGCCCAGCCTTGCATATAAGTTAATCAGCCAAGCGCAGCTCCAGCCCGTATGGCCGCCGCCGCTCGCGATTCGCTGTCTCAGCGATTCCCGGCCAGCCTCCAGCAGCTTTGGCTCCTTCTCCGCATTAATCAGAAAACCCGGGTACAGGCTAATTAAATGCGATACATGGCGATGTCCCGGCTCATGATCCTCATATTCCTCAACCCATTCCATCAGCCTGCCATCCGAACCAACCTGAAATGGGGGCAGCTTCACAAGCGCTTCCTGCCACTCGCTGCGCAGCGCTTCATCCTCGCCTAGCAAATCGGCTGCGTGCAGGCAAAGCGTGAATAGCTCTTTAATAAGTGAAATATCCATAGTCGTTGCCAGAGAAACGCTGCTTGTGCCGCCGCTGCCATCTGGCAGCTTGTACATATTTTCCGGCGAAGTTGCCGGAACCGTTACAAGTACGCCATTCTCTGTCTCCTGCAGCCAGTCCAGACAGAACAGCGCAGCTTGCTTCATGACCGGATACGCACGTTCGCGCAAGTAGGCCAGATCTGGATTAAACGCATAATGCTCCCAGAGATGCAGACAAAGCCAAATGCCGCCGAATGGCCAGAAAGCCCAGCTTGGATGCCCGCCCGAAGGAGTCGAGGCCCGCCATAGATCCACATTGTGATGGGCGACCCAGCCGCGCGCATTATAATGAATAGACGCAGTTCGGCTGCCGGTCTGGCTAAGCTCGCTAATCATATCAATCAACGGCTCATGGCATTCGCCCAGCCCGCAAATTTCCGCATGCCAATAGTTCATTTGCGTATTGATATTCGTCGTATAGTTGCTGTTCCATGGCGGCTGTACCCGGTCATTCCATATGCCCTGCAAGTTGGCTGGCTGCGTACCGGGCCTTGAGCTCTGCATTAGCAAATACCGGCCATATTGAAAATATAAAGCCTCCAGCTGCGGATCTGCCTCGCCCCGCTTATAGCCTGCAAGCCGCTCATCTGTTGGAAGCAGCGCATTCGGGCTAGTACCGAGATCGATAGCTACCCGGCGGAAAAGCCGCTGATGCTCGGCAATATGCTGGCTGCGCAGCTCCTCATAGCCGAGCGCCGATGCAATCGCTAGTGGCTGCTCATTTTTAAGCGCCAATGCCGCGGAATCATTAACCGGCATCACCTGATAGCCGGCAAAGTTGGAAGCAGCCGCAAGCAGAAGCGTAACCGTGCCGTGTCCGCTTACAGTAAGCGAGCTGCTGGAGCCACCTACGATGTTAGTCGCGCCTGCACCTAGCAATTGCAGCCTTGCCTCGAAGGAAACACCCCGGCCCTGCTCATAAAGCACCGACTTCGGATGATCCTGACGATAGTTGTCGGCAATATGGGATGGGCATGTCCCGCTCAGTACAAGCGCGCCGCCGCTACCTTCCGTCAGCTGCACCGGATGCGGCGACTCCAGCCCTGCCGTTAGAGAAATCTCCCCGCCGTCCAGCGCCTCATAGCGAATGCACATCACTTGATGGACGGCGCTTACGAATATTTCGTGGCGAAACGATCGGCCATCTACTGTATACGCAGACGAAGCAATTCCTGTATCAAGGTCAAGCTCACGGCGAAAAGCAGAAGTTCCGCTATCGCTTCCCAGCTGGCGATGTTCCATATAAAGATCGCCCAGAGGCTGGTAAGCCTCCGTGTTCATACCTAGCATTTTATCCTGCACAAGCGTCTCGGCCTCGCCGTATTGCCCAGCAAAAATGAGCTCGCGCGATTTTTTCAAATACCGCAATGCTTCATAATTGTTGGTGTCGCGTGGAAATCCAGACCATAACGTATCCTCGTTAAGCTGAACTCTCTCCTTGCGCGCATCTCCAAATACCATGCCGCCCAGTCGGCCATTGCCGATCGGCAGCGCTTCCTCCCAACGGCTCGCTGGCTGCTTGTACCATAGCTTCCATGGCTGAATATTTTGCTGTTGCTGTGTTGTCACTGCGATGGTCACTCCTTTAGTTTTTATGGTTCGTCGCTCTTGCAGCGCCGTGGCTCAAATCCGTCGCCAAGCTTATATATTCATCATAAGCCAGACCTCTTCCTTTGCAGTACCCTCAATATTGCGGACAAAGTCATATATAAATTAGTACCTTTCTCGTCAAAAAACGCATAAAAACGACAGCAAACACGCCTGTTTCCCGGCGCTTGCTGCTTGCCGGGCACTGGCGTGCCTGCTTCTCCCTTCAATTAGCGGCTTATTTGAACACTTGAGACAATGCCGTCACATAATGCGGCACCGCTTTGATCTCATGAAACGCTGCCATTTCCACACCTTCAAAGCGCTCCACGAACGCCTGATTTACGAACGTATGCGTCGTACCTTTTCGAATCGGAGTAATCGCGAGCTGAAGCTCATTATCCAGCAGTTCATTTTGGAAGCCCTTCAGCCCAATCGGCCAAGCTTGGCCATAATGGATATGGTCCGTCAGCAGCTCATTATTCAAATAAGCAGCGGCTACATCGCCATCATATTCAATATGAAGAAACAAGTCTGCTACCTGCTCTGGCCAATAAGCATCGATTTGCACGGCCGCATGACGACTTGACGTATTCTTGATGAGAAGCTGAGGTTCATAGGCCGCAACCTTCACCGTATACGTCTGGAGCAAGCCTCCGGCAGCAGGAGAAAGGCTGCCTTGGCTTGATTTGAGCTCGGCTTCAGCTGCCGGATACATGGCAACTTGCCATTCCGCCTTGCCTGGCGAGGTGCAAATGAGCTGCCCGCCCGCTGCATAAAGGTGGCTGTCGCTGATCAGCAGGCGTTCTTCTCCCCACACGCGGAGGCGATAGGTGTTCAGCGCCTCTTCTCTGGAAAGGACGAGTATACGAACGACGTTCCCGTCTTTACGCTTCACTTCAGCGACATGCTGCTTGCCCACTGCCGGACGCACTATATAAACCCCGTCCTGCTGCTCCACAGTGCCGCCACCATCGCTAGTTACGCCCGCGACCGTGTCAACAGCTATAACAAGCTCTGGGCTCAGTCCCTCATGCGCATAAAAGACAAGCAGCGGCTCCTCTAAATCCGCAAGCTTCGTCAATGGCTGAACCGTAGCGGAAACTATGCGAATGCCTGCTGCTTCCAAGTGGAACGGCAGCACCGCGCTAATTCCCTGCTTGAGCCGCAAGCTCCCGGTATGCGGAAATCTCGCCTGTCCTCTGGACGTATCCAGCGTCACCGTTACTTCCTCCCGGTCTGGCATGTCTACATGATCCTGAAAATTGTTCAGGAACAGGAAGCCCGAGCCATCCTTCTGCCGCAGGCAATAGCGCAGCTCCTCCGTATTTTCAGGATGCAGCTCCGCTTGTCCTTCCGGCAGCACCGTTCCCATCGGTGCCAAAATTGCACCGTAAGCTTCCATGAACAAGCTGAGCGTGCGGATACGGTCGTACGATTCGCCAATGCGTCCAAACTCGCCTAGCGGAGACTGGTAATCATACGTTATTTTCGGCAAGCCGTATTCGTTGAGAAAACCATTTTCCCCGCGCGGATTCGAGCCGCCATGATACATGTAATAGCCGAGCAGATTGCTGCCGCTAGCCAGCTTTACAAGCGTCATCGCTTCCACACTGTCTGGGCTCACATGCGGCCTTGCCGTATAGCTGACCTGCATGCCTCCTGCCATCTCGCAATATGCGACGGGATATTGTGCAGAAGGATAATTGACCTTCTCCATCGGTGTTACATGAAGATCGCGGAAAATATATTCGCCGCTTGGCGGCTGATTAGGAATCCAAGGCGTATACGCATAGCCTGCAAGCATCGGGAGCGTATCCGTTTCCGGCACCGCCGCTCCTCCCCATGCCGTTGCCGTAAAGAACAGCGGGCGAATGCCCGCTTCTGCCGCAATCGCTTTGAGCTTGTCCAAATGCGCATTGCCGCCCGTGCCCGAAGACATGAATATTCCGGTTTTGTAGCCCCATGAGTCCAGCGGAGCGCCGCAGTGCATAAATTCATTTTCGAGCTGAATTGCAATAACCGGGCCGCCTTCTTGAAACAGCGAGCCTTTCATCTGCCTTGCAATTTCGCGGTACAGGCGCGCTGCGTAGTTCAAATACAGCTCATCATTCGAGCGAATGACGAGCGGCTTGTCGAACACCCAATCCGGAATGCCGCCATTACGCACCTCGCCGTGGCAGAAAGGGCCGATTCGAAGCACGAGCGGCAGCTCCAGCTTGGCGCATAAATCTATAAAATGGCGGAGATTGCGGTTGCCATTCCAATTAAAGCGCCCTTCCTTCTCCTCGTGGTAATTCCAAAATATATAGGTAGCGATTATGTGCACCCCGCCTGCCTTCATCTTGAGCAGCTCTTCCTCCCAGTACAAATAAGAAAATCTGGAAAAATGAAACTCACCGACGACAGGAATAAAAGGCTCGCCATTGCGCGTCATGTAAAAATTCGTAAAACCGAAGCTTTCTCCTTTCGGATTGCTTCCTTTATTGCCGGACAATGTGCCTGTCGTAATCTCCTTATTGCGCTCATTCAGTTTTACAGCTATTTGGTGCTTACTCATAAAGCCATTACCTCCTTTATCTTCCTCCACTGTACCGCGCCTATGCCCGCTTTTCCATTAACAATCATCTGTTCCTAATGGAGCATATTCTGATTTTGCGTTAATGCATCACTTGCGGCTGGAAGCTCCAACCGCTTACAATATAGCCATAAGGAACGAGGAGGCTTGCTTCACCATGCTCAACAAAAAAACGCAAGGCTTCGAGACGGAGAAGCTCATTGTTTTGCCCTCCTACCAGCTTGAGGAGATGACCAGCCACCCGATTATTCGCCAAGCCTATGTAACGGATATTGGCTATTTTCACCGGGCCAAGCACCATTACCGGGAGCGGCCCAAAGGCTGCGATGCTTATATTTTCATCTATTGCACGAACGGGGAAGGCTGGATCAAGCTCGGCGGCGAGGAGACGATTCAAGTAACGGAAAAAACCGTCTCCATCATTCCCGCCTTTACCCCTCATAGCTACGGGGCCAATACGGCGAATCCATGGAGCATCTACTGGTTTCACTTTCGGGGCGAGGAGCTGGTGCAGCTGCTGGAAAGCCTTGGCCTTGAAGCTGAACTGCTCCACGTCTCCCTGCCGGAGGCAGAGAAAATCGTCGAGCTATTCAACCAATGCTACGAGCTGCTTTCAGCCAAGTCCTATTCGGTCATTCATCAGCTGCATATTTCGCAAACGGTTCGTTATTTGCTCAGCTTCATTTCGCTCATTCCAAAGCGCAAGCAGGACGAGAAGATGCTCGCTTATATTGAACAGGCTATCCAATATATGAAGGAACAGCTGGAAGGCCATTTGACCTTGGACGATTTGGTTACGCGAACGCGCATATCCAAGCAGCATCTTAATCATCTTTTTAAGCAATCTACTGGCTACGCTCCCATTGACTATTATTTGCGGCTGAAAATGCAGCGCGCCGGACAGCTTTTTGACCTTACCGACCAAAGCGTGAAAGCGGTCAGCCTGTCGCTCGGCTTTAAGGACCCGTATTATTTTTCCCGGCTGTACAAGAAGATTATCGGCGTGTCACCTACGGATTACCGCAAGCAGCTGAAAGGTTAGAACGCTATAGTCCATTGTCCTTAACCGATATATTCATCAACTTTCGCCTGATAGATTAAGAGACTAGCACATCTCTCTGGCATTTTAATAGAATGTATGAACCGAAGCAGAAGGGGGATTGCATTTATGGAGCTTATCCGGGAGCTATTGCGTGCACATACCGCTGCTTTGCTCTCGCAAGCATCCAATCGGGTAACAAAGAGGTTATTGCGGGAACCAGGGCAAAACCGTTAGGCTGAATGGGAGACACCAGCGGGAAAAGCGCCTTGCCCTGCGTTATGCAGGCAAGGCGCTTTTGGTATGGCTATTTGCTAACGCTTCATTCCTTGTAAAATTACGTTTAGATTAAAATTCCGTTCAAATTTCTATTTTATCAAGCTTTTCAAAAACTCCATCAACCCACACTTGGTCATCCCATCGTTTTGGATCATGAAGCTTTCTATCAGCGGGATGTCCTGTTGCAATCGTATCTACACCATCTTTGTTTCCAAAATAATAATCAACGATTTTTAATGCCTTGTTTTCAGCTTGAACTAACATCTGAAGGTTCATTCCAGACCCTTGGTTCGAAAATGGCAAACTTACGTAGTAGAGATTTACGTCCAGTTTCTTGAGCTCTGCTTCCTTGAATTCATTTTCCAAACCGAAATGGACACTGATTGCTCCCTTTAGTTCTTTTCTTTGTTCTAGCTCTAACATTTTATTTGTGTATTTAAGAAGATTTTCATTAGATATGTAATTTCTAAAGGTTACTGTTTCTTGTTCTGCAACAGCACCGGTATACAAATTCACAAAAGCTTTTCCAAATGTGACTACGGTTTCTTGATCGTCATCACCAATTTGATTCCCACTAATTGAAAATGGTTGATTGGCTAGTTCTTTTAATATTTCTGCTGCTGATTTCTCTGGTCGTTCCAACGAAACTTCTTCACCTGATGATATATTCTCTGAGTCAGTTATTTGTTCTAATGCATCTCTCCCCTTTATTACAGGATTTGCTATCAATCCAATCCCAACTGCTAGCAAAATGATGATTGAGAAAGCAAGTAACCAGAATTTTGGCTTTCTATAATTTAATACGTTTTTAATCCTCCCCTTCACATTTCCCTCACCAAAAGCAAGCGGATTTCCATTCAAAATAGGTCTATCCGCAGCAAGTGATAATAAGGAGGACGCGTAAGATTTTTTTATAGCCACATCAAAATCCATCTTTTTCAATACACGTTCATCACAGGAAAATTCCATATCCCTACTCATTAACATGAAGGCTACCCATACAAGAGGATTAAACCAGTGCACGGATAATAGTAAGAAGGCTGCTGGCTTAATGATATGATCCAATCGTTTAATGTGAGTCTGCTCGTGCAGCAGGATGTAGCTGCGCTCCGTGGCATCGAGTCCAACGGGCAAATAAATTTTTGGTCGTATAAAGCCAAGTACAAAAGGTGTTTTCAAATTCCCAGCTTCGTAGATATTCCGCTCTACCCGTTGGGCATCTTTGAGCTGTTTTTTTAAGAGAAATACAGATGCAAGACTATAAATAAGCAAAACCAGCATACATAAAATCCAAATATATGAACCAATTTGTATGTAAATCTGCCATGGATTCACACTATCCTGTGCAGCCATTGCTGGTATTGTCCCGCCTGCAATTGAATCGACCACTTCTATCCCACTATTAATCTGCGGACTTTGCTGAGGCATACTAGCTTGAGGTATTGGATTTCGATCCCCATTCCTTGGCAACAGACTATATACACTCTCAAAGGTGACTGGAACGACAAGCCGGAAAGCTACCACTCCCCATAAAGCATAAGAGATGACCTTCGGGGCTTTTTTAAGCAGCAGCCTGATTAATATGACAACAAGAATGACATAGCTTGCTGTAAGGCTCATGTTTAAAACAGACAGAAATAGCTCGCTCATGATTACCCCTCCTTGTGTTCATCAATCAGCTTTTTCAGCTCCTCTGCTTGGCGGTTATTTAATTTTCTTCCGCCCATAAACGCTGTTAAAAATTTGGGCAAGGACCCTCCATACGTATCTTCAACAAAACGTTGGCTTTGATTTGCGTAATATTCATCCCTTGTAATCAAAGAAGAAACGACTGAATTTTCATTTTGTAATAAACCTTTTTCACACATTTTTTTCAGCACAGTATAGGTTGTGGACTTTTTCCAATTCATTTCCTCTTGACATCGTTTCACAAGATCACCAGAACTTATGGGTTCGTTTTTCCAGATTAAATCGGTAAACTTAATTTCGCTTTCTGTAAGCTTATAGCCTTTCATTTTCCCACTCCTTGGTCTATAAGTTATCGACCTCATATCTGTAGTCTATAACTTATAGACCAAATGTCAATAGTAAGCTGACCTGAACAATAAAAAAATACGCCAGACCGCCGCTGGCGAACCAGGCGTCTGACGTAAGTTTGATTAAATTAAATTAAATTAATGCAGTCCTTCAAGCCCCAATTCCTGCTTGCTCTTCTGCTCTTCCGCTCCCGCTTGCACTTTCCCTCTGCGCAGAAACAAGCCGAGGAAAATGCCGACGATGGCAATAACGAGCATAATGCCGAACGTATAGCCGAATGCTTCCGGCGCAACGGCTAGCGTCGCTTTCTGCACTTCGGCAGGCGTCGTAAGCGGCAGCTGCTGATCCACAATGAGCGTCTTCACTCGTGAAGAGAGCACCGTAACTAAAGTAGCAACCGCGAAGGAGCTGACAACTTGCTGCAAAGCGCTTGTTAGCGACGTGACCCGGCTGACGAGCTCGCGCGGCGCTTTTTGCAGCAAATGCGAGTTGAGCGGCATCATCATGAGGCCGGAGCCCATGCCCGCCATAATGAGCGGAAGCAGCAAGTCGCTGCCTTCAGTCGTCAAATCGACCTGCGTATATTGAAAAATCGCACCGGATACAAGGCTGAGGCCAATAACGACAAGCCATCGCACCCCGATTTTATCAAACAAATAGCCGCCAATCGGCATCATAAATGCGGAAGCTAGCGCCTGCGGGAACAAGGTCAGCCCCGTATCAAAGGCGCCGTAGCCGCGTGCCTGCTGCAGAAATTGCGGAAGCAGGAAAATCGCGCCGAAAAGCGAAAATTGCAGCAGCCACTGCACAAAAATGCTGAATGAAAAGTCGACCGAGCGGAACACGCGAAGCTCCAGCAGCGGTGTTTTTGAACGCAGCTCTACGATAATAAATGCGATGAGCGCAATGCCGCCGATAACGAGCCCGCCAATCGTTTTATCCGAAGACCAGCTTTCCGCGCCTTGCGTAACCCCGTAGGATAAGGCGGCAAATGCAAGCGGCCCTAAAATCATGCCTGGAATATCAATGCCGGTGACCTGCTTGCGCTCCGTCTTCGGCAGCTTCCAAAGGCCGAATATAATGCTGAAAATGCCGACCGGAATGTTTATCAGGAAAATCCAGTGCCAGGAGTGATATTCCACGAGCCAGCCCGCCAAAATCGGGCCAACCGCAGGCGCGAGCAAAATCGGCACGCCCATCATCCCCATGACTTGCCCTACCTTATTCGGCGGGCTTAAACGAAACACATAAGCCATAGCGACCGGCATAACGAAACCGCCGCCCAAGCCTTGAATAATCCGAAATACGATGAGCCACTCGGCGCTGCTAGGCAATGCGCATAGCAATGATGCCAAGGTGAAGGCTACAACCGAGCCTAAAAATATATTTTTGGCTCCAAAGCGATCCGAAAGCCAGCCTGAAAGCGGAATAACCGCCGCCGTCGCCAGCATATAGCCCGTTACCGTCCATTGAATCGTTGGCAAATCGGTTTTAAAATCAATGACGAGTCTAGACAACGCCACATTCATCGCTGTTGAATCCAAAATAACCATAAATATGCCTGAAATAATGGCGATCATCGGTACGATAATGCTTGCCAAGCGGAATTCAGGCTCTGCGCCGCCTTTCGATGCTGCTTGCGACATTTGTTCTCCCCCTGCCTATCTACACAAGATGACTTACGTGCCCATTTCCCAATGGACAGCTGTCCCATCACATATAATAAGGGCATTTTACCTTATTGTCAAATATTTTAGTTGTTAAGTATTTGTAGGTTAAGCATTTCCGTTTCATGACCTTATAAACCTTTAATAAACCCTATTTAAACCTTTGCCAGCCGTTTCCTTGCAGCACAAAAACCGCCATCCCGGCAGCAATTGCACCCGGATGGCGGCTTGTATTTTATACCCAAATGGCTTTATTACTACTCGGTTACAGTTCCGTAAATCAAGACAGGAGCTTCGACTTTATCGCCGATACGGATATTGTCATAAATTTTCGCGAGCACATCGTCCACATTTTCACGATTGGCATGAATGGTTACGAGCGATTCGCCGGCTTTGACGGTGTCGCCCACTTTTTTATTCAGCATTAAGCCTACAGCCAGATCGATTTCCGAGTCCTTCGTCGCACGTCCTGCACCGAGCAGCATCGCTGCCGTACCGATTTCGTCAGCAACAATCTCCGCTACAACACCGTCGGTTTTCGCTGGCACTTCAATTAAGTAAGCCGCTTGCGGCAGCTTCTCTGGATGGTCAACAACCGTTGGATCTCCGCCCTGATTGGCAATAAACACTTTGAATTTCTCCAGCGCTTTGCCATTGCGAATGACTTCCTTCAGCATTTCCTCCGCCTCTTCCAGCGAGCTTGCTTTGTTCGCCAAATAGACCATTTGACGCCCTAACGCCAGACAAAGCTCCTCCAAGTCCTTTGGACCTTTTCCTTGCAGCGTATCAATCGCTTCCTTCACTTCCAAAGCGTTGCCGATTGCAAAGCCCAGCGGCTGGCTCATGTCGGAAATGACCGCCATCGTTTTGCGACCCACGTTGTTGCCGATGCTCACCATTGCGTGCGCAAGCTCCTTCGCATCGTCTACCGTCTTCATGAAGGCGCCTGCACCTGTCTTCACGTCAAGCACGATAGCGTCGGAGCCGGCAGCGATTTTTTTGCTCATAATCGAGCTTGCGATAAGCGGAATGGAGTTAACGGTTGCTGTAACATCGCGCAGCGCATACAGCTTCTTGTCAGCTGGCGTCAGGTTGCCGGATTGGCCAACGACAGCGATCTTATCCTTGTTCACGAGACGAACAAATTCTTCCTTCGCAAGCTCCACGTGGAAGCCAGCAATCGCTTCAAGCTTATCTGTCGTCCCGCCGGTGTGGCCGAGGCCGCGTCCCGACATTTTCGCAACTGGAATGTCCAGCGCCGCAACGAGCGGGGCCAGTACAAGCGTCGTCGTGTCGCCTACACCGCCAGTGGAGTGTTTGTCTACCTTCACGCCTTCAATGGCTGACAGATCGATCGTATCGCCGGAATTCACCATCGCCATCGTCAAATCAGCGCGCTCCTGCTCCGTCATATCCTTGAAGAAAATCGCCATTGCCATTGCGCTGGCCTGATAATCAGGAATTTCGCCTTTCGTATACCCTTGAATGAAGAAGTTAATTTCTTCAGCGCTCAGCACTTCACCATCGCGTTTTTTCTCAATCAGGTCTACCATTCTCATGCTGCATTCTCCTCACGGTTTTAAATAAATTTATTAGCTAGGCTACCTTGCCTATTACAGGGAAGTTACCGTTTCCAGCGCTACTTCCATCATGTCATTGAATGTGCTTTGTCTTTCGGCAGAAGTCGTTTCCTCGCCGGTCAACAGGTGGTCGCTTACGGTCAAAATCGTCAGGGCATTGACGCCATATTTTGCAGCCAGCGTATAAAGCGCCGTCGTTTCCATTTCAACGCCAAGCACATTATGCTCCATCAGCTTCTCGACAATGGACTTATCATCCCGATAGAAGCTGTCCGAGCAGAAAATATTGCCGACATGCAGCTTGAGGCCTTTGGCTATGCCGCGCTCGTAAGCCGCCTTCAGCAGCTCAAAGCTGGCAATTGGCGAGAAGTCATAGCCGCCGAATACGTGGCGATTCATGCTGGAATCCGTACAAGCCGCTTGCGCCAAAATAACCTCGCGCACGTTTACGCTTTTTTGCATGGCGCCGCATGTGCCGACACGAACGAGATTTTTCACGCCATATTCGCGAATGAGTTCATTGACGTAAATGCTGATGGACGGTACGCCCATACCTGTTCCCTGCACCGAAATACGCTTGCCTTGGTACGTCCCTGTAAAGCCCAGCATACCGCGCACTTCGTTGTAGCACGTTACATTTTCCAAATACGTATCCGCAATATATTTCGCTCTTAGCGGGTCGCCTGGCAATAAAATCGTTTCAGCGATGTCGCCTTGCTTTGCATTAATATGAACACTCATTATAATATCTCCTCTGCTTCGTTCATTTAGTTAGTTAGTTGATTCGTTCATTGGTTCATTTAACGACGGCATGAAGCTGGTTCCGTGATCAGGCCATGTAACGCCGAAATTATCGGCAATGGATGCTCCGACATCAGCGAAGGTGCTTCTAATCGCGAGCTGCCTGCCGCCTTGCTTGAAACGCGGCGAATAGACGAGTAGCGGCACATATTCGCGGGTGTGATCCGTTCCTTCATAAGTCGGATCATTGCCATGATCAGCCGTAATGATGAGCAAATCCTGCTCCGTCAGCTTGGCGAATACTTCTGGCAGTCTGGCATCATATTGCTCCAAAGCCTGTCCGTAACCTTGCGGATCGCGGCGGTGGCCGTACAGCGCATCAAAATCGACAAGGTTTAGGAAGCTGAGGCCTTTGAATGGCTCATCCAGCACCTCAACAAGCTTATCCATGCCATCTTCGTTCGAGACGGTGCGAATGGCCTTCGTGACCCCTTCTCCATCAAATATATCGGCAATTTTGCCAAGCGATATGACAGCTAGACCCGCATCCCTCAGCGTATTCATCACCGTTGGCTGAAAAGGCTTAAGCGCGTAATCATGGCGATTAGCGGTACGCTTGAACTGTCCGATTTCCCCTACAAACGGCCGGGCAATAATCCGACCCAGCATATACGGGTCCTCCAGCGTAATTTCCCGGCAGTATTCGCATATGTCGTACAGCTCTTTAAGCGGTACAATTTCTTCGTGCGCAGCCATTTGCAGCACCGAATCCGCCGAGGTGTAAATAATGAGCGCTCCTGTCTTCACATGCTCTTCGCCCAGCTCTTCAATAATTTCCGTTCCACTAGCCGCTTTATTGCCGATGACCTTGCGGCCTGTCTTCTTCTCAATGCGGGCAATCAGCTCATCTGGAAAGCCATCTGCAAAGACGCGGAATGGCGTATCGATATGAAGGCCCATCATCTCCCAGTGCCCTGTCATCGTATCCTTGCCGCTGGACGCCTCCTGCATTTTCGTATAAAAAGCAAGCGGATGATCCGCAGCCGGAACTCCGGCAATCGGTTCAATATTCGACAGTCCAAGCGCAGCCATATTCGGCATATGCAGTCCGCCCATCTCGCGGGCAATATGCGAGAGCGTATGGACGCCAAAGTCTCCGAACGCGGCAGCATCCGGCGCTTCGCCGATGCCTACCGAGTCCATTACAATTAAATGTATCCGTTCAAATGCTGCCATGCCTGGCACCGCCTCTCCTCAAGCGTAAACGGCTTTCGCCGTCCTCTGGCGGCAAAGCTGCCGTTTCGCGTTGCAATATAGAGAAAGGATAGAAAAATCATATCCTTCCTAATATTTTAAATGAAAATCCCTGCAATCGTCGCCGACAGCACGCTGACCAGCGTTGCACCATACAGCAGCTTCATGCCGAAGCGTGCAACGGCATTGCCCTGCTTCTCATGCAAGCCTTTGACCGCGCCTGCAATGATGCCAATGGAGGAGAAATTAGCAAACGAGACGAGAAACACCGACACGACGCCGACTGCTTTGGCCGAAAGATTAGGATATTTGCTAATTTCCAGCATCGCTACAAATTCATTCGATACCATTTTCGTGGCCATAATGCTTCCCGCATCAACGGCATCTTTCCACGGCACCCCCATAATAAAAGCGAAAGGAGCGAAAATAAATCCAAGTATTTGCTGAAAGGAAATGCCGAGAATGCCAAGAAACAATCCATTAATCATGCCGATGAGAGCAATAAAACCGATCAGCATCGCCGCGACAATAATCGCAACCTTGAAGCCATCCATAATATATTCGCCCAGCATTTCGAAAAAGGTCTGCTTCTCCCCTTCCTCCTGTACTTGCAGCACGTCCTCGCCTTCCTCCACCGTATACGGGTTAAGAATGGAAGCGACAATAAAGCCGCCGAACAGGTTGAGGACGAGCGCGGTCACCACATATTTCGGGTCTAAAATTTGCATATACGAGCCGACAATCGACATCGATACGGTGGACATCGCAGAAGCGCACAGCGTATACAGGCGATGCTTCGGCAGCAGGCCAATTTGTTTTTTGACCGAAATAAATACTTCCGATTGGCCCAAAATGGCTGATGCGACCGCATTATACGACTCCAGCTTGCCCATGCCATTGACTTTGCTTAACACATATCCGATGCCCTTTACGATAAAAGGAAGGATTTTCAAATATTGCAAAATACCAATTAGCGCGGAAATGAAGACGATCGGCAGCAGAACCGACAGGAAAAAGGAAAATTGTCCTTCATTTAAAATGCCGCCAAATACAAAGTTGATTCCTTCCTGCGCGTAGGAAAGCAGCTGCTCGAACACGCCGGAAAAACCTTTAATCAAGGTCGCGCCCGCAAACGTATTTAATAGGACAAAGGCAAGAACCACCTGCAAAACGATCATGATGGCAATCGGCTTGAAACGAATATTTTTCTTATTGTTACTGACGATATAGGACAATCCTAGCACAACAAGCAGGCCTAATAAAGCTATGATGTATTTCATAGTTGCCGCCTCCTATTTTTTCATCATTATGGAAGTTGATTGGCTGAATAGAGCGCTTACAAAGTTATGCTGATACCGCCGCTCTTTCGTTTATCGAGAAAAGCGGGCCGCTCCTTCGGAAAAGAGCAGCACCGTGTTCTATGGTTACTCTTCATTAATAAGCGGCGCTGGATTGCTCGCCCTGCATAATTTTTACGCCGGAGCTTGCTCCAATGCGCGTTGCGCCTGCTTCGATCATTTTTTTCATATCCACAAGACCGCGAACGCCGCCCGATGCTTTAACGCCAAGCTTGTCTCCGACTGTTTTGCGCATAAGCGCTACATCTTCAGCTGTTGCTCCGCCAGTAGAGAAGCCCGTCGAGGTTTTTACAAAATCGGCTCCGGCTTTCAACGAACGCTCGCAAGCACGAACCTTTTCTTCATCGGTGAGCAGGCTTGTCTCAATAATGACCTTCACAATCGCTTTGCCTGCTGCCGCATCAACAACCGCTTTAATGTCCTGCTCCACGTAATCATCGTTGCCGTCTTTCAAAGCGCCAATGTTGATAACCATATCAATTTCGTCTGCACCATTTGCAATCGCATTGCCCGTTTCAAAAGCTTTAACGGCGCTCGTCGATGCTCCTAATGGAAAGCCGATAACGGTGCAAACTTTGGACTTGCTTCCTGCCAGCTGCTCAGCGGCAAAAGCGACCCAAGTCGGATTTACACAGACCGAAGCAAATTCATATTGTTTCGCTTCCTCCGTCAGCTTAGCGATCTCTGCTTTCGTCGCGTCAGCACGCAGCAGCGTATGATCAATCATTCCAGACAAATTTAACATGACCTGTTCCCCTTCCCCATATACGAGTTCCTCAAATACACACTCAGTTTAACATGTATTTGGTCATATGTAAACAAACACTTGGACTTATGTTCACTAAATGAAGCGTTTCAATGCTGATATTACGTTTTTTCGTCAATTCCTTTAATAAATCACCCATTTTCGCTGTCTATCACTCATCGAATTATGAACATATGTAAAATTAATTTTTTAACAAAAAGAAAAACGCCTCCGCAACTTCGCTCCTGCTGAAGGAATCGAAGATTACGAAAGCGTCCTAAATGGCTTCTTGCTGGTGAGCATGGGTAGAATGGGCGGCTTAATACCCAAACCTATTTGCCATACATATGCTAATCACTAAATTTGGAAGCATGGAAAGCTTTAATGTGCTGCCGAACTTCCTCAGCCGTGTCGAGATCAAGCACATCGCTTAGCAGTTGGGCGCTATCCTGCACATTTAGTCTAGACAGCGTAAACTTTTGCTTCGTCAGAGAAGCCGCATCCATACTCCATTCATCCAGCTCCATCCCGAGCAGCAGCGGTGCTGCGAGCGGATCGCCCGCCATTTTACCGCACATGCCAACCCATTTGCCTTCCTTGTGCGCCGCTTGTATCAAGCTGCGAATCGAGCGGATAACCGCCGGATGGAAATAATCATATAAGTGCGCGACCTTCTCGTTCATGCGGTCAACGGCAAGCGTATATTGCACCAAATCGTTTGTGCCAATGCTGAAAAAGTCAACCTCTTTGGCGAAACGGTCCGCCAGCTGAATAACAGACGGAACCTCGGCCATTATTCCGATTTCCAATTTTTCATCAAAGGCGATGGCCTGCTTCTTCAGCTCGTCCATGATTTCAAGCGTCAACTGCTTGGCAGCGCGGAACTCCTGCATGGAGGATATCATCGGGAACATGATTTTTACGGTGCCGAAGGCGCTGGCACGAACAATCGCCCTCAGTTGGGTGCGGAACAGCTCACGCTCATTCAGACAAAGGCGGATAGCGCGATTGCCGAGAAATGGATTGTCCTCATGCGGCAAATCCCAATAGGACAGCTCCTTGTCTCCGCCAATATCCAGCGTGCGGATAACGATAGGCTTGCCTTTCCAAGCTTCAGCAAGCTGTTTATATACAGCAAATTGTTTTTCTTCGTCCGGGAAGCGGTCAGCGTTCATGAACAGAAATTCCGTTCGGAACAAGCCGGCCCCATGGGCCTCGTCCACAAGACCATCTCGCATTTCCTCCGGCATGCCGACGTTTACAGCGAGCTCGATCAGCTTGCCATCTTCCGTCTGTGCTGGCAGCAGCCTGTATTTTTCAAGCTTCCCTGCTGCGGATTGCTCCTCCTGCTGCCGGCCTTCATAGTCAGAGCGGGTAGCCTGATCGGCATTCAGCACGATAACGCCCTCCGTACCGTCCAGAATCAGCTCCTCACCATGGCTCAGCTGCTCGAAAGCAGCACCAGTGCCCACAACCGCAGGAATGCCGAGCGAACGGGACAAAATCGCTGTATGCGTCGTTTCTCCGCCAACCCGTGTCACAAATCCAAGCACAATGCTGCGATCAAGCTGGACAGTAACGGAAGGCGTTAAATCTTCCGCTACTAAAATAACAGGCTCTGTAATACTCGCCAGATCCGGATAAAAAACCTGCTGCAAATGGCTCATGAGCCGATCCGCAACGTCCTTCACATCATGAATGCGTTCCTTTACGTATGCATTGTTCATCTTCTCAAACAATGCGGAAAGCTGGGCCAGCACGGTTTGTACCGCTTGTTCAGCGGACGCCTGCTTGCGCTTAATTTGACCGCGAATATCGCCGTAAAAGGCGGGATCATCCAGAAAGCTCAGCTGCCCCTCGATAATTGCCGTTTTGTCCTTCCCCAGCTTCGCCTCGGTTTTGGCAATGATCGTATTCAGCTCTGCTGCCGACTGGCGCTTCGCCTGCTCCAGACGTTCAAGCTCCGCCTCCACCTGCTCCGGCTCAATCCGCTGAGGATAAGCCGCCTCTACAGCAGGCGCGCCATAGATGAATGCTTTCCCGAAGCGGATACCTTCCGAGACGCCGATGCCTTTGATGCGCTCCTCGCTCATTGCTCTCCGAAACCTTGCTCGAATAATTCAGCAAGCTTGGCGACAGCCTGCTCCTCATCTTCGCCGTCTGCCGACAGTTTGACTTCAGCACCTTTTTCCAAACCAAGCGCAATGATGCCAAGCACGCTTTTCGCATTTGCCTCTCCGCCGCCAACCACCTCTACGTAAATATCCGCTGTGAATTGTCCTGCTGCATTAGCCAGCACTTGTGCCGGACGCAAATGCAGCCCTTCTACATTTATGATTGTCAATACACGTGTTTGCATCGCTCTATCTCCTCCTTTAATCTCGCTGTGCTTACAGGGCGCTTTCCAATGTTTTCAATATATCTGCTGCACTTTGGCCAGCCAGCAGCTCTTGGCGGAAGCTTTCGTGTATGAGCTTGCGCGATACCGAAGCCAAAATCCGCAAATGCTCCTTGCCCGCATCCGATTCCGGAATGGCCAGCAAAATAATCGAAGTGACCGGCTTGCCATCAAGGGAGCCCCAGTCAATTGGCTGTGCGAGACGGGCAAAAGCTAAGCCTGGCTTAATGACTCCAGCGGATTTGCCATGCGGAATCGCAACGCCAAAGCCGATGCCTGTTGACGCATGCTGCTCACGCGCTTCAACCGAAGCTAGAAAAGCAGCCTCATCGTTCAAATAACCAGCCGATTGCAGTCGCTCAGCAAGCTCTTTAATAACGGCTTGACGGTCATCAGCGGATGAATCGAGAATGATTGTTTCAATATTTAATAAGGTTTGGGATGACATGGTCATTACCTCCATGGAGTGGGATTTAAGCTGCTGCCAGCTTATTTTTTTTGAGCAAGGATACCGTTACGGCTGTAACAACAGAACCGATGACAATAGCTGCGGCATAAGCGCCGAGATGCGTCACTGCATTTGGAATAGCGAGTACGAATGCCCCGCCATGCGGCGCTTGAAGCGTCGCGCCAAACACCATCGACAGCGAGCCCGCTACTGCGGAACCAAGCACCGTACCTGGGATGACACGAAGCGGATCAGCGGCCGCGAAAGGAATAGCGCCTTCGGTAATAAAGGCCAGCCCCATGACTCCTGCAACTTTTCCCGCGTCGCGCTCTTCTTTGGAAAATTTGTTTTTGCGTATGACGGTGGCAAGCCACAAGCCAAGCGGCGGAGTCATTCCCGCTGCCATCACGGCTGCCATTGGGCCATACACATGGCTTGCAAGCAAGCCGACAGCAAATGTATACGCTGCCTTATTAAGCGGACCGCCCATATCGAACGCCATCATAGCCCCAAGCAGCAAGCCGAGCAAAATCGCATTCGTTGAATTCAGACCTGTCAGCCATGTCGTCAAAATATCCATCAATGTCTTCACTGGCGTTCCTACAACATAAATCATGATCAGCCCGACTATGAGCGTCGACAGCACGGGGATAATGAGGATCGGCTTAATGCCTTCCAGCGATTTCGGCAGCTTGATCGCATGCCGCAGCCATTTTGCCACATAACCGGCAAGAAAGCCTGAAATAATACCACCGAGGAAGCCGGCTCCCAGCTGGCTGGCCAGCATTCCGCCTACAAGTCCGGGAGCAAGACCGATCCGGTCTGCGATCGAGAAGGAAATAAAGCCGGACAAAATTGGAATCATTAAGGCAAATGCCGCCCCGCTGCCAATGTTCATCAGCGCTGCTGGGAGCGTACCTTCCTCTTGGAACGCTTTTATACCGAAAATAAACGAAATCGCAATAATGATTCCGCCAGCGACAACGAGCGGCAGCATATTCGACACACCTGTCATCAAGTGCTTATAGGCTCCTGTTCGCACAGAGCTGCCCTCTTTCTTCGTCTGCTCCTGTGCAGGCGCGGCCGCCCCAGCTTGAGCCGCTTCTTTCGCCAGCGCCTGCTCAATCAAGCCTGCTGGATTGCGGATGCCTTCGGCCACGCCAACTTTAATAATCGGCTTGCCTGCAAATCGAGCTTCCAGTACATCGGTATCCGCTGCCAAAATAATCGCGTGCGCTTCGGCGATTTCCTCCGGCGTAAGCTCATCCTCTACGCCAAGCGCGCCGCGCTTTTCAACCTTCAGCGGAACACCTTTCTCCTCTGCCATTTTTAGCAATGATTCCGCGGCCATATACGTATGGGCAATGCCTGTCGGACAAGAAGTTACAGCCAGCAATTTCTTCATGTCAATTCCTCCCTTATGATGTCGCCAGTCGCTTCAATATAATCACAATGCCTGAATATTTATATCGCCCGCCCGGCTGCGAATTTCCTCAAACTCGCATACTTGGGTGCCTGCTTTGGAAGCCGTTATCGTTCCAGCGGCCGTACTCCACCTTGCCACATTTTCGAGGCTGCTATTTTGCAATATCGCCTGCGCAAGCACGGCTACCATTGAATCTCCTGCGCCAACAGTGCTCAGCGCCTCAATAGGAAATGGCTTTGCCAAGTAGGCTTCGTTGCCGCTCATGACGATGGCCCCATCTGCGCCCATCGATATCATAACGAGCGTTATCCCCTGAGCAAGCAGCTGTCTTCCCGCTAGTACGATTTCCTCTTCCGAGTCCAGCTTGCGCTGAGCGAGCTGCTCCAGCTCATAATGATTGGGCTTGACCGCGTAAGGAGTCGCTTTGATGCCAGAAACCATCGCCTCTCCATCCGCATCCAGTATCGTACGTACGCCTAGCTTGCGCGCTTTCAAAATATAATCATGATACAGCTGCGGCGGCGCCCCCTTCGGCAGACTGCCTCCAAGGACGAGAACCGACGCTTTCGGCAGCAGCTCATCCAGCAGCTGATCCAGCTCGGCAAGCTGGCTTTCGCTGACCGCAAAACCCAGCTCATTCACCTCGGTCGTCGTTCGCTGCTTCTGATCTACAAGCTTCATATTCGTCCGCGTCTCGCCCGGTACTTCAACAAATGCCGTATGAATGCCTGAACGATCCAGCTCATCTTTAATTCGCTTGCCAATGCCGCCAGCGATGAATCCAGCGGCGGTAACGCTGGCTCCAAAGGTGTGTACGATTCGCGCCACATTAATGCCTTTCCCGCCGGGATCAAGGCGAATGTCCTCCGCCCGGTTGAGCCCGCCCAGCTTCAGCTCCTGAAGCATAATCGTCTTGTCCATGGAAGGATTCAAAGTAAGTGTAATGACTTGCTGCTTGGACATGCTGTTACGCCTCCTTTCCTGCCGAGGTTCGATACACCTCGACGCCTCGCTCTTCCAGCTTCCGGGCAAATTCCTCCGGCATATCCGAATCGGTAATGCACACGTCAATATCGCTCCAATCAGCGAAGCGCGCGAAGCTGATCTGATTCACCTTGCTGCTGTCGCTGAGTAAAATAATGCGGTCAGCGCGCTTGATCATTTTGCGCTTGATATCTCCTTCGACCACGTTCGGCGTGCTGAGCCCTTCCTCCAAATCCATGCCGTTCGTCGCCATAAACGCCTTGTCAACCTTAATGAAATCCAGGCTGCGCTCGGTAATCGGCCCGACCAGTGACAATACGCCAGGCCGGTAAGCCCCGCCTAGTACAATGACATCAATGCCTGGCGGCAGCTCCAAATCCTGCGGAAGCATGAGCGAATTGGTCACAACCGTCAGCTTCGTAAACGCTGTCAATTGCTGCATCAAATAAAAAGTAGTTGTGCCGGAGTCCAGCAAAATCGTATCCCCATTGCTAATCCATTGAACCGCTTTAGCTGCAATCGCTTTCTTTTGCTCCGTTGATGTAATCTCCCGCTCGGAAAAGCTCGGTTCAAAGTTAACGCTGCGAATGGATATCGCTCCGCCATGCGTGCGCTTAAGCAGCCCGGCTTCCTCCATCTCCCGCAAATCCCGGCGAATCGTCGACTCCGATACTTGAAACTTTTCACATAGTGCCTGCAGGTCAACTCGCTTCTGCTCTTCTACTAAAGCTAAAATTAAATTTTTGCGTTCTTCACCAAAAATGTTCCTCACCGCCTATTTGATCGTTTATGAAATCATTCAGCCATTCAAATGAATGATTGTGAACGTTTTATTTATAAACCGATTATATTCAGTCATTGTCGTGATGTCAATTGGTTTATTTAACTATTATTTTCACAAACGGTCATACTCAGTCATTCCATGAGCTTATTCAAGGCAAATGGTCTGCGTATGCCCATGACCATTCACACATTGCTATTTAGAAGGTTAAGCCTATAAAATAGGATAAGACAAGCGTAAACGGCTGTCGCCGTTCTCTGGCGGCACAGCGCGTTTCATTCCGAGAAATATAGAGAATGGATGGATAATCATATCCTTTCCTATATTTCAAAAAAATCAATTATTGCGAGGTGTTTCCTTATGCAGCCAACACTAGAAACAGAACGATTGATTTTGAGAGCGTTTAATTTAGACGATGCAAGCAGAGTCCAGAAACTGGCCGGCAATATTGAAGTAGCAAGTACAACACTGTCTATTCCTTACCCCTATCCTGATGGGGCAGCCGAGGATTGGATTAGCAACAATACAATTAGAGCAAGCAATGGAGAGGGCTTCCCTTTCGCAGTGACCCGCAAAAAAGACGATGCCTTAATCGGCTGTATGAGCTTGAATCTGAGCAAGCCCGATCAGCGAGGCGAGCTATCTTACTGGTCAGGCAAGCCTTATTGGGGGCATGGCTACGCCACAGAAGCGGCAAAGCGTGTCATCCAATTCGGCTTTGAGCAGCTGGAGTTGAATAAAATTATGGCAGCAGCTATGGCCAAAAACCCTTCTTCCTCCAATGTCATGAAAAAAGTTGGCATGAAATATGAAGGCGAATTCAAGCAGCATATTTTCAAATGGGGCGAATTTGAGGACTTGGTCTTTTACGGCTTGACGAGGGCGGATTACGAGGAGCTTAATCGTTGATTTTTGAATAAAAGCAAGTCTGCAAAAATAAAAAATATTTAATGCAACGAAAGAAGAGGAGGGCAGCAGCCCTCCTCTTCTTCTGCTTACGAGCTTATGATTTATGACGACTTTTTAAAATTTCAACCTCTTCTTCGACCTTCGCAATCATGTTCCGATGGGCGTCAAGCCGATCAACGATTACAGATGATACCACCTCGGTAATGCGCGCTGTCTGCTCAAAGGTCGCTTCAAGCTTTAATTCCATACGTTCCAGCTGCTCATTCACTTTTCTAAAGCCTTCGCGCTGACTTTCAGCAAGCGCTTGATGACTTTCAGCAAGCGCCTGATGACTTTCAGCAAGTGCCTGATGACTTTCAGCAAGCGATTGTTGACCACTAACAAGCACCTGGTGACTTTCAGTAAGGGCTTGCTGACCTTCTTCCAACGTTCCTACCCGTTCGTTGATGATCTTAACGACAGAAAGCAATTCCTTCAATGTTGATTCAATAATGTTGTTTTCCATCAAGTCAACCGACCTTTCGCTTTAATTAAGTTTAGTATGCTGGAAGATTCGGAAGACGTCAAATTGCCACTGCCTCTGCAAATTTGACAAAATAACATTAATGTGTTATTTGATTTAGAAACCATGTAGACCCCACTATAAAAAAATAAGAGAAGGGCAGCTGCCCTCCTCTTATCTCCACTCTCGTTGTACAGCCATTCAAGCACAAACTGCTCTTTACTTTAACGCTTATACCCGGCTGATAAGGAACTCAAAAGCCAGCTCCTGATCCGCTGGGATCAAATATTCATCGTGGACAGGAGCGCCCCAGCTGTCGTCACCGCCGACACCCATTTGTCTGCCTGCTACCGTCACGACTGTATAATGAACGTTTGGAAGCTCATGGTGATGCTGCGCGCTCTCCAGCTCAAATGCAGTATAAGGCGCAATGTTGCATTCTACAGGCTGAGTTGCCGGCGCTGAAATGCGAATGCCTCGTCCGAGATCATTCGTAATGCTTACACGACGGACACCTGTACGATTGCCCGACTCTTGCGGCACAACATAACCGGATACATTATCTGCGGCAACGTTTTGGAATTCGCCAAGACGCGCCCCAAACGCACGGTCAATGTAGTTTTCATCCGGACCCATTGCATACCAGTCCAGATGCTGATAATCAGCAGGCACCTTGAACGAAAGAGCGAAAATCGGCAGCTTCGGCAAGTTCGCCGCTCCCTCATAACGCGATTTCACCTGCACGCTTCCGTCACCCAGCACCGTATAGGCTACTGTCACCAATACATCGGCACTAATGCTAAGGCGATATTGGAACGTTACCGTTGCCGTTCCCTCCTGCTCGGTCAAAACAACGTTAATGCATTTGCGTGTTAAGCTGGCAGCAAACCATATGCCGGAATCAAAGCCAAGTGAAAAACCTTTGTCATTATCCGTCGTTCCCCGCCAGAACAATGGAGCTGGTGGCAGTGCAATCATCTCTTTGCCCGAATAGTTGACCGAGGTCAGCGTGCCCGCCTGCTTGGAGAACATAATGCTGAAATCGCGGCCATGCACACCGATGTTGACATCGCCTTCTACGACGCGCAGTTCTCCTGCCGGAAGCGAAGCTGCTACCTTTTGCTCCACTAAAAATACGAATTGTCCAAACGACAGCTCATGTCCTGCATCCGCCCAAAGCGTGCTTGCTTTCAGCTGCAAGGACGCATGAATAACATATTCGCCTGCTTGCTCTGCCGCTGGAAGAACGACCGGAATATAAGCTTCGCTTTGTGCAGCTACTTGAACTTCGCTTACGCTGCGGAAAATTTCAGCACCCTCTAGATGCAGCTTAATGACCAGCTCATAAGCATCTGTTCCTTCAAACAGATTTTCATTGACGATTTTCACGCCTTCGCGGTCAGGAAGCAGCTTAATGTTCTGATAAAGGAACTTCACTTCCTGCATTTTCGGCGATACTTTGCGATCGGCATAGACGATACCGTTCGTACAGAAATTATAATCGGTCGCACGGTCGTCGAAGTCGCCGCCATAAGCGAGGAATTCCTTGCCGAAGCGGTCTTTTTTCACAATGACCTGATCGATGTAATCCCAAATAAAGCCGCCTTGGTACAACGCATATTTTTGCTCAAGCTCCGTATATTTGTGCATGCCGCCAACCGAGTTGCCCATTGCATGCATGTACTCGCAGCTGATGTACGGCTTTTGCGGATTATCGTTCAAATAAAGCTCGATATCTGCCGGCTTCGCATACATGCGGCTTTCCATGTCGCTCGTGGCGTCATAGTCGCGATTATGGAATACACCTTCATAATGAACGAGGCGGCTAGGGTCAGCGCTGCGGAAATAGTTCGATACGTTCAGCAGCACCTCGCCTGCATAAGCTTCATTGCCGACCGACCAGATTAAGATGGACGGATGGTTTTTGTCCCGCTCGACCATAGAAATCGCCCGATCCATGACGATATCCTGCCATTCCAGCTTATTCGCAGGAACGTTCCACGACGGCTCCACAGCGCCCATTTTTTGCCATGAGCCATGCGTTTCCAAATTCATCTCGTCAATGACATACAATCCATACACGTCACACAGCTCATACCATAACGATTGGTTCGGGTAATGGGAGGTGCGAACCGCATTCAAATTGTTTTGCTTCATCGTCTTAATATCCCACAGCATATCGCCTGCCGTAATGGCACGTCCTCTGCGAGGATTAAATTCATGGCGGTTAACGCCTTTGAAAACAATTCGTTTGCCGTTGATATGCATCACTTTGTCGATCATCTCGAATTTGCGGAAGCCTACGCGCTGCGGAACCACTTCAAGAAGTTCGCCTGCCGCATTATAAACTTCTACATACAATTTATATAAATACGGATTTTCCGCATTCCACAGCGACACTGCTCCAGCATCAAGCGACGCCGTCCATACCCCAGCTTCCGTTGCCTCAGCAGCTCCAGCCACAACCGCCTGTCCATCTGCATCCTTTAGGACAAGCTTGATGCTTGCGCTGTCAACTGCACCGCTCAGCTTCAAGTCCACCAATAGCTTGCCTTGCTTATAAGCCGCATCCAGCTCTGTTTTTACAAACAGATCACGAACATGGATCGCTGGAACGGTATACAAATACACATCGCGGAAAATACCAGAAAAACGCCAAAAATCTTGATCCTCGAGCCAGCTTCCCGTGCTGCGCTGATAAACCTCAACGGCCAGCCTGTTTTCACCTTCCAGCAAATAAGGAGTCAAATCAAATTCGGCCGGTGTAAAGCTATCCTCGCTATAGCCAACGAACTTTCCGTTCAGCCAAACATAGAAGGCAGATTCTACGCCTTGGAAGGAAATATATACGGGCTTGCCAAGCATGTTTTGTGGCACGTTAAAATGCTTCACATAGCTTCCCACCGGATTGTCATTTTCCGAAATAGCCGGCGGGCGCAGCTCATGATGTCCATCCCATGGATACATTGTATTTACATATTGCGGCTTGCCAAAGCCTTGAAGCTGAATATGGCCTGGCACCTCTATTGCGCCCCAGCTGTCACTATTAAAATTTTGTTCGTAAAAAGAAGCCGGACGATCAGCAGGTCTTACGGCATAGTTGAACTTCCAGCTGCCATTCAGGCTGTAGCGCAGCTTCATGCCGCCATCTGCCTCCGCCTCTGCTGCAGTTTCATAATAACGGTGATCGGAATGAGCTGGCACTCGGTTAACAGCAAATACACTTACATCAGTTAGCCAGTCGAGGCTCGGCTTTGTAGTAGTCATAAAATAATTCCTCCATAACGTAGATGATAAGTCAGGCGGCTGCATGCATGGCATGCAGCCGCCTATCCCTTGCTTATTTTACAATCGAAATCATTATTTGACCGAACCGGTCATACCCGCTACAAAATGTCTTTGCATCAGGAAGAACACAAGCGCTGTTGGAATCGTTGAAATAACGATCGCCATCATAATCATACCGTAATCCGGCGTGTAGCTGGAGCCCAGATTGGAGATCAGCATTGGAATCGTACGCTTGTCTGGCGATTGCAGCACGATTAGAGGCCACAAGTAGTTGTTCCAGCTTGACATGAACGTAATAATCCCCGCTGCCGCATACGTCGTCTTCATCGTCGGCACATAAATGCGGAAGAACAAGGCCAGCTCGTTCAAGCCATCAATACGGCCTGCTTCAAGCAGCTCTTTCGGGAACATTTTAGTGTTTTGACGGAAAAAGAAGATGAGAAACGCTGTCGTCATCGTCGGCAGCACGACGCCCGATAGGGTATCAAGCCCTAAAAACGGAACGCTGCTCGATATTCCCGCGAACATTTGATACAGCGGAACCATAATCGCCGCGAACGGAATCATCATCGACAGCAGCAAAATCGTGAAGACGATGTCCTTCGCCTTGCTTTTATAAATTTCAAAGCCGTACCCTGCAAGCGAAGCAATCAGCATCGCCAGCAGCGTCGTCGAAATCGAAATTTTAGCCGAGTTCATGAGCGCCGGCACAATGTCAACCGAGCTGAACAAGTTATTAATATTTTCAATAAGCTTGCTGCCTGGAAGCAGTCTGCCCTGCGTTACATCTGAGGAGCTGTTCGTCGCGCTGACGATCATCCACAGAAACGGGAAAATGGAAATGAACGCTGCGACGCTGAGAAAAATATAAACCGATACCCGTTTTAGCTTATCCATTTTTATCACCTGCCGCTTTAAACTGAACAAATGCCAAAATAATAATCATAATTACGATAGAATAAGACACCGTTGCTGCATATCCGAAGTCTGCGGAATATTTGAAGGACAGATTGTAAATGTACTGGGAGATGGACATAGACGCGTTGCCCGGACCACCCTTCGTAATGTTCACAACCTCGTCGAACAGCTGCAGTGTACCGATAGTCGATGTAATGGATGTAAATAAAATAATAGGCTTCAGCAAAGGCATCGTAATGCCGAAAAACTGTCTCGTCGAAGAAGCTCCGTCGATTTTGGCAGCCTCATAAATCGAATGGTCAATATTTTGCAGAGCTGATAAGTAGAAAATCATATTGTAGCCTGTCCAGCGCCATGTAATGGCAATAATAACCGTAATTTTAGCCCAAAATGGATCTGTTATCCATTGAATAGGCGTGCCAATCAGATGCAGCTTGAGCAGCAATTGGTTCACAAGGCCGTCGCCTGCGAATAAGTATTTGAATATAACCGAGTAGGCAACAAGTGAAGTAACCGCCGGCAGGAATATCGCTGTGCGGAAAAAGCCCTTCAGCTTCAGCTTGCTGTCATTGAGCAGTACGGAAATAAACATGGCCAGCACAATCATAACCGGTACTTGAATGATCAGATAAATAAATGTATTCTTTAACGCCACACGGAACGTCTGATCACTGAATAGACGAATGTAGTTGTCAAAACCAACGTAGTGGAGGTTCATCCCTTTGCCGGATTTGAACGAGAGAAGAAGCGCTTGAATCATTGGGTAAAAATAAAAGGATGCGATTAGCACGACGGCAACGATGACGAACAGCCATCCCGTCAAGTTAGCTCGATTACGAATTTTTATGCCAGGCTGCGCTGATTTCACGAAAGCCTAACCCCTTTCTTCACGGAAATAAAATCTCGGGGCAATCGCCGCCCCCGCCCATCCAAGCACGAGCTTTTCTGGCGAGGGCTTGTGATCACCCAAGATTTTATTCATCTGCCGTATGGTCGAATTTATTTAACTTGTGTTTCTGCTTGAGCTTGAGCATCAGCCAATACTTGATCGATTGCTTTGCCGCCCATGAAGTTTTGCATTTCTACAACAAGAATGTCCTCGATTGCATACGTATGCATACCGTAGTTAACTCTTGGAATTTCAGCTGTCCATTTTGCAAAATCAGCTACAACTTTTTGTCCGCCGAAGAAATCGTCAGCTGCTTTGTAAGCTTCGCCGTCAGCTGCTGCTTTCAGTGTGCCGATTGCGCCGATATCTGTAGCAAGCTTCTGGTACAGATCCACATCGGAACCGAATGTTTCTTTCAAAAATTCAGCTGCCGCTTCCTTGCCATCAACGTTCATTACATACCACGAGCTGCCGCCAAGGTTCGAAGCGCGAACGGAATCAGCGTTGTTCGCCAGTTTAGGGAACGGTACAACCGCCCATTTGCCGGACTGCGATGCTTCTGCTTTAACCGAAGCGGTAATCCAGTTGCCCGTTGGAACGCTTGCTACTTCGCCGCTGTTAAACGCGCCTACAAACTGGCTCCAGTCGGAAGTCACTTTTACAATGTCCGCTTCCATCAGTTTCTTGTACGTTTCAAACGCTTCTTTCAAAGCCGGGTTGCCTGCCAGATCCGGCGTTACGCCGTCATCTTTCAAATACCACGAGCCAGCGGATTGAATCATCATACGAATCAGGCCAAGATCGTTAGGATCCTGTGTCAGCAGTTGTTTGCCTGTTTTAGCTTTTACTGCTTTGCCGATTTCGATCAATTGGTTCCAGTCCAGCTCTTGCAGATCAGCTACTTTGTAGCCAGCTTGCTCCAAGTAGTCTGTTCTTACATAAAGACCAGTTACACCGGAGTCGAATGGTACGCCGTATTGTTTGCCATCAAGGCTTGTCGGCCCGATTTTGTAATCGGCAAAGTCTGCCGGTTTGATGTAATCCGTTAGGTCAAAGAAAGCATCCGGGTAAGCTTGCAAGAAGCTTTGCGCACGGTAATCTTCAATCAAAATAATGGTTGGAAGACCTTTTGTTGTGCCCGAGTTAAGACCTGCATTCAGCTTTTGGATAATGTCAGCTTGTGCATTTTCAACAATGTTAAGCTTTACGCCTGCATCAGGGTGCTTAGCGGCATAAGCCTCACCCGCACGCTCCATAGCGCCGATGTTAAACGTTTTGTCCCAAGCCCAAACGGTAAGTTCTTTTGTAGCTTCTCCGCTGCCTGTGTTTGTAGAATCATTTGTTTTAGCTGAACATGCTGTGAGCAGCACGAAGCTGGCCAATAGGATGGCAAGCATTTTTTTCACTGAACCCAACCCCTTTTTTATTGTCTGCGTAACTGAAAGCGTTTGCCGGCTAACGTTATTCATTATAACAATCTGTTTATTGCATTCGATAGCAATATCTTTATAGGGATTTGTCATTCTTTTATTTGATGTACAACAGTGATTTTTTACCAATAGTAATTAATTTGCTTATTGGTAATATATTTAGGCGTCATTTGGAAAGATCAAGGATTTTCTTCCAAGCACTGGATTGAGTGTATCAATGAGGCTGATTTCCTATTTCTTATTTCTTATTTCCCAGTCACCATCCTTCATATTGAAAATGATTTAATTGAATTTTGTGCTTCAAGGGCTACTATTATACTGAATTCGACAATTTAAGGCTGCTCAATAAAAAAACAGCGGCAATGCAGGTTTAACCTGACAGCCACTGTTTTAAAATTCCCCATTACTCAAACAACAACGGAAGCTTGATTTTCACGCGTGTCCCTTGGCCCGGATCGCTGAATATCGTCACCCCGTAGCCTTCGCCATAAAGCAGCATCAGACGGTCATGCACATTGCGAATGCCAATGCCCGAGAAAAAATGGCTGGCCGAATGCACGCCGCGCTCACGATCTGTCTCAGCTGCTCCTAAATTATCACCCGCTTTACCAAGCCCGCTAATGCCGACGCCGTTGTCAACGACCTCACAAATGAGCGAATCGCCCTCACGGGAGATGAGTACATAAATATAACCTTCGCTGCGCTCATGAAAGGCATGGAAAAAGGCATTTTCCATAAATGGCTGGATGACCAGCTTCGGCAAATGCGCCCCCATACAGTCCTTGTCCGCAAAATAATTGACCCGTATCTGCTCGCCATAACGCACATGGTTAATAAATACGTAATTTTTCAGGTTGACGAGCTCCTGCGAAACCGGAATCGTCTCGCTTATGTTGCTCACTGTATTTTGCAGCAAGGAAATCAGTGCGTTTATCGTGTCCGCAGCCTTGTCCTTGTTGCCCTGCTGCACCAAAATTTTAATCGACGCCAGCGTATTATACAGAAAATGAGGATTGATCTGCATTTGCAGGGCAGACAGCTCGGCATTGCGCTGATCCTTTTGCGTCTGAATAAGCCGCTTAATGTAATCGTTCAGCTCATCCAGCATATAGTTGTAGGCATTGCCCAATTGCTTAATTTCGTAGCTTCCGGTTACCGACGTATAATTGTTGAAATCATTTTTCGTCACTCTAGAAATTTGCCGCGCCAGCAGCGTAAGCGACCTCGTTAGCCGCCTTGAAATCACAAAGACGATAATGAGCGCCAGCAGTACGATCGCAAGGGAGATGAGGGCAACCATTTTGAAATCAACCATTTGGCTCATGACCTGCTGCTTATCAATCAAGTTCACCAAATAAAAGTCATAGGTCGGCAAATATTTCGACAGCACGAGGCTGCTTTTTCCCAATGCCGTTGTATCCATAACGTCCAGCTGCTGCTCTTCAATTTTCTTGGCATAGGTCAAAAGCTCTGGTACCGTTGTCCCTACAAGCTGCTCCTGGTTGCTCGAAACGATCATGCCCGCTTTATTAATGATTACAACATCATTACCGATGCTCGTGAAGCTCGTATAAAACTTCCGAAAATCCTTCTCTTTTATGGCAAAATAAAGCTGGCCGTAAGGCTGGCCGCTCGTCCGCTCCAGCAGCGTTTTCGAGGCTACAACAACCGCATTTGAGCTGTCTCCAGCCTTCATGCTTTCCTGATCCAGCTCATATAAAATACGCCGCGGCTCCTGCAAAGCATGCTTCGTAAGCTCGCTGCTGCGAAGCTTTTCAATAGAGCGAGGCCAATAGGTGCTGTCAGACGAATGGCTGCGGCCATTAATGCCCGTTATCGTAATGTTCACCGAATAAGCGGAAACGTTCGATTGAATCCGCTTCATCTGCGTATTGGCTTCATAATATCTTTTCAGCGACTGAGCGGTGCTCTGATCGGGCTCCTTCAGAAACGACTTGAGTGTTCCGCTTTGCTGCACATCATTGGTCGCGGTCACAATGGAATAGCTGAACGACTCGAAATTGGTCTGGACCTGATTAATGATTTTTCCATTCGTAATGCTGAACGTATCCATGAACAGACGCTGCGACATCTGCATCATCACAAGCGTAGTAAGCAGCGAAACGGAAATGATGCTGACTAAGGTGACGGTAAACATTTTAATAAACAAGCCGTGATATTTAAATTTTGCTAAAAACGCCTTCATGCATTAGTCCCTTTTCTGGTTGACATATTGTTTGCGGTAATGGCTGGGCGACAAGCCCGTTATTTTTTTAAACACTTTTGTAAAATAGCTGTGATCCGAGTACCCTACCATGCCGCTGATTTCCGAAATGGACGCCGTATCGGCAAGCAGCAGCTCCGCTGCCTTCTCCACCCGGATTTTGTTCAAATATTCGCTAAAGCCCTCATTATTATGCGCACTGAAATACGTAGACAAATACGACGGGTTAAAATGAAAATGCTTCGCCAGCTCCGTCAGGCTAAGCGGCTCAGCATAATGCTCGCCAATATAGGCAAGCAGCATCGCCATATTCGGATTGCCAGCTCCTTGCTTTCGAGTTGCCAGCACAGCCTCCGCATCGCTCACGAATGCTTCCATTAAAACAATCGCTTCGCTTATATGCGCTGCATCGCCAATTTCCTTGAAGTAGCGGTATTTCGCCTCCTCTAGGTGCGATGCATCCACCTCCAGACGGCCCAATACAATCGTCATATTAAAAATAACATTGCTAAGGAACGATTTAAACTCAAATACATCCTTCTTATAAAAATGCGAAGCGCCCTGCACATAGGCGAGCAGTTCGCTAAAAGCGCTCTCAAACTGCTGCTTGCTCAGCTGCTCGGAAAAACGCGGCAAATCAAACTTATCCTCTACAGGCGGCATATAGGGCAGTTCCCCTGCAATAAGCAAACGATCCGGGTCCGCTAGAAAAAAGCGGTAATCGCTCATTTTGAGAAAATGAAGCTTGAAATGATCCCCCACCTCGGTATAATTGCTGAACGGCTCGCCCAGCGTCCATCTCGCCTCAAGCTTCTGCTCGCTTGTCCACTCGTCAAGCCTGCGTGCGGCGGCAGCAAGCTGCGGGCTCTCCTGCTCGTTCATATTAATGAGCAGCACGACGCGTCCCGCCTCCGACCTAAGTGGAAAATAGACCGACTGCTCCAGCGAAACGACAAGCTCCGCCTGCATTCTTTTTTTCAGCAGCTCGGCTGTGGCGAGCACCGCATTTTTGTCTCCAGACGGCTTGCACTCTGCACCTAGCATTCGAAAGCTGTCGTAAGGAAAAGTTGCATCTTCCTCATCAAGCTCTACGCCAAACCCATCCATCAGCATATCCAGCAGCACCTGGACCGTTGTATTTTTATCCGTGGGGGCAAGCTCCAGCTTCAATGAAGGAATTCGCTGCGCGGTGCGCTTCAAAACCTCAAGCAGATGGGTCGCCTCCAGCTTAGGCTTCAATATATAATCGGCAACGCCGCTTTGAAAGGTTGATCTGACATAATCGAATTCCCCAAAGCTGCTGAGCACAATGACTTCGATTTCCGGAAATCTCGCTTTAACGATCCGGGTCAGCTCCGCGCCATCCATGACAGGCATGACGATATCCGTTATGACGATATGCGGCTCCAGCTGCTGAATCAGCTCCAAAGCTTCCGTTCCGCTCGCAGCCTCGCCGACAATTTGAAAGCCTTCCTTTTCCCAATTCAATAAATGCTTGATGCCTTGCCTGACTAATAGTTCATCATCTACAATGAGCACGCGGCAAAAAGGCGCCATTACGATCCCTCCATTATCATCTTGCTATTCCCTTTGAAGTGTCTGGGGCTTATTCATAATAGGTGCGAATTCTTATATCCTGATTGTAATTGCCAAACCCCTTGCCGTACAAGGTTAATCCTCCCCTGCCCGGCACACTTTCCTCCGCGCTGATGCGCAGCGTCAAAAACGGGCTTTCCCAATCCAGATCATGAATGGTCAGCTCTGATATTTGCAAGCCATCAATGAAGGTGCCGTTCTCATTCAGGCGCAGCACCTTCAATAAGCCATATTGATTCACGTCGCCCCGCCACCAGTCTGGAGACAGCCTCCCGCGCACACGTCCAAAATCGCCTGGACTCGTCCACTCGCCTACATACAAGCCATTGATGAAAAAACGGATATCCGACGGCCAATTTTCATTAATTTGCGGCGCTTCCGAACCAATTTCCAATGATATTTCCAATTCCTGAACCCGTTGATCAACAAAAAGATGATTGGGCACCTTATACTCGACATACCCTCTGGCAAACCATAAAATGCCGGCATTCATTCGCTCCGGGTCCAAAAAATATTTCGGGTTATCATATTGCCCGATCAGCTTTTCCGTAGTTGCAATGCCGCAGGTCGGAAAGGCGGCTACATCGGTATAATGGCCGACTGGGAGCATCGTTTCAATGTTTTTCCGCTTCTGATCGTTTGGCCTCGACAGCCTGATTTGCAAATATTCCGCTGACAGCGAGCAATATTTATAGGTGCCGCCGCCTACCCGTTTCATTTTGCTGGTCACAATGCCAGCCTGCTGAAGCTTGTTCACATGGGTGCTGACAATTGCGCTGCTCAAAAAAAGCTCGGCTGCCAGCTCCTTAATATGCCGCTCCCGCTCGTCCAGCAAATCGATAATTTGCAGGCGAACCTCGCTTGCCAGCGCCTCATATACCCGAAGCGATTCCGCATTCGTCGTTAAGTACATTCTGTCACATCCTATTTACAGGATTATCAATTTAGCTAATCCTTCATTATTACGGACCTTATTTATTGCTTGTATTTATTCATTATGTTAAAAATATAAGGAGATAGCAAGTATATGAATTCAGTTTTTGGCTAATTCATTAAACAGGAGGTTTTACCAATATGTCTTTGAAATCAACGATGCTTATTGATAAACATTTTAAAATTGCCGAGGTTGACCCGCGTCTATATGGATCATTCATCGAGCATCTGGGACGTGCCGTATACGGCGGCATTTATGAGCCAGGGCATCCGACTGCCGATGAAAATGGCTTCCGCCGCGATGCGCTCGAAGCGATTCAAGCGCTGAACGTTCCTATTATACGCTATCCGGGCGGAAATTTCGTCTCTGGCTACAATTGGGAAGATGGCGTTGGCCCGAAAGAAGAGCGCAAGCGTCTGCTTGAGCTGGCTTGGTGGACGACCGAAACGAATGAGGTCGGCACTAACGAATTCGCCGATTGGGCGAAGCTCGTAGGCTCCGAAGTCATGATGGCAGTCAATCTCGGCACACGCGGCGTCGATGCGGCCCGCAATCTCGTCGAATATTGCAATCATCCATCCGGCTCCTATTATAGCGATCTGCGTATTTCTCATGGCTACAAAGAACCGCATAAGTTCAAAACGTGGTGCCTCGGCAATGAAATGGACGGCCCTTGGCAGATCGGTGCCAAAACAGCAGTCGAATACGGAAGGCTTGCGAATGAAACAGCTAAAGTCATGCGCTGGGTTGATCCATCGATCGAGCTTGTTGCCTGCGGCAGCTCGTCGAGCGGCATGAGCACATTTGCCGATTGGGAAGCGACTGTACTGGATTTGACCTATGATCAGGTCGACTACCTGTCGCTGCATACGTATTACAACAACAATGAAAACAACTCGGAAAACTTCCTTGCGAAATCGCTCGATATGGATCAATTCATTTACAGCGTAACCGCGATTGCAGATTACATGAAAGCGAAGAAGCGCAGCAAGAAGAAGCTCATGCTGTCGCTCGATGAGTGGAATGTATGGAACTCCATCGGCACAAGCCGTGCAGAGGAGCGCTGGCATATTGCACCGCCGGAATTTGAAGATGTATATACGCTTGAGGATGCGCTTGCTGTCGGCTGCTTCGTCATTACGCTGCTTAAGCATGCAGACCGGGTGAAAATTGCCTGCCTGGCCCAGCTCATTAACGTTATCGCTCCGATTATGACGGAAAATGGCGGTCCGCTTTGGCTGCAAACGACGTATTTCCCTTACAAGCACGCTTCGCTGTATGGAAGAGGCACCGTGCTTCAACCCATTACTTCATCGCCTAAATACGATTCGAAGGATTTCACTGATGTGCCTTATTTGGAAGCGATCAGCGTTCACAATGAAGAACAAGGCGAAATTACAATTTTCGCTGTCAACCGTCATTTGAAGGAATCGCTTGATTTGGATGTTGATGTTCGCAGCTTCGGCGCGGTCAGCCTAATTGAGCATGTCGTGCTGGAGAATGACGATATTAAGGCTTGTAATACGAAAGCTCGCCCTAATCAAGTTCTGCCGCATAACAATGGCACAGCCAAAGTCGATGGCGGTCAAGTTAGCGCCGTACTGGGCAAAGCTTCATGGAATATGATCCGCCTGAAAGTTACTGCAAACTAATTCGCTGCTAGCCAGCCGAACCAAAAAACCTCCGAAATTCGCCTGTTTAAGGGATTTCGGAGGTTTTTTATTGAAGCAAAGCAGCGGATTTGCTAAGCAAGGATTGCTTCATGACGGCTCGTTTCATTTGCTGCTTTTGCACAAGGTGTGGCTGCTCGAAAAACGGCCCATCCTGAAACAATTGTTTAAAAGCCTGCATCACTGCCTGAGCCGCCAGCGCTTCATCCTCCAGCACATAGCAGGCGACCTGATAACCATAAACCTCATATTGCTTGAGCACAGCGGCTTTATGCTGCAGTTCCTGCTGCTTTGTCAAAGCTCTGTTCATGGCGTCAAGTCACCTCCCTGCTCCTGGCGAATGTTCCTTATAATGATAGACCTATATTAAGAGGGGAAACAGCAGTATGTATGTTTGCCATATATGTCTAACTCAACTATACAAGAGGATGCTTGTCTGCAATAGTACCATGTTTTTATAGTACCCTCCGTATAGCACCTCCTGCTGGGCGCCCTTGTATGGGCAGGAAACAGCGGCATTGCTATTTGCAGCGAAAGCGGGCTATAATGTTGAGAAAAAGAATTCCATTATATGATTTAGTGGACAGAGGATACTTTCATGATTGAAATTCGTACTTCCCAGCTCAGCAATGGCGAGCTGAACCGCGGCGTATTCGCCACCCAGGACATCGCCGAGGGCGCGCTTATTCACGAAGCACCGGTTATTCCTTACGACAACGAGGAGCATGTCCATATTGAGAAAACGATTATTGGCGACTATGCCTTCGAATATGGCGCGAATCATTCCGCTCTTTTGCTTGGCTACGGCATGCTGTTTAATCACTCCTATACGCCGAACACGTTCTATGAGCTTAATTTTGACAATTTGACGGTAGACTTTTTTGCCTTTTCCGATATTAAGGCAGGAGAAGAACTGCTCATTAACTATAACGGTGAAGTCGATTGCGAGGATCCTCTATGGTTTAATGAGGAGCAGGACACGAATAAAGCAGATTAGCTGAACGCTGAATAGAAGAATTGAAGCCCGAAAGATAGGCACTATGGAATTAGTGCTCGCCTTTCGGGCTTTTTATGCTGCAATCGCTAAGGTCACATAGCCATTTAAAGAAAAAAAGAAGCAGCTCATCAGCCGAGCAATCGGCTGACAGGCTGCTTCTTTTCTATGCTCGCTACTTCTAGTATTTGCGAGGCGGCATGGACACCGCCCTCCTGCACGAGGCGGTATGCCCGCGCGATCTCCTGCTCCGTCGGGCTCGGAACGCCCTCCAGCGGATATTCCCGTCCGAGCTGCTGCCACTTGTAGACGCCCATTCGGTGGTAGGGCAAAATCTCAAACTTCTCAACCGCTTGAAGCCCGCTAATATAAGCGCCAAGCGCGCGCAAATCGTCGCCGCCATCGGTCACCTGCGGAATGAGCACATGCCGAATCCATACCGGCTGCTTCCACGAGCTCAAAGCAGCTGCGAAACGCAAAATCCGCTCATTTGGACGGCTGGTCAACTGCTCGTGCTTGGCGGAATCAATCATTTTCAAATCCAACAGCACCAAATCGGTAACCGCCATAAGCGGCTCGGCGTGATGCGGTTCACAAAACCCGGAGGAATCAAGCGCCGTATGCAGTCCCCAGCGCTGCTTGCACGCTTTGAACAGCTCGGTTACGAATGGCGCTTGCAGCGTCGGCTCTCCGCCCGTAACCGTAATGCCGCCGCCGGAGCGGCGATAATACGGCACATAAGGCTCTATTTCCCGCAAAATATCGTCGACCTTCACCTGTTTACCCGCTCCTGTATCCCAAGTATCCGGGTTGTGGCAAAACTGGCATTGCAGCGCGCAGCCCTGCATAAAAAGCACGAAGCGGATGCCCGGTCCATCGACGGTTCCAAACGTATCAAAGGAATGGATTCTGCCTAGCATGCTTAGGGCCTCCTTTCTATACTGCGCCGTGGAACGTACGGTTTATAACATCGAGCTGCTGCTCGCGGGTCAGCTTAATAAAGTTGACGGCATAGCCCGATACGCGAATCGTCAGCTGCGGATAATTTTCCGGATGCTCCATCGCATCAAGCAGCTGCTCCCGTTCAAACACATTAACGTTCAAATGATGGCCGGAGCTGTCCGCATAACCGTCGAGCAGCGACACCAGATTGTTAATTCGTGTCTGCGGCTCCTTGCCGAGCGCCTTCGGAATGATCGAGAACGTATTGGAAATGCCGTCGAGACAATCCTCGTACGGAATTTTGGCAACGGATGCAAGCGAAGCAAGCGCCCCCTTGCGGTCTCTGCCATGCATCGGATTAGCGCCCGGGGCAAAAGGCTCTCCGGCTTTTCTGCCATCCGGCGTGCTGCCCGTTTTCTTCCCATACACGACGTTCGATGTAATCGTCAGCACCGACATCGTTGGCAATGCGCCGCGGTAAGTGCGATGCTTGCGCAGCTTATTCATAAACGTTTCGGTCAGCTGCACGGCGATCCGGTCTACCCGCTCGTCATTGTTGCCGTACATCGGATATTCGCCCTGAATGTCAAAATCGACAACGATGCCATTTTCATTGCGAATCGGTATAACAACCGCATGCTTGATCGCACTCAAGCTGTCCGCCACAACAGACAAGCCCGCAATGCCGCATGCCATTGTACGCAAAATTTCGCGGTCATGCAGCGCCATTTCCAGCCGCTCATACGCATATTTGTCATGCATGTAATGGATAATGTTCAGCGTGTTCATGTAGAGACCAGCCAGCCATTCCAGCATGGCGTCGTATTTGCCCATTACCTCTTTATAATCGAGGCGCAAATCGCTCGTGATTGGAGCAAATGCCGGCCCAACCTGCGCACCAGAAACCTCATCCACGCCGCCATTGATAGCATAGAGCAGCGCCTTTGCCAAATTCGCCCGCGCTCCGAAAAATTGCATCTGCTTGCCGATTCGCATCGCAGAGACGCAGCAGGCAATGCCATAATCATCGCCGAACTGCGGGCGCATAATGTCATCATTTTCATATTGAATCGAGCTCGTTTCTATCGACACCTTGGCGCAATATTTTTTGAACGCTTCCGGCAGGCTTGCTGACCACAGTACGGTCAAATTCGGCTCCGGTGCCGGCCCTAAATTATATAGGGTATGAAGAATACGGAAGGAGCTGCGCGTCACCCTAGTCTGGCCATTGACCGCCATGCCGCCAATCGACTCTGTCACCCAGGTAGGGTCACCGCTGAACAGCTCATTATAGTCTGGCGTCCGCAAAAACTTCACGATCCGCAGCTTCATGACAAAATGATCCATCAGCTCCTGTGCCTGCTCCTCCGTCAGCCTTCCTTCCAGCCGATCGCGCTCGATATAAATATCGAGAAAGCTGGAGACGCGCCCAAGGCTCATCGCCGCGCCATTCTGCTCCTTAATCGCCCCCAGATAAGCAAAGTACAGCCATTGGAACGCTTCCTTCGCCGTAGCTGCCGGACGGGAGATGTTGCAGCCGTAGGCAAGGCTCATCTGCTTAAGCTCCTGCAGCGAGCGGATTTGCTCGGAAATTTCCTCCCGGTCGCGAATCGTATCCTCCGTCATCGTGCCTGTTTCCAGCAGCAGCAGCTCCTGCTTCTTCCCGGCGATGAGACGATCGGCCCCATATAAGGCTACCCGGCGGTAATCGCCAATGATTCTGCCGCGTCCGTAAGCATCCGGCAGCCCTGTAATAATGCCCGCTTTGCGCGCTGCCCGCATCTCTGATGTATAGGCGTCGAATACGCCTTGGTTATGGGTTTTGCGAACCTCGGTAAACATTTTGACCATTTCGCCAGGAAGCTCGAAGCCGTAGGCCTCGCAAGCATCTACGACCATTTTGATGCCGCCGAATGGCTGAATGGAACGCTTCAATGGCGCGTCGGTTTGCAGCCCGACAATCTGCTCCTTCTTCTGGTCAATGTAGCCGGGCGCATGGGCGGTAATGCTGGAAACCGTATGCAGGTCAATATCCAGCACACCGCCGTTCGCCCGCTCCTGCTTGACGAGCTGCTGGATTTTTTGCCAAAGCTCGCCAGTAGCCTCGGTGGCTCCCGCCAAAAATTCCTCATTGCCAGTATAAGGCTGAATGTTATGATCCAGAAAATCCTTTACATCAATGCGTTCCTGCCACTTGCCTGCTGCAAAGCCCCGCCAAGCGCCCGCAGATTCTGCCACTTTAATGCGATCGGTTTGATTGACAGCCATCTTCTTCGCCTCCCATATCCTTTATAGCTTCAGTATAAAACCGGGTTCTTTTTTAAAATGTGAATATTATCACAATCTATAAAATAAATAATGATTTTCCAGCCGGATATGCTCCAGCAGCTTCGCTTCCAGCTGCTTCAGCCTCGTGTACGTATAAGCGAAAGCCTCACACGCATCATCCGGCAGCACATAATGCGCCGAAGCCAGCCTAAGATGCAGCAGCATATTGCCGATACGCCTATGGTCGCCTTCAAGCTTCTCGACCATTTGCTTCGCCTGCCTGAACGCGGTAGCGGAATGGCGCCGCTCATATTTCAGAATGAGCGGGAAAAAGCATTCCTCCTCGTCGATCAAATGCTGCTCCAGCAAAACCTTTAAAGCATGAAAGCGCTGCTGCAGCTCAATCAGCTGGCGGTGCTCGCTGCCATGAACGCTCGTAATAAGCGTGGTCAGTTCATGCAGCAGCGGCAGCTCGGCTCTGAGAAACAGATGATAGCCGAACATAAGCTGGCGCACCATCCCGGCAATGGACTGCTTGCTCCAATCTTCCGGTTTCAGCTTCTCCGGCTGAATGCCGACGTCCTGCCTCTCCTTCTGCTCCAAAAGCGCATGCAATAGATGGTTGCCGCTGCAGCAAGCACATTCGCCAAAACCCTTCTTGCCTTGACCGCCTTCCTTGTTAACCGTTGCCGTATTCAATAGATAAACCTCCTTTATTCGCTTAAAATACGAGCTTCTATCGTTCCAGTGCCAGCTGGCCCGCTTGCTCCAGCGTTAGCCCCAGTTGTACATCCTCGCCTTCTACCTTCAAAGGATAAGTTGGCACCATGCCAGTATCAGGCGCCTGCACCTGCCCGGTATCCAGTGCGATCTTCCAATCGTATAGCGGGTCCAGTACAAAATGTCCCGATACCATGCCTTCCGCGAGTGGGCCTCCCCTGCGATGAGGACTGCGATTGTCCAGGGCATACAAGGTACCGTCCGTTGTACGAAACACAACAATTTCCTTCTCGTTCAAGCGGATGACCCGCCCCATCCGTTCGCGAAAATCTTCAAGCGTGCCGATTTTAATATAGGTCAAATCGTTGTTTACCTGTGCAGTCATTTGGCTGCTCCTCTCCTATTTCAATTGAATGGCTTCGAACAGATAGCTGCTTTCTCCCTGCTCCTCTAGCGCTG
This sequence comes from Paenibacillus sp. JT22N15, assembly GCF_059383755.1. NCBI lineage: Bacteria > Bacillati > Bacillota > Bacilli > Caryophanales > Paenibacillaceae > Paenibacillus > Paenibacillus sp. JT22N15. The sequence continues at coordinate 27,264 of NZ_JBXENV010000008.1, read as the reverse complement.
CGCTCCACGGCTCCTGAAGCTCGGCTAGCAGGGCTAAAATATCCTGATACAGCTCGCGGCGGCGGTCCATATTGTCAACGACTTCTGCTTTAATCGCCTCAATGCCCAAACGCTCCACCCACTCCGAGGTGCGCTCCAAATAGTTCGCCGTCAACCGATAATATTGGGTAAAAGCGCCCACCATCTGCACAAGCTCTTCATCCGTTTTCACTTTGCACAGCAGTTCGGCGATGCGCGGCTTGATTCCGCCATTGCCGCCAACGAACATTTCCCAGCCGCCGTCATTGCCGACGATGCCGATATCTTTCGTACACGACTCCGCGCAGTTGCGCGGACAGCCGTTCACGGCCATTTTGAACTTGGCGGGCATATCGATCCGCTCGAACGTTTTTTCCAGCCGAATGCCCATGCCGATCGAATCCTGCGTACCGAAGCGGCAAAATTGCTGGCCGACGCAGGTTTTCACTGTGCGCAGCGCCTTCGCATACGCATAGCCCGAAGGCATATCCAGCTCTTTCCATACGAGCGGCAAATCCTCTTTCGCGACCCCAATTAAATCAAGCCGCTGGCCTCCGGTCACTTTGACCATTTTCACCTCATATTTCACGGCCACATCGGCAATTTTCTTCAAATCCTCCGGCGTCGTCACGCCGCCGTACATTCGCGGCACGACGGTGTAGGTGCCATCCTTCTGAATGTTGGCGTTCATCCGCTCATTGACGAAGCGCGAATCCTTCTCGTCCTCATGCTCTTGCGGCCACAGCATGCCCAAATAATAATTGACCGCTGGACGGCATTTCGAGCAGCCCTCCGAATGATGCCACTCTAGTACATGCATGACCTCTTTCACAGTCGTCAAATGCTTCTCTTTTATCGCAGCTACGATCTCATCGCGGCTCAGGTCGGTGCAGCCACAAATGCCAGTCTTGGTTTTCTGCCCAGCATATTCGTCTCCTAGCACATATTGCAGCAAATGGCTAACCGTCGGCACACAGCCGCCGCACGAACGCCCAGCCCCAGTGCATGCCTTAACCTCATCAACCGTGGTGAGCGAGTTGTCCTTAATCGCCTTTACGATGCTCCCCTTCGATACGCCGTTGCAGCCGCATACGATTTCATCGTCGGCCATTTGCGCTACGCGATCAGCGGCTGACAGCGCAGTGCCGGCCGTTCCCATCAGCTCCGCATAAATAGCGTCCGTCATCGCCGCACCTTCGCGCACCCACTGCTGAATTCGGCTCGAATCGCTGACATCGCCATAAAGCACACCGCCAACGATTGTATCGCCCTTAAGCAGCAGCTTCTTATATTGCTGTTTCCAGTCATCCTGCTTGCGAATAACCGTCAGCTCTGGCTGATCCAAGAATACGCCAGTCGAAAATACATCTACGCCCGAAATTTTCAGCTTCGTCGACAATTGCGTCCCCTCGTAAGGCTTCGTTTGCACGCCGCATAGCTGCTTCGCGAGTACGGCCCCCTGCTCAAACAGCGGGGCAACCAAGCCATAGCAAATGCCGCGGTGCTCGGCGCATTCGCCAACAGCGTACACGCCTTCCGCCGACGTTTGCATGTAATCATCGACAACGATGCCTCGCTTCACTTCAATGCCGCTCGCGCTAGCTAAAGCCGTATTAGGCCGTATGCCCGCTGCCATGACGATAAAATCCGATTCCAGCTTCGTTCCATCGCTGAAGGTCAGCCCCTCAACTCGCTCGCCGCCATAAATTTCCGCCGTCTGCTTTTCCATGAGAAAATGCAGTCCCTGCCGCTCCAGCTCCGCCTTCAGCATCGCCGAAGCGCTCGGGTCAAGCTGGCGCTCCATTAAATCCGCCATCAAATGGATGACCGTCACATTCATGCCCAAATTGAGCAAGCCCTTGGCAGCCTCCAATCCAAGCAGCCCGCCGCCAATAACGGCCGCATTGCGATATTGCTTCGCTGTCTCCAGCATGACGCTGCAATCCGCCATGTCGCGGAAGCCTACGACGCCCTGCTTCTGATGCCCAGGAACGGGCAGTATAATGGGATTCGAGCCTGTTGCTATAATTAGACGGTCATAGGCTGCGAACAGCCCATTGTCCGCAAAAACGATTTTTTGCTGCGTATCAATAGATGTTATGGTTGTTCCCGTATGCAGCGTAATCTGATGCTCCTCATACCAGGCCCAGCTGTTTAAAATAATATCGTCCATCGTTTTGCTGCCTTCCAAAACATAAGAAAGCATGATCCGGTTATAGTTTGGATGCGGCTCGCTGCCGAATACCGTGATGTCATATTGCTCCGGGGACAGCTTGAGTATATGCTCCAGCGTGTTTATCCCCGCCATCCCATTGCCAATCAGCACAAGCTTCTGCCGTATGATTCCCATTGCAAACGCCTCCCTGTACAGCTTTCATCGTACTCACCAACAGTATAAACAACAATGCTCGGGAGTTATGTGATATTTTTCACAAAAAAGCGATTATAATAAAAATAGCCCCTTGCCGCCATTGTCTATAGCGTAAGGGGCTAGCCTATGTTTTCATGCGCCTTCAAGTTGGCCGACTTGCCGCCGAATGCATGCTTACAGACGGATTAATGCGCCGCGCTCATCAGCCGAGCGAAGCTCTGCTTCAATAATTTCCAGCGTTCCTACAGCGCTTTCCGGCATACAGACGGATACGGGCGTACCTGCGTTTACCGATTCAAGGAAATATTTGATTTGGCGGTAATAGCCCATGTCCGGCGATAGATCAGCTACAAAGCCCGGCTCGTTGTTGGGATTCACTTTAACCTGTCCGTTCTCAAACAGCAGATTGCCGCCTTCAAAATTGACGCGATACGTCATCGCAAAGCCGAAATCGCCTTCGAGCGTCCAGTCTGCTTGCGCATTCAGCACTTTGCCGTCCGGGTAGACGTAATTTGTTGATACCGTATCGTAGCCGCTGCCTGGAATGACGTTGCGAGCGAGCGTCGAGACTTGCTCCGGCTTGCCAAACAGCCAGTGGATCATGTCGGTATCATGGATATGCATATCCAGTACAGCCCCGCCGCTCTTGCTGCCGTCAAGGAACCAGCCTTTAGGGGCGGCAGAGCCTCTGAAGAAATAACCGCCCGTTACCGCGCCAAAACGGTTATCGTCCACGACGGATTTCAAATATTCATAGGCTGGCCAGAAGCGCAAGCATTGGCCGATCATTAGCGTTTTGCCTGTGCGCTCAGCTGCTTGCACCATTTTCCAGCCATCAGCGGAATTTCCAGCTACCGGCTTCTCGCAGAGCACATGCAGCCCCTTTTCCAGCAGCCTGCAGGTCAGCTCAGCATGCAAATAAGTCGGCAGCGTAATGTCGATGATGTCGAGTTCCTCGTTTTCGAGCATTTTCTCAATGCTGTCATACAGGTTGTACGGCGATAGATCATAAACCTCTTGGCCCGTCGCCATATTGCCGGAAGCTTTGCCATTTTTCAATTCCTCGATCATCAGATCGCAAATCGCTGCCAGTTTTACTTGCGCGCCCTCTTCTGTAAGACGAACATAGTTGTCGAAATGCATGCGTCCCATAAAACCGAATCCGATAAGACCTACTTTTAACATCGTGAATCCCCCTTATCAAATAAAAGCTTTTGGCGAATTAAGTTAGCCGTTTCCGCGGCCCAAAATCGCATCCATCGCTTTGGAAGTATTGAAAATAATTTGCTCCGCATGATGCGTGTACGGCGGAATCATTTCGGCCGTGACGTAATTGTCATAGCCGATCGCCTGCAGCGCCTCCATGACAGCTGGATAGTTTACATCGCCTGCAAGCAGATCGACAAAGCCATGGAGTCCGCCCGCTTGGCGACGGTAATCCTTGAAATGAACCTTCTTGATCCGGTTGCCCAAAATGCGTACCCACTGCTCTGGATAACCATTTTGCACGACGTTTCCGACATCGAAATAAGAGCCTACGAAGCTTGAGCCGAATGAATCGATAAATCCGCGCAGCTCAAGCGGCGACAATAGAAATTTATTCCAAACATTTTCAATGCCAATCGATACGTTCGCGCTTTCGGCAAAAGGAACGAGCTTCGCAATCGACTCTTGGGCACGGTTATACGCATATTCGTAATCCGTTACTTCGCTGCCGGGAATAAAATCAACGCCAACCGCGCCAGGGATGACCAAAATCGTATCGACGCCAAGCGCCGCCGCAAGCTCCAGCTGTTTTTTGCATACATCTATCGCTTTGCTTTGCGTCTCCGGGTTCGCGCTCGTCATCGCATAATCCCAATACAGCCCCGTTGCTAGGCCCGCGATTTCCAGCTCCGCTTCCTCTAGACGCGCCTTAATGTCGCGAATTTCCTGATCCGTTGCCGCGAGGCTCAGCTCGCCTGAGCCGTTAAGCGACAGCTCGATACCGTCGAAGCCGGCTTTTTTCGCCGTTTGGATGCAGCTGGCGATGGTGGTATTGCTGTTGAATGACCAAATATTAATCCCTTTTTTCATTTGAGAAACCTCCTGTTAAATAAATTTAGATTAAAAGCTGGGTGAACAAGGATCGGCGCTGCGTAAAAGATTTGGTTTTCGATCGTTATTGCCTACGAACGCTCCGCTTCTCAAATCCAAACCTTCTACTCCGCTTGCCTTGTTCACCCACCTTTTCAAGAAATTTTAATTAAAAATGAGCCTACCGAAATGCTGCGGCAGATGGAAATTTACTGCTCGCGTAGGTCGCCATGCTTGATACTCGCGTATACCCTGAACATCTTGATCAATGCGGTATAGATTGATCCGCATCGATAAACCAGGGGCGAATGGACGCTTGAAATTGGAGGCTGGAATATCAATGTAATACAATAAGCTGCCTTGACCGTCTGAATGTACGGACGTCTGGAGGCGGGAAAATTGCCATTTTAGATCAGAGGAGCTGATGCCGCCTGAGCCGTCATTTTCGATGATGGCATCAAATACGACGTTATGAGGGCTAACCTCCAGCTCCATATAACGCCGGCCCTCCCCCTCCTCGTCAATAAACACCTCGACTACATCCTGCTCATAAAGCGGCTCATCCCGCTGCGTAAAATCTGAAACGATATGCGAATCCTTGCATGCGAAACGGATATGCAATTGCTCCGAACTCCAGCCTATCCTTACCTCTGTCCGCTCCCGTGGCGGCGCGCCCGTTACTGTATCTACCAGCTCCAACGCCTCACAACGTCCCCAATCCAGCGAGGCGGATGAAGCGCCAGACACAGCGGGCTCAAGCCGCTTGCAAATGTAGCTGCCGCCAATGGCAGCTATAGCGGAATCCATCAGCTTCATGCTCCTTTTTTAGCAAAATCCGTTATGTTGAAACCCTTTAGCAAACATGTGATAATACATTTATAATAGCCGATTTAATCAGATTTTTATTTAGTCGAAAAAGAGATTATTTGCACAAATCCGTTTTGTTGCACATGCAAATATAGGAAAGGCGGTTGACTCTGTGGACAACCTAGCTGCACACTACCCACTGCAAAGGATAGCTCCTTTTCGGGAATGGTCGCCAAGCGTCCATTACGCTCAATTTCAAAGCCTGCCGCCGGGGGCTATGCCGAGGCGAAGGCTGTATGATTTTGAGCTGCTGTATGTGACCCATGGAGAAGCAGCGACGCATATGCAAGGGCAGCGCTACACGCTTACAGCGGGCCAGCTTATTTTTTTGCCCTCGGGCGTCTATCACCAAAATGAGATTATATCGACTCCTGAAGCGAGGTTTCTCGGTATTCACTTTGATTTTTTCGATGAGCTGGACGTTCAGACCGAGGCGGATATGGTCGTCTATACAGAGGAGGCTCAGGCAGATAAATTCGCGGTGGAGGCTTGCGCAGAGCAGCTCGCTCCTTTATCGGCAAGCATCGTCTATACGCCTTCACTCGTATGCGTCCAGCTTATGGAGCAGCTCGTGCACGAGTTTACGATGCGCCCGCCCGGCTATGAGCTCGTCTGCAAAGCGTATATGCTGCAAATTCTCACCCATCTGCTGCGCTCCTCCCTTTCAAGCTCCGTTGCGCAGGGTTCTGTCCATGGGGACAAGCTGCTGGAGGTCATGAAGCAAATTGAAGAAGCACCCGCGGAGCGGTGGACGAATACGAGCCTTGCGAAACGGCTGAATTTGAGCGTCGACCATATGGCGAAGCTGTTTAAGCAAATGGCGGGAATGCCGCCGAGCGAATTCGTCCAATCGATCCGCCACCGGGAAGCGAGAAGGCTGCTGCGTGAATCCGGGCTGTCGATTGAAAGCATCGGCGAAAGCGTTGGTTATCCCGATATCCATTATTTCAGCCGTATTTTCCGCCGCCATGAAGGCATCTCGCCGCGCGAATACCGCAAGCTGTCAAATATTTTATAAGCCGCAGCCCGGTAACAAGCAAACAAAAAAAGGACGCCTGATTTACATCAGAAGTCCTCTCATTGCTGCTATTGCGTTCCCCTTATGCTTGACTATTGGGGCAGATGAAGCCGTGTTATGGGGTTACATGTGTAAGCTTGCTGCTGGTGGAATGGCGGAGCAGGCAGCGATAAGGAATGACCATTTTGACAGCGATCTCATAGTGATTTTCCAAATAATCGATCAGCAGCTTGACCGCGAACATGCCCATCTCCAGCTTGGGCACATGAATGGTCGAAAGCGGCGGCGAAGTAAATTCGGATATTTCAATGTTATCGACGCCAAAAAATGCAATGTCATCGGGAATTTTCAGCTCGCGCTCCGTCGCGGCGCGCATCGCCGCAATAGCCATCATGTCACTGGCGGCAAAAATAGCCGTCGGCCGCTGCGCATTGTTCGCAAAAGCCTGCTTCGTCAGCTCGTAGCTGAGCGCCACATCCCATTTGACATTAATGACCCATTCATCGTCAATCGGCAAGCCCGCTTCCTTCAAGGCGCTTTGATACCCGAGAAAACGTTTTTCCGCACGAAAGTCGTCCTTGTATTCCGAGCCGCCAATATAGGCGATATGGCGATGGCCCTGCGCGATAAGATGGTTCACAGCTTCCTTCGCAGCCGCCTCCCGGTCATAGCTGACCACGGGAACCTCCCGATCAGCTATATCGACGCCGACGACCGCCCGCACATTCGCTTTAATCCAGCGGTACGCTTCAGGATCAATGCGCTCTACGACGAGCATGCCGTCGATTTGATGCTCCTTCACCAGCGCTTGCAGCTGCTCGGTATCGGTTTCCTTCTCAATGCTGTATACGAATTCGAGGCGCATGCCCGAGGCGGCAAGCTCCTTCTCTATCCCTTCCAATATGACGGAAAAATACGGGTTGTTGTATTTGTTTTGAGGGATTGCGACTACGCAGCCAATTCTATAGGCTGTTTTGGCTTCTGCCTTTTTCTTCTTTGCCGGTCGAAGCGTGCGATAGCCAAGCTGCTCGGCGGTTTCCCAAATTTTTTTACGGGTCTCGTCGCTAACAGAGCGATTGGCATCGTTTTTCATTACGCGTGAAACCGTCGAGATGGATACGCCAACGCGATCCGCTATATCTTTCAGTTTAGCCATTCCTGATTCCTCTCTTCTCCCAAGCAATAGATATAAGCCCGACTATAATTGGGGCAAATTTTATTTGACCAACAAAAATTTGCGGCAAATATAATTTTATAGTCCAGCCCCGGGGAAGTCAAGGAAATCGCCGCTTCTTAACAGCAAAAAAACGCCAGGGAAGCTTGCTTTCCCTGGCGTTTTTTTGCGTCTTTTTAACCGTTTGCCTGCTTAAGTTCTTCCGTTACTCGTCTGCACCAATATTAACGGCCGCCCCTTGTACACGCGGCTGGCCATCCATATCCAGTAAACCGATAATTGCGGCATCTGTATCGCCAGCATCAATAGCTGGGGACGTCGCTTGCAGATGGAAATCATTCAATGAGACATTTACGAACTTAGGATCAACAAATAAGGAATGCGAATCGTTGCCGGAATTGGCTTTGTATGCAGCGTAGCCGTCATACTCGACATTTTTCCAAACCCAGTAGGCATCCGAGCTACCGCCTGCCGTGAAATACAAATTGTAATCGACGATATTGCCGGAGTTTTGCGTATATTCGTTATAGATGAGGACGCCTGACGAGCTGGCCACCATAATGTTGTTTTTAATAATGTTATTTTTCGTATCGAATTGAACGTAAAGCTGGCCGCTGCCATCGCCGAGCGTATCGTTTTTGTACAGCGTATTGTTGACGATTTTACTATCTGTCGTGGAGCCCCGCTGCTTATCGTAGCCGCCCATTGCAATACCGGTAAGACGGTTGTTGTAAATGATATTGCTGCGAACGGTAATATGGCTCGTTGATTTGCCTTTATGCTCGGAAGCAATTTCGATGCCAATATCGTTGTTATAGCTGTAGTTTTGCTCAATGATGCTGTCTTTGCCGCCATCGACATAAATGCCGTCAGCTGCATTGCTGTTGTTTGGCAGCTTCTTGCCGTAAGAAGGGTTGTTATTGGACGTAATGTTATAGACCCGGTTGCCCTTAACTAGACCGTTGCGCACCTGATCATAGGCTGCATTCGGGGCGGTTCCCTCAAAGCCGATCAGGTCGATGCCGATATTGTCATTGTCATGGATCAGATTATTCGTCACTTCGAACGTATCCACATTGCCATTGAGCACAAGCGATTCGCTGGAGCCGAGCACCAGATTGTACAGCTCATTTCCGTCGATCGTCAGATGGTTAAGCGAGGCCGGCGACTTCGTCCCATATACGGCAATGCCATGAGCATCACGGCCTTGCAAGCCGCTGCCTGTCGGCGTCACCGTATTTTTAATTGCATGAACTTTATTGTCCAGCAAGCCGATATAGCTTCCAGCTCCGCTTACATAGATGCCTATTGGCACCTCATTTTTCGAAGTGCTTGTAAAATTGCGGATTTCCAAGCCTTTAATAGTCACATGGCTGACATCGGTCAAGCTAACGAGCCCTTCCGCACCACTCGCCGCCAGACCCGTGCCGTCAATAACAGCCACCTCTTCTGCGTAATTCGTGAAGATGATTGGCCCTGCCGCAGCCGAGCCGGAACGGGTTATGTTCAGCTTCTGGTTGTACACGCCGCCCCGAACGTAAACTGTGCTTCCAACTGGCACCGCATCAGCTGCATGCTGCAGCGTTTTCCATGGCGCGGTTATCGTACCGGTATTGGAATCATTGCCCGTCGTTGCGACATAATATTCGGCTCCCTCCGCCGAAACGTCCGGTCCCGAAACACCGATGACAAGCAAGGTAAATGCCGCCATGCCGAGCATGGCTGTTACATATTTATTCATTTTCATGGCGAACGATCCTCTCCTTGAGGTATGCTCCACTTACGCGGCAGCCAGTATGCTGTAGACCTCTGCTTATTTTGCCAGATAGATGGCCCCGTGGCTACCTTTTCTATTATATCGGTATTCTATAGGCCGTACCTTACACAAACACAAAACAACAGCAGCTCGGAACCTTAAGCTCGGTTCCAATGCTGCTGTTATTTTTCGTCTTAGTTTACTTTGGAAGTCAATTCCTTAATCGCCGCCATTAGGTCGCCTTCGCCCGCAAGTGGAAGCTTAAGCGATTGCTCGCCATACGTCCATACGAGATCGGTTTTCTTCGCCGTGAACGGCGATACGATGCCGTATTGCTGGGCGTCAAGGAAGATTTTGTTCGCTTCGCCCATCGTTTCGATATAAGCGTCCGAAGCCGCTTTATTAGCCGGAATCGAATACCCTTGCTTCGCCAGCTCCGTCTGCCCTTCTGGGCCCGCAAGCCATGCCAACAGCTTGTAAGCTGCCGCTTCATGCTTCGTATTAGCGCTGATTGCCATGCCTGCTGGCTGGACAACCGTTTGGTTCGTCTTGAATTTCGGCAAATAAGAGATGCCGTAATCGATGCCCGCTTCTTTATAGTTGGCCGTATTCCAGCTGCCGCCAGGATTCATTGCAACCTTGCCTGTTGTAATCGCAAGGTTGACTTGGCCGCCAAGCCCTTCGATTTGCGCAGGCGTTGTGTTGATCTTTTTATTTTTCGTCAAATCAATAAAATATTGCAGCACTTCAATCGATTCTGGCGTATCTAGCGCAAGCGTTCCGTCATCATTGACGAGCTTGCCGCCATTCGACCACAGCTCAGGCTCCAGGAACCAGTCCATCGTCGAGCCTGGGGAAATCGAAAGGCCCCATTGCACGATGTTTTTGCCATCAAAGCCTGCTTCGCCTGCGTTTTTGCCGTTTTTATCAAACGTCAGCTTCGTTGCGATATCGGTAATTTCATCCCAAGTTGGCTCAAGCGATGGCATCGGTGCCTTCAGCGGGTTTGTTTTTTCATCAGAGAACAACGCTTTATTGTAGTACCATACGATAACGTTCGCATCAATGGGCAGCGACACCTGCTTGCCCTGATACTTATGAAGACCCAGCAAGCTCGGATCCACATTGTTCAAATCAAATTTATTGTCGGCGAGCAAGCCGTCCAGCTCTTTAAAAATGCCCAGCTCCGCATATTTCTCTACATAAGCATAGCTGGTTTTGAATACGTCTGGAAGCGTACCGCCAGCGGCATTCGCCGTCAGTCCGTCCCAGTAGCTGCCCCAGTCTTTGCCTTCCAGCTTGACCGTAATGCTCGGATTAGCCGTCATGAACTTATTTAGCAATTCCTGTGTGCGCTGAAGCTCCTCGGCCGTTCCCCACTGGGAATAGGTAATCGTTACAGCCTCTTCAGCTGGCGCGCTGGAATTGCCGCCGGCACTTGCTGGATTCGCCGTATTCGTCTGTCCGCCTGCATTGCCGCCTCCACAGCCCGTTACAAGAATAGACGCAGCCAACAACGTAGTACCTACACTCAACTTCCATTTGCTCTTCGTTTTCATATACAGTTCCCCTTTTACGTCATGTAGAAAGCAAGAAAACCAGAAACAGACCGCGCCATTACCCTTTGGAGCCCGTCAGCACCACCCCTTCCACAATGTAGCGTTGTGCGAAGAAATAAAGCAGCCCAATTGGAATGATGCTTATGAAAGCACCAGCAGCAAGCGCCGGGAAGTCCTGGCTTGTTTGTCCAATCAGCAGCTGCAGGCCAACACTCAGCGTGAACAGCTCATTATTTTTGATATACAGAAACGGTCCGAGAAAATCGAGCCAAGAGTTGACGAAAGCGAATATGATCGTCGTAATAATAATCGGCTTGGAGAGCGGCATAATGACTCTTGCATATACGGTCCAGCGATTGCCGCCATCGAGATAAGTCGCTTCATCAAGCTCCTGCGGAATCGTCAGAAAAAATTGCCGGAATAAAAAAATGTAATAAGCGCCTCCGAGCCAAGCCGGAACGATCAGCGGCAGCCACGTATCGATCCACCCCAGCTTCGCAAACAGCACATACGATGGAATCATCATAATAGAGGGCGGAATCATCAGCGTCAGCAGCACGATCGGAAAAAGCTTATCCCGGTATTTCGTCGCAAAACGTGAAAATCCATAAGCCACAATGGAGCTGGAAACGACAGCGCCCAAAGCGACGAAAAACGAAATCGCAAAGGAGTTTTGAATCCACTGCCACATCATGGGCTGGACGGCAAACAATCGCTCAAACGCCTCAAAGTTCATATGTTCCGGAAAAATAGTCGGCGGCACCTTGTACGTCTCCGCCTTCGTCTTCATCATGGTCGAGAGCAACCACACGAGAGGCCCTACAAATAACACCAACGCTACGAGCAGCAATACATATTTGGAGACCATCGCTGTAATGCTGCTTTTTTGCCCGCCATTCATATAGATCCCCCTATCTCTCTCCTTCGTAATACACGAAGCGATTCGATATTTTCATCAGCACAAAGGTGACGAGCGAGATCAGCGCAAATAAGAAAATCGATTGTGACATCGCCATGCTGAACTTCAAGTCGGTAAAGGCCGATTTGTAAATATTGTAGACAAATGTATAAGCTGCGTAGTTCGGACCGCCCTTGGAGAGCAGCAGCGCTTCTGTAAACATTTGAAAGTTGTACATCGTTTGAATAATGATAACGAACAAAATCGAAGGGCTGATCATCGGCAGCGTGATGGATAAAAATTTGCGAACACCAGCCGCCCCGTCGATTTCAGCCGCTTCATACAAATGCCTCGGCACGTTTTTGAGCGCCGCCAGAAAGATCAGCACTCCGCTTCCCGAAATCCACACTTGCAGCAAAATGATAACCGGCTTAATCGTATGCTCGCCGCCGATCCAATCGATTTTGTCGAAGCCGAGCAGGCCTAGCCCCAAATTCAAGATGCCGAATTCCGCATTGAAGACAAGCCGCCAAATAATGACGGTTGCCACAATCGGCACAAGCGTAGGCAAGTAATAGAAGGTACGGAACAAGGCAATGCCCTTCACATTAAAATTAAGCAGCATCGCCAGCACCAGCATGCCTGCCGTTACGATCGGCACACCGAAAACGACGAAATACATCGTGTTGAGCAAGCTTTTCAGAAAAATCGGATCATCGATCATATGAATAAAGTTATCGAATCCGACAAAGTTATAATTGACCGCGCCCGGCAGCTTCGCATCCGTAAAGGCGTAAAACACCGAGGTGCCGAATGGAATTAGGAAGAAGATCGTAAAACCAATGATCCACGGCATAATAAACAGGAAAAACAGCAATGTGTCATATTTTCGCAAGCTATTCATCATGACACCCCTTAGCCAGTAATTTCTTCTAGATAGACATACCGTTCTTCTACAATAGATTTTTCGGCAGCGAGCGCGATCAGCAGCGCATTACGTCCAACCTGCGCCGTCGCAAACGGCTGCTTGCCTTCCCTTACACATTTCAGGAAATCGATACGCTGCGTTTGGCCGCCTGTATGGCCGCCCATAATCGAATCCGACGTAACGTCAATGTCGAGATGATCCTTCGTCCAATCCTCGCCGCCGACGATATCAATCGTCTTGTCATTGCGCGCAACCATCTGTCCGCCATTGTCGCCAATTAAGCCGATTTCAAGTCCTTCGCCAAGCAAGTTTCTTGGCTTCAAATACATGCAAAGGCCGAGGTTCGCCTTGCTGCCGTTGTCATAATCAATCGTAATAAAGGCGTGATCGACGATCGACGTATCGGAAATATTTTTCGCTGGATAATGGCTGTAGGAATTGGTAATGATGTTCTCTTGTCCTTGCTTCATCACATGCTGGCCGCCGGAAGCAAATACGCGTACCGGATTCGCCTGAATCATCCAGTTGAAAATATCAAAGTGGTGGCAATCCTTCTCGACGATCGCACCACCCGACTTCGACTTGTCATAAAACCATTCGGTTGGCGGGAATGGATCACGGAACTCCTTGCACCACATTAGCTTCACATCGCCCAGACGCCCATTTTCCAGCTCCTTGGCCATCCGGCGGTACAAGTTGGAATAACGGTAAACGAGTCCGATTTGCAAAATGCGACCGGATTTTTCCGCTGCTTCAATAATGGCATCGCAATCTTCAATCGTGTGGGCAACCGGCTTCTCCAGAAACACATGCTTGCCTGCCTCCAGAAAAGCAACGGCGACCTCGCGGTGCAAATAGTTCGGAACGCTAATGACGACCGCATCCAAATCCTCTTTATGAAGCAGCTCACGGTAATCCGTCACAATAACCGGGCTGCTGTTCTTAAGCTCAGCAACGGTACGCGCTACGTTAGCTTCGTTCATATCACAGATATAACGAACATCACTATCCGGAAGCAAATCAAAACCGATGCAATGATGCGACCCCATATCGCCGACACCGATAAAAGCCATTCTAATGTTCCCCATGTCTACACACTCCGTTGTCATTAATTTAGCGGTATTCGTTATTCACCGCGTCTCATGTTAGGTTATCTAACAAAGTTTTGCTTCTGTTACGATAGTAAAACAGTTCGCCTATGTTGTCAATTAATTTTTGGCTAATTTTTCGCTATATTTGCGGCAAATAAATTGATATTCGCTAAAAACCTTGAATTAACTGAGTTTTCATCAGTTTTTCATAGTTATAAAACGCTTACAAGATACTGTTTGTCACACCTCTCTTTTCATCCCGTTAAGTATTTGCCGCAAATTTATTTCATTTGATATAGATTATTACATGGAATTGAAGTTTGTCAACTGCTTTATATTTAGGCAAATTTCATGTGGGAATTGGAAATTTTCTCTTGTTCTGTATGTTCGTATCGCCTATAATGCAACATATAACCGACTTCTGCATCATGAAAATCCCTCGAATTATTTGCCGCAAATTTTCAATTTTAAAAATCCATCATCTAGATGATCCCGCTTACAATGCTCTCATGAAGGTAACAAATTAAAGGCAGATTTGGACAAGCTTTGGACAAGCCGCTTTTCTGCTGAAGGGAGGTGATTTACCTGTAAAATGGAAGGATAGACGGCCATTCGTTCGCTTGAAGGTCCTAACGGGACAACCCTATACCCAAGGAGGTTTACCATGTTTAAAGCAGCCGGCAACAAAAAGCTATTGGTTCATTTATTTTTGATATTTGCGCTCATCTTCGCGATCTTTCAACCGATTGGCACCGTTCCGGGAGCACAAGCCGCTACCATTACGGTCGATGGCAATGTAAGCGATTGGAGCAGCATTAACGCGCTCGCTACAGGTACGGGAGCCGCTCAAAGCTTCAAAATGACAAACGATGGAACAAATCTTTATTTGCTCATTCAAGGCTCAGGCTTAAGCACGGCAACGGGCAGCTTTTGGCTGAATATCGACAACAATACCGCAACGGGCTATCAGGCATCAGGCTGGGGCGCTACTGGCATCGAATGGCTGCTGGAAAATGCCGGGTTATACCGCTATGCAGGAACCGGCAGCAACTGGAGCTGGAATGCCACTACCACCCTCTCCTCCTCCCAATTTTTCCGCAGCTCAACCGTTATTGAAGTCGCCATACCTCTGGCCACTTTACAGATCAGCGCTGGCAGCACCATTCAAGCTGGCTATATCGATAACAACTCCACAACCTCGCGGCTGCCTGCGGCAAGCCAGACGCTGCCCTCTTATTTGCTTACTTCCAGCGGCGGACCCAGCGACCCTGGCGGAGCGACAACGGTCGCATACCCGGTTGAGCTCGACAGCCCGCTTAATAACCCGTTTAAAGGCTGGGCTCCATCGGCTAAAACGACTGGCTACCCCCAGCAGCACAAGCTCGTTTATGCTGGGGTAACTTGGAAGGAGCTTGAATCGACGAAGGGAACGTATAATTTCGCTGCCATTGAAGCGACGAACAATTTTGCTCATTGGAACAGCCTAGGCGTAAAAGTTGTGCTGCGGTTTATTCTAGACAGCCCAACTGGCGCAGCGCACCGGGATATTCCCGATTGGCTTTATAATGAGATGGTCGCCCTCGGCCAATCTCCAGGCACCGCTTATAACGATACGACAGGCGGAATGGGCACCGGCAACAATATGGGCTTTTCGCCCAACTACAGCTCTGCTTATTTAATAGAGCGGCATAAGCTCGCTATTGAAGCGATCGCCGCCCGGTATAATACAAATGAACGTCCGGTCGCTTTTGTGCAAATTGGCTCGATTGGCCATTGGGCGGAATTTCACACATGGCCTTATGTAGGGCCAAATGGCGAAGCCAATTACACGGGCGCTTTCCCACCAAATGCGATTTCGAATCAATATGTGCAGCATTATATTGATGCCTTCGCCGGCAAAGAGGACAAAATGCAGGTGCTGATCAGACGCAGCATTGCGCTTGCCAAAACGAACAATAAAGGCATGGTAATGGGCATGTTTAACGATGTGTTCGGACATAAAGACAGCTTCGATGCGGATTGGGGCTGGTATACCGGCACGCAAAATGGCTACTGGGACGACATCGGCCAGCAGCAGCCTGCGCACGCTAACTTTTGGGAGACGCGCATTTCTGGCGGGGAATTTTATGGCGGAGCGTCCGGCATGACTGCCGCGCTCACTACGGGCAGCGGCTTTACGGAAACGCAACGCCAGACGGAGCTGAGCAAGCCAAGCTGGCTCGGTCCCAACTCGCCCGCTTCGCTCGCCGTAGGCAATACGCTGCAAAGCAATATAGACACCCTGAAAAAACGGATGGGCTATCATTTTGTCGTGAAGGAAATTTCGCATCCAGCTGCCATAACCGGAAGCTCGCTTGCGACAACGATCAAGGTAGAAAATAAAGGTGTCCAACACTTCCCATTCGGCTGGCCAGTCGAAATCCAGCTGCGCAGCGGCAATACGATCGTCGCGAAGAAGACGACAACCGTTGATTTGCGCACGTGGAAAACAGGCACTTATACGATTACCGATTCGATCCCCGTCACCGGACTTGCTGCGGGAACCTATGATATCGCCATTGCGATCATCAGCCCGCAAACGAATGCGCCGGGCGTCGACTTTGCAAATACGAACAGGCTCGCTGATGGGGCTTATAAGCTGAGTAGTGTGACGAAATAGTAGATGGATTGAGGAATGAAATGCGGTAATGAATGTTAAAACGGCTGTCGAGGATGCTCGACAGCCGTTTTTTTGTTTATTGGGTTCTAATTAAAGCAACATCATTGAAGCTTTCTTATTAAGCTTTATGCCCCCACATGGAAAGCGATCTCTAAACTATAGGAGCAATGGGCATCAAATTATCTATACCATACCGTCCACCAACGTGTGGAAGTGCTCAAGCTATCATCTATTTCCAAGAAACGGTATGTATAACCGTTATATTGAATAGTTGCACCAATAAAATCAGAGCGGGAATAATCTTTCTTAGGATACGGAAGCCCAATCATCGTACACGACGGACAATATGCTGCAGGAGCAATGACATTGGAGTTAGAATTAGTTACCGATTGGGCAGAGACAGGAATAGCAGAAATCATGCACAACATAATAACCATACCTAATAAAACTAACTTGCTCTTCTTCAAAATCACAACACACCTTTCAATAATATAAAATTTGAAATATTGGGATATATTTCAACATTAAGTATACTATTGAATGACAAAATAATTCATGAGTCTTCATGACTAAAAACATCTTTTTTCGTTTGTAAATTATTGTAGTTTTTTAAATTAAAATATTTCTGCTGATCAGGTCAGTCATTGAATTGCGTTTCATTCCACGCTCTCGCATGGAGAGCGACTAGCCCCGCCGAGTGCTGTATTACGCACCCCCGCAGTTTCAATCCACGCTCTCGCACGGAGAGCGACCAGCCGAGACGGTGACCAGGTTAATGCAACCTGGTTTCAATCCACGCTCTCGTACGGAGAGCGACCCGATGGCCCTATTGAGCATAGCCATCAGCTCATTTGTTTCAATCCACGCTCTCGTACGGAGAGCGACGCCAGAACCTGAACCAGAGTCAGAGCCGCAACCTGTTTCAATCCACGCTCTCGTACGGAGAGCGACCCGCGTTCCGCTCCTAGGCTCGACCGTTTTGCTGAGTTTCAATCCACGCTCTCGTACGGAGAGCGACGCGGGCGCATTAAAAAACGCGGATTCAAAACAAAGTTTCAATCCACGCTCTCGTACGGAGAGCGACGCTCGGCGTATCGTTCAAACGCAAGTACCTTGCCGGTTTCAATCCACGCTCTCGTACGGAGAGCGACCTTCTTTAGTCCATGACAAACGAGAATCCAGTTGGTTTCAATCCACGCTCTCGTACGGAGAGCGACTTCAGGCTTTTTACGGTATGCGATAATATCAGCGTGTTTCAATCCACGCTCTCGTACGGAGAGCGACATTCAGGCTTTTTACGGTATGCGATAATATCAGCGTGTTTCAATCCACGCTCTCGTACGGAGAGCGACGAGGTCTTCCATGGATACATAAGCCATCGTGTCTGTTTCAATCCACGCTCTCGTACGGAGAGCGACTGGACTAACACGCTGGAAAGGGCCACCGCCTAGAGTTTCAATCCACGCTCTCGTACGGAGAGCGACTTAAACAAGCTGTCCGCGCCGCTGCGAAGGTTACGTTTCAATCCACGCTCTCGTACGGAGAGCGACCTTTGACTGCCGCGCCGAACGCCTCCGCTACAGGGCGTTTCAATCCACGCTCTCGTACGGAGAGCGACAGCATACCATGAAAAGCCTTCACTAGCGCGGGAAAAATACATATTTTCCGCGAACCTTATCTACCCAGTCTAATCAATGAGCTAAAATAAATACTATTATTGCAACCCGCCATATAAAATACAGTGTGCGAACCTCCTAGGAAATTCATGGGCGCTTAAGGTTCGCACAGCAAAAATTTATTCAGTAATTTCGACTTAAATATATTGTTCTAAATCAATACACCTAATCTTTTCCCGTTTCATAATAAGTGTATCTTAACAACTAATCCACTATCAAAATCCCTTCAGGATCATAGCCTTCCTTGGCACCTACATGCTCCACACGCTTCTTCCAGTTGGCACCAAGCAAATAATAGCGCAGGCTATCAGTATTTTCATTAATTTCCTTAGATAGCTGATCTTTCAATTGCTTGAATTGCAGAGGGTCTACCATGCATTCAAAAACAGAGTTTTGAACACGCTGTCCGTAATTTAGGCAGCACTTCGCAACCTGTCGCAGCCGTCTTCGGCCTTCGGGCGTCGTCGTATTCACATCATACGTTACTAGAATCATCATTGGATTTACCCCCTACTTCCACAGAAATGGAGGATATTCCTCCAAGTCTCCTCGAATCGTCCTTGCCAATAACAATGCTTGGCTATAAGGAAGCAGACCAATTGGAATGACTTCATCCAAAAATGGGTGACGAATTTCTTCACGCTTTCTTTTTTGCCAAGCCGTAATCAGCTCTTTCTTTAAATCCGGCTTTAGCAACACTGCCCCGTTTTCTTTAATAGTAAAATCATTCGCTTGAATCTGCTTACGGTTGATAAGGGAAAGCACTAAACGATCTGCCATATAAGCCCGTAACTCTTCCATTAAATCCAACGCAAGGCTTGGTCTTCCTGGGCGATCACGATGGAGAAAGCCCGCCGCAGGATCAAGACCCACCGTTTCGAGTGCGGATTGAACTTCTAATCGAAGCAAGGTGTATGTATAAGACAATAGCGCATTAACACGATCAAGAGGAGGTCGACGATTACGCCCCCTCAAATAAAAACTTTCTTTATCTGCCAAAATCAACTCATTAAATGCCGAAAAATAGCGGCGTGCTGCTTCTCCTTCAATGCCTCGTATATCATCCAGCCTAGGAACAGTTAACACCTTATTTAGATACCTTTTTAAGAAATCAGCTTCTTTGTTCACTTTATCTGATGCAATATTTGATCCATGATCGCGTATAGCCCGATTTAATACTGTTCTTGAATTGGCGATTTTAGCAAAAATAAACCTCTTCGCATAAATGGCTGCTCCCTCACCGTCAGCCAGCCGATACTGTTTGCGTCTAAGCAGCACATTCCCAGTTGTCTTCCCATGTACACTTGCCATAAATTGCCCATTCTCTTGTAAAAACGATAAGGAGACTCCACGCTCTGCACACAGCTGCATCAAAGACGGACTTGCACCTGCATACCCCACAGTTACGATACTTTCCAAAATATGAATCGGCATTCGAAGAGGATCACGATCCTCCGCCTTGACGATTATATTTTCCCCTTCACGTGTTAAATAGCTGCTAGGTGAAGTAATGTATAACGTATTTAACAGTTTACGCATATACTGCTTCCTCCTTTCTTCGTTTAGCCCATCTCCTTGTCTAAATAGTGCTGGAGATATCCCCTGCTTTGCTTAGATTTTCGGGATAAGATCGCTGGCATGCATATATCCAATAGCGAGCAATTTTTGCATTTGGAGGAATAAACAGCTGGAAGCGTTAATCCTGCTAAAAATAATCCATGCATTTCTTCAAACAAAGCATAAACTCGCCGCCTTAAGCCTTCAGTTAGGGTAACGCTAACCCTTCTGCCGCGCTCACCATAATACAATGCTCCTTCCGTTAGTTGGACACCGAACATCTCTTCAAGCGCCATTGCCTGGGCACATAGTTGTACTTCGTCCCAATCTCCGCTTTTTGGTTTACCGCGCTTGTACTCTACCGGAAAAGGACGCCATAGCCCTTCCCGGCCCGGAAGAGCAATGGCGTCTCTTTCTCCTATAATGCTACTGCTTCTAGAACTTACTACTGCATGGAATTCAACCACATCCGCTTTACCATAAAACCCAATCGAATAACAAACGAGTGGCAGAGCCCTTGAGATGAGCACATCGCCGCGCGTTTCACTAAAGTAAGGATCATCCGCCCGGCCGTGCATTTGTTGACCTTCGTAAGTAAGAACATTTTCGCTCCACTGCTGCTCGATGTGAATAAGACTCCACTGACGCTTGCAGAACGCATAATGCTGAACACCAGATAGCATCAGCAAATCATCTTCCTGATAGAGTAACTTCTTTGCCATTGCCCGCCCCCTCTTATTCGCCTACCATTCTAGTATTTTGATACCTTCAGGCAAATCATCCCTATTAATCGTAATCTCATATTCTTTGAAAGAACGAATCGGCTCTACTGGCAGACTCTGGTCTCTCACACGAATAGCATCAACACGTTCCAACAATTGGTGAGCGGGAGCATTACCAAGCCTTGTCTCATGCTGGAAAGCAACAAGTTTTCGAACCGTCATTTGTCCCCGTGATGCTGAGCGATCATGCTCAAACATATGAAGCAGAGCTTCCCATAACAATTCCAAATCATTGTTCGTAAATCCCGTCTTTTCTGCCAAATAACCCGAAATATACCCATCCATACGGTAGAGACCATATGGAACTATGTGTTTACGTCCCATTTCTCTTTCTTTAGCAGCTCCTTCTTGCGTTACTGCCTGACGAGTAATTGTTAGCTCCTGAGGAAAAATAGGATCAATGCTCCGGGCAAACGTAAACTGAATCGGCCCACGCACCTGTCCACAATTCACCTTCGTTGTCATAACTGCACCAAAGGTACGAATATCAAAGAAATTATCACACATCCAACGTGTTAATTGACGTGATTGTTCCTGACTTTTAGGTTTCAATTCCTTAGTATCAGCATCATCTGGTCGAATCGCTCGATATGCGCGGCGTTGCTGCTCATTAAGCACTGCGCCCTCTGTCACATAAATGTTAAAGCCTTCTTCCCCTTCCCTAGTCAGCTCAATATAATTGCGGACTTTTCGTTTAATACATACATCAGTCACAATACCATGACCTGTCTCTGGATCGGTACGCGGCATATTTCCTGCATCAGGATCACCATTGGGGTTACCATTTGTTACATCAAAAAAAATGGAGAAATCATATCTTTGAGCTAACGCACTATTTTGCCCGACTTTTTCCAATTCCGCTTGTTCAATTGCCATTTTCAATCATCGCCTCTCAAATCGTATTTTCAAAACATAGAGATGGATTATTATCAATTAAGCTTCTTCGCTATTAGATAACTGTTGATGGTCTTTTTCTTGTATTGATATTGGTTCTGCTAACTGCTTTTTGCTGGTAAACAATTGTTGTTTTTGATGATAGTAACCAAGAATGAATAAACCCTGCTCTTGTTGATTTAAAGTTGTTGGGATAGGATATATTCCTTTTAAGATGGTCTGGTAAAGAATATCGTAGGTTACCGCCAAGCCACCGTTCCCATTGGAACGCATTTTTTTCATATGATGATTAGTCAAATTTTTGAATAAAAAAGTAAATACAGCTAGCGGTCTAGTAGCGGCCGATGCAAAATATTTATCCTTAATGGTTGCATTCAACTTATTATCTCCTACCGATTCGATCTGCACCTTCTCCAACACAGCAAATACTCTTCCCAGACGATAACCGACATCTTGACTTTCTTCATTTATACTCACAGATAAAGCCCCCTCTAATTGCAAATTATTATTCAGGCGAGCATATCTGCTCCAGTAAGCTTTAATAATGGCGACACGCAACTGATTGACAATTCCATCCACACGAATGCGATTAACAATGCTCATATAAAGTGCGTGTGGATAAGCGTTTCCCTGCACGATTGCACGCAGAACTGCTCCCCCTAGTCCAGGCGGCGGACCTTCCCCTACCTTTTTGCCTTCGCTGCTTACACGCCTAGTTTCTTCCATTATACGGTAAATAGAAGGAGTCTCAGCCCGGTAATCTTTTAAACCCACTATGTCCATATCTGTACTGTGCGCATTTATGTTTTCTAACATTTGTCCAAAATGTCCTTGCCAGAACATCCGTACTGAAATTCTTGCCATATTTGGAGAAAGTCCAAGAATGTAAAACGGTGTCTCTTTAATCGACAACATATTTTCCGTTAGTTTTTTTCCTTGCTGAACGCGCTTTATAACATCCATAATCTGATCTGTTGCTTTATTTTCCAATGCTATAGTGCGATTCTGAGTAAAAGCATTCACAACAATTCTCTCCATATCTTCTCCAAACGGAGAAGCACCAGCCCAGAACACGACCGTCATATCGCCAATGCCTGTAATGGTATTCGTATCCGATTCCAACATATGATTCAGAGCTGTCGTGTAGCCGAAAGCCGCAGTTTTGCTGACAGGCGCATTAAAGCTTTGTTTTTTTCCGTAAGACAGGAAAGAATCAACATTGAAGGAAACAAGCGCCGCTCCAGATGACTGCGCCCCGCGAACGCCTTTAATTTTAATTTCATGCGTTTGGGCAATCGGCTCCCCCTCTTTACCCGTAATCAGACATTGCCCGATAAGCTCGGAGCTTGCTTTCTCACTTTCCATATAACGAATCCAACACGTTTTTATCGCTTCACGTTCATGAAGATATCCATCAGCATCTTCATCAAGTCGAAATACCATGTTGCAATCCAGCCCTTTATCTAAATCAGCAATAAAATTTTGGAGCTTTGGATGCTCACGTACTGTTTCTATATTCCAATGGGAGAAAAAAGCAAGAATGGCCTTGGCTCCACTGTCCTCCAAATTTTGCAAAATATTATGATGAAGCTCTACGCAAGCCTCGTACTTTCTACGTGCATCTACTACCTTCTTAGCATCTGTTGCCGAAGCATTTGCAACATCCGATATAGTATGGTAGCCTAACAAATATTCTGGCTTGTCCGAGAGAAAGAACGGCTTAATGCCGCTGCTTCTGCTGCCTTGTTCGGGAATATTTATAGCTGATGCTTTCCTTCTCTTCCCGTCCACTTCACGCATATCCACTATATTTAACAATTCACCTGTAGCTGAAATGACTAACACAAAAGAGATTTTCCCCATGCTGCTATACATAGGACTTATCTTCGATTTAGGATTTCTGACAAGCTGCTCATAACGTTCATATAGAGCTTGAATGATCATAGAAGCAGCTCACCTCCTCCTTTCGATCTGGGAACTTCTATCACGCCGCAACGCATATTCGCTCGAAAAAAATGCGGGGTCATCTCATTGTTAAAATCAATGTCCCGCAACATCCAGCCTAGGTCCTTCTCTGCTACATCTGTATATGCATAGGAATGGAGGGTTTCATCTACTTCTACTAGTTCGAAACTCGCTGGAAATTCACGGCAACCCAAATAAGGCTGCTGAAAACACTGCCCTTTACGAGCTCTGCGAAGAAAAATATTATAATGCTTCTCCGGAGAATCCTCGGTTCCCGCTGCATCCGTCATTTCAAAATGGGCCTCTATTACATAGGCTACTTGTTTTAGCATAAGTGTAGCACGCTGCTGCCGTTCCTCCGTTACGATTTGCGCAAGCGTTATCGGTTTGCCATCCATAGCCTGTTGAACATTACGAGCGGAGATGACACCTTCCACTTCATTTCTGCGAATCGTTTCAAACTGAATGGGCTTCAATACATGAATACGATCAATGACCCAACGAATGGCAGGCTTCCAATGTATACTTTCCAGTATCCCTCGTGCTGCCGAAGGAGTAATGACATCATAGCTTACGCGCTCTGCCTTCATCTCTGGTCTTGTAAAACAAGCGTAATCTCCCCATACTCTTAAGCGAATACCATATCCCATAGTAAACCCTCCTCTCTTAAAAAATATAAATTTCATCCTCATGGAATTGCTGAGAATATGGAATTACACCAAGTTTATCGTCATACCATTTAGCGGGGTTTTTAAGTACCCAGACCCCATCTCGCACTTGCTCGATTTCTCCTGCCTTTTGAAATGCATTGAACTCATCCGGATAAAGCTGAACAACATAGGGCTGGAGCTGCCTCAATATTCCAGTCATTGGAAAAGCGTATGGCAGTTGATTAATAAGCTTCCAAGCCTTACTGTTATTCCGCCCTCCCTGTTTATTCCCATGTTCATCTATATAAACCCCATCTTCTAAAGCATTATCCTTTTTCTCATCTCTCTCATTCGGTCTTTCATAAGGCACAATTATAGCCTTAGCAGCCGTATCAATAAGCTGAAATCGCTGGGCAATTTCTCGAAACGGAAACTCCAGCAAAGCACCCCTCCGCTCTATTAATTCTAATATCCCCTTCGAATCTGTTTTATCCACTTTGCCACTGCTTTGATAGAAATACAGCTCGTTAAAATATTTCCGCACTGCCTCCAAAGATAAGGGGTCATCTTTGTATTTCTCCAATACAGAACGTGTAACTTCTGCTGTTGCGCTGAACCACCCCGGTGGTAATCCATATTCCGTTTCAAAAACATAGGTATATCCAACAGGAGCTTTACCGTTGCGATTACAGCGTCCTGCTGCTTGAGCAATAGAATCCAGACCTGCTATTTCCCTGTATACCGCAGGAAAATCAATATCTACACCAGCCTCAATAAGCTGCGTACTAATAACGGTACAAGGTAGATTTTCTTTTTTTAATCGTTCACGTATAAGTGCTAGGATATCTGTCCGGTGGAGCGGACACATTCGAGCACTTAGATGAAAAATTCCCTCTTTCATTACATCTTCACTACTACGCTTGAGACACTGTGCATAGATTTCCCGCGCTATTTTACGTGTATTCACAATACACAGCACCTGTTTATGAGAAGCAAGTTGTTCATCGATCTGATTCAAACTTAACGTTCCGACTTGCTTTATGCACACGCGTTTGAACTGCTCGAACCTCAAGGGCACATCATCTGTTAACTCTTCTAATTCAATAGGCCCATGAAACAGCTTCGCTATTTCCGGTTGCGTTGCTGTACACAGCAATACCGTTGCCCCATAGTTATGCGTTAACTCCTGCAAAGCATAAAGTGAAGGTTTGAACAAACCGCCATTCATGAGTTGCGCTTCATCTAAAATAATGATGCTATTCGCTAAATTATGCAGCTTGCGGCAGCTTCCACGCTTATTTGCAAACAAAGATTCAAAAAACTGCACATTAGTAGTTACAATAATAGGATAATCCCAATTTTCCTCCGCGAGTTGAAGCTTCTCTTTCAAATCAATGCTACCATCCTCGTTGTCTTGTTTCTTCTCATGCTGAACGTTAGAATGATGTTCCAGCACATTTTCATCACCTAGAACTTCTCTGAATATTCGCGCATTTTGTTCGATAATGCTTGTATATGGAATTACGTAAATAATTCTTCTTATAGCCTGATCGTCATTAGTTGTATGGTGAATGGCATGACGAAGTGCATATCCGAGGGAAATAAGCGTCTTGCCACTTCCAGTAGGTAGAGTAAGTGTCTTCATTCCTCTTGGGCTTTGCGCCCTAGTTATGCAGTGAGTTAGCAATTCTGAACGATTATAATTAATTGATGACTCAGGATCACCAAACTCATCTTGTATGTAAGTTTCAAATTTCTTAAACAGCTCTGGAAAATCTGCTATTTTTCCTCGTTTGGCACTCTGCTTCTTATTCGAGAAAGCCTCAGAATTAAGCGAGTCCGCATCAATTAAACAAGAGAAAATCATTCTTGTGAAAAAAGCGAGTTGAAATTCCGGCGATATTCCTGGCTTCAGAGAGAGCGAAAGTTTATCTAGGCCGAGCTGCTGTGGCAGCTCATTAAAGGCCGCTTCTTGATAAGGCTCCACCTCTTTTTTTAGCCTATTAAGCAGTGTCGACTGTTCACCGGCATCTGTACCGCAATCCGGAAGGCCAGCATGGTGCCCTGCTATGATATAAGCCAACAACAAGGCGTAATCGCCCTTTTCACGTTCCATCATATGCTGTGCTCCTGCTGTTGCGTGATCCACGGCTATTTGAGAATCATCCAGCCTAAGTTGAAATTTCTTCGAATACTTGCCTAAATCATGTAGGATTCCAGCTGCTTTCCCCCAATCTCTTGCACCAAAAGCGGCCGCAAAATGTCCAGCTAGCTCTGCTACCTCTTGAAGATGAACTATAAGCAGCTGCCACGTTGCTTTATCATCTGATTTTGTTCGATGCGCATAGTACAGAAGAATCACCTCGACATTTTTCACTGAGACCTATATACCATTGCTTTCCATAAGTGTACGAGGTAACCTATTGGTTGTAAAGACATTTTTTACCTAAAATACTATTTTAAAAGTCATCCTGGATCAATTAAAGGATGTGGATTGAAACCCTATTTTAAAGATTCCGTTTGGCGCTCCCCGTGAGGGGAGCATAACCTCTCTTACATTCATGATGCTAACTCCCTATTGTCCAACGTAACCCCAAAACTTCAATTTTGTTTAAATAAAGGCCGTAATCCACAGAGCTCTTATCTGGCGGATTACGGCCTTTTTGGCTAAAAAAATCTGATTGTCCAAAATCCAATGCTGAATATTCGGGAGTACTTGTACCTCAGCCGTGAAATTCTATCGTCGATCTTTCTGTCGTTAGTACAAGTAAACGCTTGCATATAATCGCCCCCTCGAAATCAAGCCTTAAACATTATTATGAAAAAGACGAAGAGGTTATTCCTATGCAATGAATAAAAACAAACTTAGACTACATACAAAATTTTTAAAATAGGGAACCATGAAAAAAACATCAAACCACTATATAGATGTAACAGTTTATCAGGGCATCCATGCAGTTGTACGACTTTTAAAATAAGTTGTCAAATGGAGACCAGCCTTATAGTTCAATCATTTTAAGAGATGCCTGAAAATTTCCAAAACTTTCATACGGAGAGCGACCAGAACTTACCTTCATATACCAACTGGTTCCTTCCGTTTCAATCCACGCTCTCGCACGGAGAGCGACCTATCGGTGTAGCCGCTTATATGTGGTGGCGTAAATGTTTCAATCCACGCTCTCGCACGGAGAGCGACGATACTTGCTAAATAGATTGTTGTTAGACTAAAAAGTAGACACGTAGAACCGAGAATCGGATAAAATAGACCTATCCAAATTCGAGGTGAACGAAGTGACAAAGAAACATTATGATCAAGCCTTTAAAA